>JACCRC010000079.1 GCA_013813765.1 Deltaproteobacteria bacterium | reverse complement strand
TTCCCGGCCGTGTCTACTTCAACGCCGTCACGCTCCGCACCCGTCCCGCGAAGGCCGAGGACGTTCCGTCGGTCCTCTACATCGAGAAGCTGGAGATCGACCTCGGCATCCTCGCACTGATCAAGTCGACGGCGAAGGTTCGCATCGACGCGAAGATCGCGTCGGGGCACCTGAAGGGCACGATCTCGATCGGCAAGACCCGCACCCAGGTCGATATGTCCGGCATCGATCTCCCGGCCGGTAACATGCCGATGAAGGAGATCATCGGCCTCCCGATGTCCGGCAAGCTCGAGCTCGAGTTCAAGCTCGACCTCCCGATCGAGAAGCTGAAGAACGGCAAGACGGGCCCCGACTGGACGAAGGCCAGCGGCGAGGTCGCGTTCGAGTGCCCGACGGGCTGCACGTTCGGCGACGGCAAGACCAAGCTGAAGCCCAAGCTCAGCAACGCGCGCAACCAGGCCTTCGCGGGCGAGGGCATCGAGTTCGGAAAGATCAACGTCGAACAGATGCTCGCGCACGTGAAGATCGGCGACGGCCAGCTCGAGCTCGACAAGTTCGAGGCGAAGTCTGCCGACGGCGAGCTGCACGTCGACTTCGCGCTGACCCTCGACCAGGAGTTCGGCGATTCCGACGTGGCCGGCTGCCTCCGCTTCAAGGGCTCCGACGGACTCCAGAAGCGCGAGCCGAAGACCTACGCGGCGCTCACCACGACCGGCGCGTCGATCGGGCCCGACAACCTGTTCCACATCAAGCTCGACGGCAAGTTCAAGACGATGAAGCGGCTCGCGCAGTTCTGCGGCCCCGCCGTGAAGTCCGCGAACATGGACAACCCCGGTGGCGGCGGCAACTCGCGTCCGAACCTGACCGTGCAGCCTGCCGACGAGACGCTGCGTGGCGGTTCCGCGGCTCCCGCTCCGAACCCACCGCCTCCGCCGGCTCCCGTGCCGCCGCCCGCCGACGCGGCGGTCGAGCAGCCGCCGCAGCCCACGCCCTCCGCCGACGGCAGCGCCGGATCCGGATCGGCGAGCTTCAACGGCTCCGCGGCGATGCCACCGAACGCCGAGGCCCCCGCAGGCTCCGCGGCCGGCGCCGGCAGTGGCGGTCCCGAGACGCGATGATCGGGCACACGGAGCTGAACGAGGAGCTGTTGCGGATCGCGAACAACGAGCTTCGCGGCGATGCATTCAGTGTCACCGGTCAGCTTCACCGCGCGTTCGTGCGTCTCGCCGAGCACTCCGGCGTCGTCTGGCAGAACCGCATGGCGTTCTTTCTCGCGGCGGCGAGTGCGATGCGACAGATCCTCGCCGATCGCCAGCGCAAGACCGGCGCGAACACGTTCGTCACGCTCGCCGATGATCTCCCGGGCAACACGTTCGCGCTCGTTGCGCTGAACAGCGCCCTCGATCAGCTCGCAAAGCACGACGAGCAGCAGGCGCGGCTCGTCGAGCTGCGCTACTTCGGCGGCCTGTCGTTCGAGGAGACCGCCGAGGCGCTCGGCCTCACGCCCGAGGCCGCGAAGAAGGTCTGGATCAGCGCCCGCGTGTTCCTGAAGCGCACGACGGCTTAACCGCCGTTGTTGCAGTACGGCGGATCCTTCTCGGGGATCCCGGGCCAGCGCGTACCGCCGCAGCTGTGCAGCTTGAACTGGTTGTAGATCAGGCACTCGTGCGGCGTGCCGTTCTCGAGGTTGCCATCGTCGTCGTCGACCGCGAGCATCGACCGGTACCACTCCGCCCGGGTCTGCGCGAGCGCGATCGGCCGGAGCATCAGGCGCTTGAGCGGCTCACCCGTGAAGCCGATGCGCTGGAGGTCGGTGAACACGTCGAACATCACGGCCCCGAGCAAGTGTCCGCCGGCGTGTACGCCGCGCTTCTTCGGATCGAAGCACTGGTACTCGGGGTCATCGAGGTCGCGCGCGGGGCGGCCATCGGTGAGGAAGCCGGGGCCGATGAGCGGTGAGTTCGTCTGCACGAAGCTGATCTCGTCGCCGATGAACTCGCCGAGTGCGCCGTCGATCGCGAGGCCGGGCAAGTGCTGGTCGAGGCCATGCCCCCACTCGTGCGCGACGACGTCGAAGATGCGACCGGAGTTGTTGCAGCCGTTGCCCTCGACGAAGAAGTTGATCGAGGTTCCGTTCCAGAACGCGTTGCACGTGCGCGGCAGATTGACGTTGGCCGGCAACGGCGTCGCGATCCACGCGTTGTCGGGAAACACCGTCGAGACGAAGCGGTTCGTGGTGTTCACGCCGCGGAACACGTCGCGCTCCTCGGGGGTCGAGCGCGCCTCGGTCCACTCCAGCGCGTACTCTCGCTCGGGACGCATCATCCCGACGAACGACGCCTCCGGCCCGCCAGCGTTGTGCAGATGCACGTACTCGCCCTGAAGATTCGCGTTGACCATCAGCGGGCCGGCCTCGCCGTTGAACGCGAACTCGCCCTCGGCATCGGTCATCGTTGCACCGCGCATCGAGTGCAGGCGCATGTGCGCGGCGGGGAGCTGGACGACCTCGTCGCCGACCGTGCGCTGATCGACGTGATTCGTCGCCTTGCCCGCGTACTCGTAGCGGTTCGCGTCGTAGGCAGAGACGACCGAGCCGGTCTGCGCGTCGACATAGACGACCGCCTGATCGAAGCCGCGCCACGCGGTGACCTCCCAGATCAAGCGAAAGGTCACGGTACCGACTCCGCGCTCGGGCAGCACGACGAGGCGCGCGACATCGCGGTCGCCGCTCTTCGGCGCGCTGAGCACCGCGGCCGCGACGAGCGCCGCGTCGCGCTCGGTGATGCTCGGCACGTGATCGAGCTCGGTGATCTGATAGGTCACGCCTTGCGCGAGCACGAGACGGCCGTGCGAGACCGCGAGGCCGACGTGCGCACCGAGCACCGGTACTCCGCGATGGCGCTGCGCGAGCATGATCGTGGTCAGCGTCGGATCGCTGACGGTGCCGTCGTGCACGAGCTCGTCGGTGCCGAGCAGCGTGGCGTGATCGCGAACGAAGCGCTCCGCCGACTCGAATGGCGCCGACCCCCACATCGCGCGCGGCGTGCGGAGCACAGGGTCGATCTCCATCGCCCATGCGCCGACCTTCGTCTGATACGATGCGACATACGTCTCGAACGGCGGCTCGCCGAGCGCCGGCTTCGTGGCCGGCGAGCTGCAGGCGGCGAGAAGGACAACGGCGAGCGCGCGCTTCATCCCCCGAGCATAGCGCTGCTCAGGGCCCGAGGCCGACCCACTCGGTGCCGTCGTCGCTGATCTCTTTCTTCCAGATCGGGACCCGGTCCTTGAGGCGGTCGATCATCGCGCGGCATGCCGTGAAGGCCTCGGCGCGATGCGGAGCCGCGGCGGCGATCACGACCGCGAGGTCGCCGATCTGCAGCGTTCCCGTGCGGTGCTCGACCGCGAGCCGAGTGCCCGGCAGCTCTGCCTCGATCTCGTCGCACAGGCGCGTCATCTCGCGCAGCGCCATCGAGCCATAGGCCTCGTACTCCAGCCGCTCGACGGTGACGCCGCGGCTGTGCCGGCGCACCATCCCGGTGAAGGTGACGATGCCTCCCATTCCCGGCCCGGCCACGGCCGCGAGGCACCGGTCGAGCGAGATGGGCTCGCCCGAGATCAACACGTGACGCTCGCCGGCGCCGCCTGCAACGGGTGGGATCAGCGCGAGCTCGTCGCTCTCGTGGAGCGCGAGGTCCTCGGGCGCGAAGTCCTGGTTCACCGCGACGCGGAACTTTCCAGCGAGCTTCGCGATCGGTGCGTGCTTCGCCGCCAGCGCGGCGATCGCATCGGAGACCTTCGCACCGTCGGCCAGCTCGAGCGTCTCGGAGTCGGTACCGAGCTTCTCCCGGAACACCGCGAAGTAGAGGACGGAGATCCGCATCTGCCGGCTAGTGTAGGCTGGCGCCGTGGTGGCGTCCTCGGACTCCGAGCACCTCCGGCAGCTCTTCAAGGCGGTGAAGGCCGTGATCCGCAAGATCCCGAAGGGCCGCGTCGCGACCTACGGGCAGGTCGCCGAGCTCGCAGGTATCCCCGGTGGTGCGCGGATCGCAGCCGCAGCGCTCAAGACGAGCGTGGCCGAGGATCAGCTGCCGTGGCAGCGCGTGATCGGAAAGGCCGGAAAGCTGCGCGGCCGGATCGCGATTCACGACCCGGTCGGGGCAGCCATTCAGCGCGAGCTGTTGGGCGGGGAGGGAGTGACGATCGGAGATACCGGTCTCGTCTCCCTCGACGTGTACGGCTGGGTTACAGCCGGACCAGTCCGCGACGCATCGCCTCGACGACGGCCTCGGTCCGGGTCGAAGCGCCGAGCTTCATCATCACGCCGTTGACGTGGAACTTCGCCGTGTGGTCGCTGATGCCGAGGCGATCCGCGATCAGCTTGTTCGACAGGCCTTCCGACAGGAGCTGCACGACCTGCTTCTCGCGCTCGGTCAGATCGCCACGTCCCTTGGCCGGTGTGCCTTCCGGGCGAACGGGCGTCTGGGGAACGAGGCTCGACGCGAGCGCGGTGTCCATCACGGTGAGGCCGCTGCGAACAGCGGCGAGTGCGGCGTGGATGCCGGGCCCGACCTGATCGCGCAGCACGACCCCGCGCGCTCCGGCCGCGAGGGCAGGGGCAACATGGGAGGCGTCGCCGACGACGGCGACCACGGGCACCGACAGTCCGCGCAGCTCGCTGAGCCGCGCGAGCGTCTTCGTCGCGTCGACACCGGCATCCCACAGCGCGACCTCGGCGCTATCACGGTCGACCACTTCGATCGATCCGAGTTGCGCGAGCAGGCTGGAAACGCCCGTGCGGAGCAACGGGTCATCGGTCAGGAGGGCCACCTTGATGGGGGCACTGACCGCGACGATGGGCAGGTTTGGATTGCGGGTCATGGTGATTTCTCTGTCCTGCGCGGCACCACAGCGGAAGCTCACGCGAACGTTAGAGTTCTATGTGGACACGAAGAATGCCCAGGTCAACCCTGCCTGGACGGGCAGGAACCAGCTGTCGGGATCGCTAGCAGCGCGCTCGGACCTCGCCGATTACCGTCGAGAACCTCGCTATTCGGCCGATGTACGGCGCTCCAGGCGCGGCGCAGAGTCGTCGGGAACGGTCCCCTTCGAACTTCGAGAAAGTGAGTTCCACATGGCTCTCCCCGCTCTGCAATCGCTCGATCAGGCGCTCGCGGCCGCTGTCACCTCGGTATCTCCCTCAGTCGTCCATGTCGCCCGCGGTCACGGCGGCGGCACTGGCATCGCCTGGACGTCGGAGCTCGTGATCAGCGCGAGCTTCCACACTCCCGACCGCACGACGGTCGGCATCGCGACCGGCGACGGCAACCTCGAGCAACGAGACGCCGAGGTCATCGGCCGCGACGCCGGTACCGACATCGCCGTGCTGAAGATCGCCGGCGGCGGCCTCACCCCCGCGACGTTTCGCGAGCTCGATACACTCGGCGTTGGAAACCTCGCGCTCGCCGTCGGGCGTCCCGGCAAGACCGCGCGGGCATCGCTCCGCGCGATCGGCGTGCTCGGTCCCGAGGTCGAGACGCCGCACGGCGGCAAGCTCGATCGCTACCTCGAGTCCGATCGTCAGATCCCGCGCGGATTCGCCGGCGGACCGCTGATCGATCCCGACGGCAAGGTGATCGGGATGAACACGCGCACGCTCCTGCGCGGCGCCGACATCGCGGTTCCTACCGTCACGATTCGCCGTGTCGTCGACGAGCTGATCAAGCACGGCGGCATTCGCAAGGGCTACCTCGGCGTCGGCGCGTATCCCGCGGGCCGCGATGACGGCGCCTTGATCGCCAGCCTCGACGACGGTGGTCCGGGTGCGGCGGCGGGACTGATCGTCGGCGACATCGTCCTCGAGATCGCGGGCGATCGGATCACCGGTCCGGATACGCTGCGCGCAGCGCTCGCCTCGCGGCCCGGCGAGGAGGTCGAGATCGCGCTCCTGCGCGGCGGTGCAAAGCTGACGATCAAGGCCACGCTCGGGAGCCGGGTGTGACCCATGACCTGACATACTCCGGCGAGTGACCCGCCCCTGGCGCACGCTCGCGAGCGTCGACACCATCGAGGGCATCCTCGAGCTGCGACAGCGCAGCGAGACCGACTTCCTGATCATGATCGACGGTCGCGTCCTCATGAACAGCTTCTCGCGAACGTCAGAGGAGGAGCTCTCGCGCCTCTCGCTGGCATCGCTGAACACCAACCCTGCTCCGCGCGTGCTCGTCGGTGGTCTCGGCATGGGGATCACACTGAGGACGGCGCTGGAGCTCTTGCCGCCGAAAGCCACGGTCACCGTCGCGGAGCTGAACCCGATCATCCTCGAGTGGTGCAGGGGCGCGCTCGCTCCTCTGACGTCGAACGCGGTCGCCGATCCGCGCGTGCACGTCGAGCTCGGCGATGTCGCGGATCTGATCGCGAAGAGCAAGCCCGCCGCGTTCGACGCGATCGTGCTCGACCTCTACGAGGGCCCGAACCACGCGAGCCAGAGCATCAACGATCCGTTCTACTCGAATGCTGCGCTCGCCAAGCAGCGCGCCGCGCTCGCGCCGGGCGGCGTGCTCGGCGTGTGGTCCGAGGACGCCGACGCGCCGTACGCGAAGCGGCTCGCCGCGGCCGGCTTCGCGGTCACCACGCACCGGATCGGCAGCGGCGGTCGCCGGCACGTCGTCTACATCGGGAGACGATGAGACTCAGTCCATGGGCGCCGCGGCACCCGCGAGCGTGTGGTCGATCACCACCGGATCGACACCGAGACCCTCGGCGAGATCGAAGAGCACTGCGAGCTCGCGCGGCTCGACGAGGCCGTCCGCAGCCGCGACGATCGTCGCGTGCTGTACGAGCTGGGCGCGCCCGGCGAACGGAACCTTGTCGCGCGCCTCGACGAGCTTGTCGACGAGCTCCTGCTTGATCCGTGTGAGGTCATCGGGGATGTCGACGTTCTTCGCTCCGAGCAACGCACGCAGCGCGCGCAGCTCGGTCGGATCGATCTCTCCGTTCGCCGCTGCCACGCACACGCCGGCGCAGAACAGCACGCGCCTCATCAACGCGGAGGTCTCCTCCGTCTTGTCCTCGAGGTAGGTCGGCTCCATCACGGCGAGGTCGCCCTCGACGATCCGCTCGAGCTCGTCGGCGTCGATCTCCCCAGCTTGCAGGCGCCCGAACGCGAGCAGTGCGCGCACGCGCAGCGGGCTGTACGGGTGGGTGTCGAAGCAATCGAGCACGCCTTCCTCGTCGCGCTCGTCCGCGCACGCCGCCGGGGCCGCGTGCAGCGCATCGAGCTGCGCCATGAACGCGGAGAGGTCGGGCTTGATGACGTTCGTACCGAGACCGCTCGCGATCTTCAGCAGCGCGTGGGCAGCCGGCTCGACCCCACCGGCACACGCGACACCTGCGCGGTCCGCCGTGATCTCGGCCGCGCGGCACCACAGATACAGCTTGAGCTGCACCGGCCGGCTGACGAACCGCCCGCCGACATCCTCGAGTGTCGCGGTCGACGGCATCGGGATCGCGAAGTGATCGAACACCGCGTGGCCGAGCTCGTGCCCGATCACGAACCGCAGCTCCGCGTCGGAGAACGTCTCGAGCATCCGCGAGGAGATGCCGACGATGAACGGCCCCGACACGCTGCGTGTGCAGAACGCCTGGACCATCGGATCCGGCTTCACATAGAGCTCGACCGGACGGTCCCAGCCGAGCACCTCGCGGCACATCGCGAGCGACCGGTGCGGCTCGGGTGCCATGCCGCGGGTCAGGCGCAGCGCGCCGGTCAAGAGCGAGCGCCGCGTGCGCAGGCCGTAGCCCGACATCAGCTGGTCGAGCTTCTTGAGCGCGTGCGAGACGCCCCAGTCGGTGACCAGCTCCTCGCGGAGCACGCGATCGCGGCGCGACTGGAGGTCGGCCGCCGCGCTCACTTGAGGTACTTGAGCGCGATCACCTCGGTGATCTTGCTCGCGAGAGCGTCGTCGATGTGGAGGATGCGCTGCATCGCCTCGAGCATCTCCTCCTCGGACTCGTCGACGTCACCCGACGACATCGCGATGTCGACGGCGAGCACGAACGCCTTCTTGCGCACGGCTTCGCTCTTGATCTCCGCGAGCACCGCCAGCGACGACTTCATGTCGCGGTTGTACTTGTGCGCGATCTTCACCGAAGACTCGACGCACTTGTCGAACTCCGACGCGTCCATGTCGCGGAACTCGGGCAACGTGTTCGCATACGCGCGAATGTTCTCGTCCTCCGAGTCCTCGATCGAGCCGTCGGCCGCGGCCATGCAGAAGATCGCGTGCAGCAGCAGCACGTCATCCGTCGGAGCCTTCGCCGGTTTGTTACCCAGGAACTTGCCAAGTAGACCCATCGTTTCCTCCCGTAAATGTGGAGAGACGATACGACGGTTCCTCGCCACTCCGGACGGCCGAGCTACTCGAACGTGTAGATCGATCCGGAATCCGCGCCCGCCGGGTCACTCGCGAACGCGCCGATCGCGATGAGCCTGCCGGTTCCGGAGACCGCGGTGCCGGCGCCGAACTGATCGCCGCTCGCGGTGTCGGTGGCCTTTAGGTACAGCGCAGGCGTCCAGGCACCCGCGATACGCTTGTAGACATAGGCGGCCCCGGCATCGGCGGCCGCGTTGCTCGTGCCCGACGCGCCGATGCCCGTCTGCGCGCTGTCCTCGAGCGCTGCACCCACCACGAGCGTCGCGCCGTCCGCCGAGAGCGCGACGCTGCGGCCGAAGCGGTCGTCGGCCTCGGTGTTCGTCGCCTTGATGTATGCGGTCTGGGTCCACCCACCGCCGCGCTGAAACAGGTAGACCGCGCCTGCCTGGCCCGCGCCTTCGACTTGCGGCCCTCCGACTCCCATCGACGGGCTGTCCTCGCCCTCGGCCGAGACCGCGAGCGTCGCGCCGTCCGCCGACAGGGCAACGTCGTAGCCGAAGAAGTCACCGCCGTCGCTGTTGGACGCCTTGACGTACGCCTCCTTCAGCCAGCTCGCACCGTTGCGACCGAACACGTAGACCGCGCCTGACTGCGGTTGCGTGTTGTCGCCCTCGTTGCCGTCGATGCCCGTCGCGACGCTGGCCTCGCCGGTCGCGGTGGCCGCGATGCGCGCACCGTCTCCGGACACCGCGACGGCGAAGCCGAAGTGATCGTTGGCCCCCGTATTCGAGGCCTTGAGGTACGAGTGCTGCGTCCAGACACCGCCCGCGCGGGTGAACGCATAGACGGCGCCCGACTCGAGCGCGCCATTCGTCATCGGATCCGGCACGGGACCGCCGGTGCCGTCCTCCCAGGACGCGCCGACGGCGACGACGTCTCCACTGCCGCTGATCGCAACCGACTCGCCGAAGCTGTCACCACTCTCGCTGTTCGACGGCTTGAGGTATGCCTGCTGCGTCCACTGCGTCCCGTTACGCGTGAACACGTAGGCCGCGCCGGCGCTCGACGCCGAGTTGTCAGCGCCGTTTCCATCGATCGTGGTCGCGGCACTGTCCTCGTCGGGTGCGCCCGCGACCAGCGTGTTGCCATCGGCGGCGATCGCGAGCGAGAACCCGAACGCGTCTTGAACGCCGGCGTTCGCGGGGGTCAGCACGGCCTGCTGTGACCACACCCCGCCGCTCTTCACGTACACGTACACGGCGCCGGTCAGGTTCGTGCGTCCGAACGCACCGACCGCGAGCGTGGTGCCGTCCGCCGAGAGCGCGACGACGTACCCGAATTGATCGTTCGGTGCGCCGCCCGTCGGCCGAAGCACGAGCTGCATGTCGATCACGAGATCCGGCGCGTCGCCGACATCGCCCACGTCGCGCGGGCCGACGTCATCACCGGCATCGCGATCGACGCCACCGAAGCCCAGCCGGCCGCATGCGGCGACGCACAGCACGAGCGCCGGGAACCGCATCCGGTGATCGTACTCTCCGGGCCGCGTGAGACGGCTCTACTTCACGGGCAGGTCGGCCTTGACCTGCACGAACAGCTCGTCGAGCTGCTTCTTCGACACCGGCGTCGGGCACTCCGTCATCAAGTCGGAGCCCTTCTGCGTCTTCGGGAACGCGATCACGTCGCGCATGAACTCCGCCTGCGTCATCAGCATGGCGAGGCGGTCGAGACCGAACGCGATGCCGCCGTGGGGCGGGGGGCCGAACTTGAACGCGTCGAGCAGGAAGCCGAACTTCGCGCGCTGGTCCTCATCGGAGATCCGCAGTGCCTTGAACGCGCGTGCCTGTAGACCGGGTTGATGGATACGGATCGAGCCACCGCCGACCTCGACGCCGTTGAGCACGAGGTCGTACGCGCGCGCGAGCACCTTCTCGGGAGCCGAGTCGAGCAGGTGCTCGTCCTCGACGCGAGGCGAGGTGAACGGGTGGTGCGCCGCCGCGATCTCCTTGGTGTCGTCATCGACCTCGAACAGCGGCGGGTCGGTGAGCCACATGAACTGCCACTCGTTCTTGCGGATCAGGCCGAGCTTGTCGCCGATGTTGAGGCGGATCGCACCGAGGCACGTGTTCGCGACCTTCGGCTTCTCGGCGACAAAGATCAGCGTGTCGCCGGGCACCGCCTGCGCGATCCGGTTGACCTCGTTGCGAGCCTCATCGGAGAAGCTCTTCGCGAACGGCGCCTGCCACGCACCGCCCTCCTGGACGCGGGCGAACGCGACGCCCTTCACGCCGAAGCTCTTCGCGAAGTCGGTGAGGCCGTCGAGCGTGGAGCGCGACAGCTTCTCGGCGCTGGCCGCCGGGACTCGCAGGCACTTCACGATGCCGCCACCGTTGACGACGTTCTCGAAGATCTTGAAGCCGCTCTTGCCCGACGGTGCGGACACGTCGCAGAGGATCAGATCGCAGCGCAGGTCCGGCTTGTCGACGCCGTACTTGTCCATCGCCTCGGCGAACGTCATGCGGCGCAGCGGCAGCGTCAGCTCGACGCCGAGCACCTCGCGCCACAGCGTCTGCATCAGGCCCTCCATCGTCGTCTGGAGGATCTCCTCGGTGACGAACGACATCTCGATGTCGATCTGCGTGAACTCGGGCTGCCGCTCGTTGCGCAGATCCTCGTCGCGGAAACAGCGGACGATCTGGAAGTACCGCTCGTAGCCCGCGACCATCAGCAGCTGCTTGAAGATCTGCGGCGACTCGGCGAGCGCGTAGAAGTTTCCCGGATTCAGGCGCGACGGAACGAGGAAGTTACGCGCGCCGCCAGGCGTGTACTTCACCATGAACGGCGTCTCGATCTCGAGGAAGCCGGCGCCGCCGAGGTACGCGCGCGTGGTGCGCGTGATCTGCGAGCGCATGATGAGGTTCTTCTGCAGCTTGGGCCGCCGCAGATCGAGGTAGCGGTACTTCAGGCGAAGCGTGTCGTTGGTGTCGACGTCGTCCTCGATCGCGAACGGCGGCGTGTCGGACTTCGAGAACACCTCGAGCGTCTTCACCCAGACCTCGACCTCACCGGTCGCGATCTTCTGGTTCACGTTGCCGCCGCGGGAGCGGACCTCGCCGACGATCCCGACGCACCACTCGTTGCGCAGCACGCCGGCGGCCTCATGGGCCTCCTTGGAGAACGACGGATCGAACACGAGCTGCGTGATGCCCTCGCGGTCCCGGAGGTCGACGAAGATCGCCTGGCCGTGGTCTCGGTACGTCTTGACCCAGCCCGTCAGGACGACGGTCTTGCCGGCGTCCGCGGCGCGGAGGGCGCCGGCGCTGTGGGAACGGGTGTGCGTGGACAGAAACGCGCTCATGGCCGGGGCACGATAGCGCACCGCATCGAGGACGGGTGCGATCCCGTCCCACATCTGGTTTTCCCAGTAGTTGCGATCGGATCCGATCCCTATGCCTGTGGAAAAGTGGATCCACCTGGAACCTGCGCGTTAGCATTTTCTTCGTCGACGCCGCGACCATGACGCAGCTCGACACTGTCTCCGGGCGGGTTCCCCTAGGCGTGCGTGAGCTACGTCCTCGGCCGCCACTTGCTTATGTGCTTGAATAACAGGAGTCCTTTTTGAGCGAACTGTTGCCTGCCTCCCCTGCAGCTCCGCGCACCGATCACTGTTCCGGCTCCTCGCTGGTCGGAACGAGTGAGCGGGCGAGCCGCGCGATCGGGTTGGTCGAGGCCATGCGCCGAGCGCGCAAGGAGAGCCCGCCGACCGAGGTGACCGACGCGCAGGACTCGCTGGAGCGCCGCATCCGGGCGCACATGACGAAGGGCCGCGTGCAGGTCACCCTGACCGACAATCGCTACACGATGATCAGCGTGCGGCGGATCTCCAAGGAGAAGCGCTACGAGGTGCGCCTCCATCACATGTTCGCCGACGCCGATCCGGTGATCACGCGCGCGCTCGCGCACTACATCGCGGAGAACGACGCCGACGCCTCGCGCGTCCTCGGCGATTTCATCGACGCGAACTCCGACCACGTGCGCGGCCGATCGCGCCGCGCGCCAGCCCAGGTCATCTTCACCGCTGGCGAGAACCACGATCTGCGGCAGATCTACGACGAGCTCAACGTCCGCTACTTCGAGGGCAAGATCGAGGCGGCGATCACGTGGGGCGCTCGCACGGGTCGCGTCCGTCGCCGCAACAGCATCAAGATGGGGAGCTACTCGGTCGAGGATCGCCTCATCCGGATTCACCGCTCCCTCGACCGCTCGTTCGTGCCGCGGTTCTTTGTCGAGTGGATCGTGTTCCACGAGATGCTCCATCAGGTCCACGACATCCGCGTCAAGAACGGCCGCCGGGAGTTCCATTCCAAGGAGTTCCTCGCCGATGAAGCGCAGTTCGAGCACTACGAGCAGGCTCGCTCCTGGGAGCGCCGCCACCTCGACGCGCTGCTCACGTACTGACGCCAAGTCAACTGTGACGCTGCACGTCATCGTGCGCGCGTTGCGCAAAACGCACCCCCGGCGGTTTTTCGTGATCGGCCCGCTGCGCGCTGTCCTATGCTCGCGTGCGAGAGGGAGGTCGGTATGGGAATGGATCTGGCCAGCTGGGCAGAACGTCGTCGTGCGATGCGCGTTCCGGTTCGCGGTACCGCCGTACTTCACGCGCTCGCCGGCGCCGTGCACGGCACGCTCGAGAACCTCTCCCATTCGGGCGCACTGCTGAACGTCCCCGCGCAGCCGCGCGCGTTCGACCACGAGGTCGAGCTGCGCTTGATCGATGGCAGCGGCACCGTCAGTGCGCGCACGGTTCGCGTGGATCGCACCGAGCAGAGCTGGCAGATCGCGGTCGCCTTCGATCGTGTCGATCCGGCGATGCGCGCGTCGATCGATGCATCGATCGCGTCCGCGCTTCTGGCCGCACGCCGCCGTCCGATCCTCCTGATCGATCCCGACAAAGCGCGCCTCGCGAGCCTGATCGATCGGCTCGCGGGTCGCGGCATGACACCGCTCGCGCCGCGCACGCCGCTCGACACCATCGATCTGTTGACCCGCGCGCAGCTCCAGATCGGCGTCTGCATGCTCGCGCCCGGCAGCTCCGAGCTCGCCAGCGTGCTCGCCGACTCGTTCCCGTGGGTCACTACGTCGGACATCACCGATGACCTCGACGGTAGCGTCGACCGCGCGATCGATACCTGGTCGACGACGCCGGTCGCTCGGCTCGGCGTCGCGATCGGCTAGTCCCGCGGGCTGACCTGCAGCTTTCGATTCGCCTTGACGAGCATCGCGTAGCTCGCAGGCTTCGCGTCCTCGTGGACCTCGAGGCGCGACAGGTTCTTGGCCTTCGCGCTCGCGAGCAATGGCGACAGGTCGGTGATGCCCGTGTTGTAGATGAACACCTCCTCCAGGCGCGTCAGCTTCGCGAGCGGCGAAATCGTGGTGACCTTCGTGTCCGAAAGCGAGAGGTGGCGCAGCTTCGTCGCGACCGCGAGCGGGCCGAGATCGGCGACCGCGGTGTTGTAGAACGACACGTTGTCGAGGTTGGCCAGCTTCGCGAGTGGCGCGAGCGAGGTGACCTTCGTGTGCTGGAACGAGAGCGAGTACAGGCCCGTCGCGCCGGCGATCGGATCGAGCGACGCGACGTTGGTGCGCTCGAGCGAGAGCAGCCGCAGCTTCGGCACACCCTCCAACCCCTCGAGGCTCTCGATCTTCGTGCCGTAGAGCGAGAGCTCGGTCAGCTCCGTCATCCCGGCGAGCAGGGCGGTGTCGGGGAACTGCGTGCCAAACAGCGACAGCTCGCGCAGGTTCGTCAGGCCCTTCAGCGGAGTGAAGTCTTTGACCGCGCCGAGCATGTAAAGGCTCAGCTGCTCGAGTGCGACCAGCTTCTTCAACGCGGCGATGCTCGCGACCTTCCTGGACCCGTAGAAGTTCAGCTTCTTCAGCTTCACGAGGCTCGCGAGCGCGGAGACGTCGGTGAGCTCGTCGTTCATTCCGAGGTCGAGCTCCTCCACCGTTGCTGACAACGGCGGTGCGCTGCGAAGCTTCGGGAGGTACGCCGCCTCGAGCACGCGCAGCTTCTTCAGCTGGCCGAGCGGAGCGAGGCTCGACAGCTGCTTGCACGACGAGACTTCGACCTCGGTGACCCACGGCAGCTTGGTGATCGAGGCGAGCTGTTCGTTCGTGGTGTTCCGGCGGAACACGATCCGCAGCTTCTCGAAGTCCTTCTGCTGCTCGATCTGCGCCTTCGCCTCCGCGGTGATGTTGCCGACCTTGCACTCGCTGCTCGAGCACTCGACGGCGTCGGTTTCTTGGTCCGCCGCGGCGATGCCGGGCGCGAGCAGCAGTCCGAGCATGATCAGCGATCTCATGCCGTTCCTGTAACCCGAGTCCGGGACCGGCGTAGGCTCGAATGCATGGGGGACCCGCGTCATCAGTACATCACGCCTCCGGACGTCTACTTCAACCGGAGGACGTTCATCCGGGCGGGTCTCGTCGCGGCGACCACCGCGGGCACGGCGCTCGCGTATCGGCGGCTGAACGGCGTCGACCTGCAGGCGGTCGACGGGGCGCCAATTCCCGGCATCGTGAAGCCGACAGGGCCGGGCTACATCGCTCATGGCGAGCAACTCACGCCCCTCGAGTCGATCGCGAACTACAACAACTTCTACGAGTTCACGACGAACAAGGACGGCGTCGCGGCAGCCGCCGCTGGCTTCAATACCGATGGCTGGACGGTCGAGGTCGGCGGTCTGTGCGCGAAGCCGCGCACATTCGACATGGACATGCTCGTGCGGCTGTCATCTCCCGAGGAGCGCATCTACCGCATGCGCTGCGTCGAGGGGTGGTCGATGGTCATCCCGTGGGTCGGCTATTCGCTCTCGAAGCTGCTCGCTGCGGTCGAGCCGACGAGCGCTGCGAGGTACGTCGCGTTCGAGACGTTGCTCGATCCATCCCGGATGCCGAACCAGTCGAACGACAGCGTGCTCGACTGGCCATACCTCGAGGGTCTGCGGATCGACGAGGCGATGCACCCACTCACGATCCTCGCGACCGGCATCTACGGTCAGAAGATGCCACCGCAGGATGGCGCGCCGATCCGGCTCGTCGTTCCGTGGAAGTACGGCTTCAAGGGCATCAAGTCGATCGTCAAGATCACGCTTGTCGACAAGGAGCCGCCGACGACGTGGAACCGGAGCGCGCCCGACGAGTACGGGTTCTACGCGAACGTCAATCCGAACCACGACCACCCGCGGTGGAGTCAGGCCACCGAGCGCCGGATCGGCGAGTCGGACCGGCGTCCGACGCTGATGTTCAACGGCTACGCCGACCAGGTCGCGAGCCTCTATGCGGGCATGGATCTCGATGCCCAGTTCTGACGCGAAGATCGTCGACTACACGTTCGCGAAGCGGCTGACGATCATCAACGCGCTCGTGCCCGCCGTGCTGCTCGGAATCGACGCGCTCA
The DNA here is from genome assembly GCA_013813765.1 of Deltaproteobacteria bacterium. Taxonomy (GTDB): domain Bacteria; phylum Myxococcota_A; class Polyangia; order Haliangiales; family Haliangiaceae; genus JABFXX01. The sequence goes on along the minus strand of JACCRC010000079.1, from coordinate 9,472 downwards.
CGCACCGGCTCGGCGTCAACGAGGTGAACTTCGCGATCCGCACGACCGGTCTGGTCGGGCTCGTGCTGCTCGTGCTGTCGCTCGCGATCACTCCGCTCCGGAAGCTGACCGGCTGGAATAGCTTGATCGCGATCCGCCGCAACCTCGGCGTGATCGGCTTCCTCTACATCGCGGCCCACTTCATCATCTTCTTCCTCGGGGAGCTCGACGGTTCCGTCGGCGCGACGCTGAGCGAGATCATCGAACGCCCGTATTTGTGGTTCGGCTTCGGCGCGCTCGTGTTGATGATTCCGCTCGCCTTGACCTCGACCGACGCGATGGTTCGGCGGGTCGGCGGCAAGCGCTGGAAGCGTCTGCACCGGCTCGCGTACCCGGCGGTGATCGCTGGCGTCATCCACTACATCCTCCTCGTGAAGAGCGACATCCGCCAGCCCGCGGCGTTCGCCATCGTGCTCGGCGGCCTGCTCGCATATCGCGTTGTCTCGGGGATCGCGAAGCGGGCGAAGCCAACGCAGCCGACGAAGAGGTTCTGGTCGGGCGAGCTGCGCCTCGCGCAGATCACCGACGAGACGCACGACGTGCGCACGTTCCGGTTCGTGAACCCGGCCGGCGGTCCGCTCCCGTTCCAGCACGTCGCCGGTCAGTATCTCAACCTCAAGCTGACGATCGACGGCAAGCGCGTCAACCGCAGCTACACGATCGCGTCTCCGCCCACGCGCAACGACTACTGCGAGATCAGCGTCAAGAAGGCGGCGAACGGCTACGGCTCGAAGCACCTCCACGAGACCTGGAAGCCGGGCGACGTGATCCCGGTCTCGGCGCCGGCGGGAAGGTTCACCTTCGCGGGCCACGAAGCGCAGCGCGTCGTGCTGATCGCGGGCGGCATCGGCATCACGCCGATGATGAGCGTGATCCGCAGCCTCACCGATCGCGGCTGGGGTGGCGACCTCTACCTCGTGTTCTCGGTGCGCCTCGTGAAGGACATCGTGTTCAGGGACGAGCTCGCCGAGCTGCAGGCAAAGAACCCGAAGCTTCACGTCAGGATCACGATCAGCGGGGACGCGGAGACTCCGTGGGACGGCGTGCGCGGCAACGTCACGCGCGAGCTTCTCGAGGGCTTCATCCCGGATCTGGGAGCCGGTCCGATCATGCTCTGCGGTCCCGATCGAATGATGACCGCGATGCGCGCGCTGCTCGTCGGCCTCGGCGTGCCCGACGCCCAGATCCACCAGGAGGCGTTCATCTCGCCGGCGGCGGTCGCGGAGGTCGCGGCAAACCCGAGCGGCGGCGAGGAACCACCGCTTTCCGACGGACAGGTCGCCGCGCTGACGTTTCAGAGGTCGGGGACGACGACGGAGACCTCCCAGCTGACGATCCTGGAGGCCGCCGAGGAGGCTGCCGTCGAGATTCCGTTCGAGTGCCGCTCGGGCATCTGCGGTCAGTGCAAGGTCAAGCTCGTCTCCGGCAACGTACGCATGGAGACGCAGGACGCGCTCTCGGCGAGCGAGCGGAGCAGGGGACTGATCCTCGCCTGCCAGGCGCGCCCGACCCGCGATTGTGTGGTGGATGCGTGAGTCGTCCGGAGTAGGGATTCATGACGAGCCGGGCGGCTCGGTCTTCTTCGCATCGAGCGGAGTTCCGCTGATCAGATGTTCGACGAGACCCGGCGCGTCTTCGACCGTCAGCGTTCCGTACCAGACGCCGTCGGGATAGACGACCGCGGTCGGTCCGTCGAAGCATGGCCCGAGGCAGCCACAGGGCGTCACGAGCACATCCGAGGCCTTCTCCTCGACGAGCCGGCGCTGGATCTCGCCGATCAGCTGCGTGCTGCCGTTGGCTCCACACGCGGGTTTTCCCGACGAGCGCGCGTTCGTGCAGACGAACAAGTGTCGGCGCGCCACTGCGAAACAATCCGTGTCGGTGCCGTGACGTGTCAATGAGTCGTGTCTTTTTTGCGGTGTGATCGCTTGAGCAATGTCTGCGACCCGCTACCATCCTCCGTCTTCGTCATGTTCCGGGTGGAACCTGACCGGTAGCGGGTTGGGATCGGTTTTCGCGGGTTGGGATCGGTTTTTCTGATGACGCCTCAACATCACATCATCAAAGAGACGTCGGAGTCGCTCTCGCGCCTCCTGCAGGACGAGTTCAAGCGCAACGGCTACAAGCGCGTGCACATCGTCGAGCAAGCGCCGAAGCCCGACGCGATCGAAGGCAAGCTGCCCGCGGTGTCTTGCTACCTGTATCAGATGTCGATCGATCCCGAGGGGCACGATGCGTCGCCCAATTCGGAGGTCGTCGAGGTCGCGCAGGATGATGGATCGATCAAGGAATTCTTCCGCCGTCGCCGCCTCTGGGTGCGGCTCGACTATCTGCTCTCTGCGTGGGCGCAGACGCCGGAAGACGAGCAGCTGCTCCTCGGCCTCATCATTCGCACGGTGATGGAGAACGCGGAGATTCCGCGCGAGAAGCTCAAGGGCCAGTCGTTCGAGGACGACTTCCGCCTCTACTGGCTGATGTCGGCGCGGCTCGACGAGGGCACGCTCTCTCGCTTCTGGGGCAGCCTCAATCAGCCGGTGCGCCCGGCGATCCAGGCCTGGACCGCGATCCCGATCCTTCCGGAGAAGCTCGAGGAGTTCAAGCGGGTTCAGAGCCGCCAGCTCGAGTACAAGAGCATCACCGACCCGCGGATCTCGGAGCAGGGTCCGAGTGGCAATCCCTTCTTGGCCGCGAAGCGGCTCGATCTCGGCGGCGGAGGCGGCGGCGGGAAGAAATAACGTTTCGATGCGTCCGCGATTATGCGGCGCGCGACTCCGGTAGACGGGCGAAGACCACCGTCATCGGCAATTCAAAGGAGAACTGCGAACATGGCTACCAGCTACCTGTCCCCAGGCGTTTATGTCGAAGAAGTTGATCGTGGATCCAAGCCCATCGAGGCCGTCGGTACGAACACCGTCGGTTTCCTCGGTGAGTCCGCGAAGGGCCCGCTGAACGAGGCCGTCCTCATCACGAACTGGTCGCAGTTCGTGAAGACGTATGGCGATTTCAAGGACTGCAGCGAGCACCTCGCTCACGCGGTCTACGGGTTCTTCAACAACGGTGGCTCGCGCTGCTTTGTCGTCAACGTTGGCGCCCCCGAGGGTGCCAAGGTCGAGGCGAAGCCGGCCGGCGACAAGAAGGACGAGAAGGCCGCGCAGCCCGCCGTTGGCGGTGGTGGCCGTGACGCCCTGTACATCGGCCGCGACGGTGGCCCCGGTGCTCGCACCGGCCTGAAGTGCCTCGACGAGATCGACGAGATCGCGATCCTCGCGGCCCCGGGTCAGGTTTCGCCGGCAGTTCAGGATGCACTCCTGTCGCACGCCGAGACTCGCAAGGATCGGTTCGCTGTCCTCGACTCGCCCGAGACCATCACGGGTGGTGTGGACAAGCTGCCGAAGCCGCGCGATTCGAAGTACGGCGCGTACTACTTCCCGTGGATCCAGGTCTACGATCCGGACAAGGGGAACATCTTCGTTCCGCCGTCGGGCCACATCTGCGGCGTTTACTCGCGCACCGACTCGGAGCGCGGCGTCCACAAGGCGCCGGCGAACGAGATCATCCGTGGCGCGCTGGGGATGAAGTACAACGTGTCCAAGGGCGAGCAGGATCTGCTCAACCCGAAGGGCATCAACGCGATTCGCTTCATGAGCGGAGCGATCCGCATCTGGGGCGCGCGTACGCTGTCGAGCGACCCGTCGTGGCGCTACATCAACGTTCGCCGCCTCTTCATCATGGTCGAGTCGAGCATCGAGCGCGCCACCCAGTGGGTGGTGTTCGAGCCCAACGACCATCGCCTCTGGAAGCGCGTGCAGCGGACGATTTCGTCGTTCCTCACGCTCCTTTGGCGCACGGGCGCCCTCATGGGCACCTCGCCGGAGCAGGCCTTCTACGTCAAGTGTGACGAGGAGACCAACCCGCCCGAGGTTGTCGACGCCGGTCAGCTGGTTGTCGAGATCGGCCTCGCGCCGGTGAAGCCCGCCGAGTTCGTGATCTTCCGGATTGGCCAGATGGCCTCCGGCGGCGGCGTCGAGGAGTAAGTCGTCCGACGGTCACTCCAGGACGGCCTCTGATGGCGTCCTGGGGCCCATTACGCACTCGAAGATCTGCGGGGAAGACGTAGACCTTCGAGTCCGTAAGAGGCTGCAGAAAGCGGGCGTCCAGCGGCATACGGCCCCTGACGGACCCGACGGCTGAAGAGGAGAGACTCGACAAACGGCAGGGGGATCTTCGGTGACCACAAGAGAGGTAGGGCAGGGCTGAAGTCCTGCGGGGATGGAAGGTCAGCGTTGTGGCCGCCGACGCGCTCCGTGACGGGCCGGCGAACGACTAGTGAGGAAGGGAAACAGAAGAAATGGCTGAGCAAAGGACATATACCGGTGGACGGTTCCAGCTGGACATCGCTGGCTACAACGTCGCTTACCTGAAGAAGTTCAGCGGCCTGGCGATGGAGGCGGATATCGCGACCAACGACCTCGGCACGGACAACCAGCAGAAGAAGCACGTCGCCAACTTCAAGTGGACGGGCGGCAAGGCGACGGTTGGCATCGGCATGGGCAAGGGCATGAACGACTGGATCGCCCAGTCGTTCTCGAAGGGTCACGCGTCGAAGGACGGCCAGTTCACGTCGGCCGACTTCGACTACAGGGCTCAGTCGAAGATCGAGTTCTACAGCGCCCTCATCACGGGCGTGACGGTTCCCAAGCTCTCCGGTGACTCGAAGGACGCTGCGTACTTCGACATCGAGTTCGAGCCCGAGCGCGTCAAGTGGAGCAAGGGTGGTGGCGAGATCATCCAGGGCAAGCTCGGTCAGAAGCAGAAGCAGTGGCTCTGCTCGAACTTCAGGATCGAGGTCGGCAAGCTGCCGACCACCCGCGTCGCCTCGATCGACTCGTTCACCTGGAAGTGCGCGATCGCTCCGGACCAGCTCGGTGGCTTCAACGAGTCCACCAAGCACCCGGCGAAGGTCACCACCCCCGACCTGAAGCTCGCGATCTCGTACGCTGACCACCAGGCGTGGGCCGACTGGGCCTACAGCTGGTTCATCGGCGGTAACCGCAAGGAATCGGACGAAGTCGATGGCGCGATCATCTTCCTCGGCCCGAACCTCAAGGACGAGCTCGGCCGCATCGACCTGAAGCACATCGGCATCAAGAAGTTCTCAGACGACGACGCCGAGGCGAACTCCGAGAAGATCAAGCGCTTCAACGTGGAGCTTTACTGCGAGAAGATGGTCTTCAACATGAAGGAAGTCGACGCCTAAAACCGTGCCGGTACAGCTGATCTCAGCTGGGCCGACGATTTAGGATGCGGGTTGCTCCGGGCGGAGCAACCCGCTTCTGTTTTTTCGGACTCACAAGGAACACGGCTCGATGGCCTTCAAGACCCAATTTCCGTTCCGCCTTCCACGCGGCTACGTTGACGAGCACGGCAACGTGCATCGCGACGGAGTCATGCGGCTCGCGACTGCGCGCGACGAGATCCTGCCGCTGCAGGATTATCGCGTGCAATCAAACCGCGCCTACCTCGTGATCGTGCTGCTCTCGCGCGTGATCACGAAGATCGGCGACGACGAGCACATCAGCGTCGACATGATCGAGAACTTGTTCTCGACCGACCTCGCTTATCTTCAGGAGTTCTACCGGAAGATCAACGAGGAGGGCGGCGCTCCCAAGCATCACGTCACGTGCCCGAAGTGTCAGCACGCGATGGATGTCGACATGGTCACGGGTGCGTTGATCACCGAGGGAGGTAGTGGCCAGTCTGGCCCGGGGTAACCTGGGCGGCGGTCGCTACCTATCCGCGCGAGCAGCTCTACCAAGAGATCGCGTACATCGCGTACCACTTTCACTGGTCGATCGACGACATCCTCGACATGGAACACGAAGAACGGCACGTCTGGCTTCGAGAGATCGCGCGGGTCAACCGCGAGATCAACGAAGCACGTCGCCGCTGATCGCGTTCTCGTCATCGACGCTCCTCTTGGAAGGTAACTGTCATGCGCATGCGACCGTCCGCAGACCCCCGAGCTCCTGGCATCTATCAGAGCTTCGATCCCGTCGCGCCTCCGGCGATGTCGATCGCGAACACTCGCATCGCTGGATTCGTCGGCATGACGATGAAGGGCCCGATGAACGAGCCGACGCGGCTCGCGAACTGGGACGAGTTCCTCGAGATCTTCGGCTACACGAGTGACTCGTACACCTCCGATGCCGTCTACGGCTTCTTCAAGAACGGCGGCACCGACTGCTGGGTCGTCCGCGTCGCGCACATGCCGGGGGAGGGCGAAGAGTCCGGCCTGGATCACGCCGCGTGCGCGGAGACGATCCAGACCGACGACTGGAGCAAGCCGTCGCTCAGGCTCCGCGCGCTCGACGAGGGCACGTGGGGCAATCTGATCTGGGTGAAGTGCGTGCATGCCCCCGGTGCCCAGGCACTGCTGACGCGCGACCTCGACATCGGCTCCGGCGAGGCGCACGTCAACTCGGTCCGCGGCTTCGAGGTCGGCTCGACGGTGCGGATCTACGACCGCGAGAACTCGGACTACATCGTCATCACCGAGGTCCAGGACAAGCTGATCAAGTGGAGCACGGAGACGCCGGTCAACCGGCGTCACCGCGCCGCCGCACCGACGCACCTCGAAGTCTTGACGTTCGAGATCCACGTCGCGATGAAGGATCGCCGCGAGGTCTTCAAGGGCCTCCAGATGCATCCGTCATCGCGCAACTACGCGCCGCGCGTGGTCTCGCAGCGATCGCGGCTGGTGCGCGTCGAGGACCTGCACACGAAGTCTCCCGTACCGCACAACATGCCCGAGCCGATGCAGATGACGCGGCTCGCGGGCGGGCGTGACGGCATGCAGAAGGTCACGCCGGAGGACTTCATCGGCCGAGACATCGGTCCGGGGGAGCGCACCGGCATGTCCGCGCTCGCGGCGAACGAAGAAGTCGCGACGGTGCTGTGTCCCGACGCGATGTGCTTCTACGAGCGCGAACCGGGGCCGTCCGGTGAGATGAAGGCCCAGCGAGTGCAGGACCAGATGATCGCGTTCTGCGAGAACAACAAGGATCGCTTCGCGATCCTCGACATCCCGCAGAGTAAGGACATCGAGTGGGTTTGCCGCTGGCGGCGTCGCACCGAGTCCTCCTATTGCGCGTACTACTGGCCGTGGCTCCGCACGATCGACCACCAGGATCGCATCCGGATCGTGCCTCCATGCGGTCACCTGGCCGGCGTCTACTCCCGCCGTGACCTGGAGGGTGTCCACTACGCCCCCGCGAACCTCGAGATCATCGGCGCCGAAGACGTGTCGCTGCGCGTCACCGAGGACCACCTGGGTCAGTTGAACTCGGAGGCGGTGAACACCTTCCGGCTCCAGCGTGGGGTCCGGCCGTGGGGTGCGCGGACGTCCTCCACCGACCCACAGTGGCGCTATATCCCGATTCGCCGTCTTTTCATCATGTTGCGGCGTTCGCTGCATGCGGGCTTCGCGTGGGTGACGTTCGAGCCCAACGAGCCGCGGACCTGGGATCTCATGGTCACGCGGATCAAGACATTTCTCTCGGATCTCCACGGCAAAGGGATGCTCGTGGGAGGGAATGCCGAGCAGGCCTTCTTCGTAAAATGCGATGCTGAGAACAACCCGCCCGAGCAGGTCGATAGCGGCATGCTCATCTGCGACATCGGGGTCGCGCCTGTCTCCCCCGCCGAGTTCATCATGATCTCCCTCACCCAAACGATGACCGGCCCCGAAGCCTCGACCTAGGAGAACCAATGGCCCGTAAAGACCCGCTACCGGTTTTCTGTTTCAAGGTCCAGATCGACATCAACAAGGGCGAGAAGGCGGACATGTTCTTCAAGAGCGTCTCCGGCCTCAAGTACGAGACCGAGATCATCCCGGTAAAGGAGGGCGGGGTGAACGACACCACGTGGCAGCTGGTCGGCTCCACGAAGTGGTCGAACATCGTCCTCAAGCAGGGATTCACCGGCAGCTCGAAGCTCCTCGACTGGAAGGCGGAATGGCTCGGGCCGGGGAAGAAGACGCGTTACAGCGGAACGATCATCCAGCTCAACACCGCGCTCGAGCCCGTTGGAAACTGGAAGTTCAAGGACGGCTGGCCGGCGAAGTGGGAGGTCTCGGAGCTGGACGCGAGCAAGAGCGAGCTGTCGATCGAGACTCTCGAGATCGCGCACCACGGACTCACGTACACCCCGGCGTGAGCGTCGAGAACTAGCCCATGGCCAACGAGACCAACGAACCCCGTGCTCTGAGCGCAGCTTTGTCTGCGCCGTCGCCGTTCACGTCGCGCGTCGGCGGTTTGGCGATGCACGCTGCCAATCGGCACGTCGAGCGCTGGGCTCCGGAGACGACGGCGAACCAGCCGCGCTCGATGCGCGCGCTCGGGTTCGTCGATCGCATGGTCGCGCCGTGGATCGAGACGGCACAGCGCTCTGCCTCCTTGCGTCTGTTCACGCATTACACGACGACTGGCACTAGCGAGCGCGAAGGCGCCGCGGTGTCGTGGGTGTTTCCGCGCCCGTGGTACCAGGACGAGCTCGACTGGATGGCGGCGGCTCGCCAGACCCAGGTCCACGTCGCGCAGCAGGCAGCGCCCGCGCCGACGATGTTCACGACGCGCGGCACGTTCGTCGCGCCGCAATCGATGCCGCAGCAGCGGACCGCGATCTCGGCGCCCGAGGCGGCGATGCCGTCCGCGCTGTACGAGTACGTCGCGCCGTCGCTCTCCATCGCACAGCCCGCCGCGCACGCGAACATCCCGGGCGTCGGCTACGGAGGTTCGGCAGCCGCGCGCGCGGACGCGTACACGTCGCTCGTTCCGCTCGCCGCCGTGCAGGCCGCAGAGCTGATGTCGCGCGCGGTCGCGCCGCTCGTTCGCACGACGGCGGCCACCGAGACGACCCCCGCCACGATGGGCCGCGTCAGCCCGGCGCTGCGCCAGATGCTGACCACGATGCTCGAGCGCGCGAGCGTTCCGACCACGGATGCTCGCGTCGCGCAGCAAGCGCCCGAGCTCGTGACGCCGCCGGCGCCGCGCCCCGATGTGCCGTTCGAGGCCGCACCTGCTGCGGCGATCGCCACACGTTCGCCGTCCGCGCAGCTGGCGGATCAGTACGCCGAGCAGCGCGTGCGGATCGCCGAGCTGCAGCGTATCGCTCGCGTCTCCGCCGAGCGCGAGATCGCAGCGCGCCAGGCCGCGCAGACCGCCGAAGCCGCGATCACGACACGCGTCGACGAGCGCGCCGCCGCGCAGCGGGTCGAAGAGACCCGCACGGCCGCGCAGCAGAGCGCTGTCGTCGCGCAAGAAGCAGCTCGCACCGCACAGACCGCACACACCGCGCAGTCGGCCGCCGAGGCCGAGCGTCTTCGCGTCGAGGAGCGTGTCGCGCAGCGGATCGCCGAGCGCGCGCAGGAGAGCGA
>JACCRC010000075.1 GCA_013813765.1 Deltaproteobacteria bacterium | reverse complement strand
GTGCGCGCGCGAGCGCCGTGGCCGCCGCGCCGCCGCCCTCATCCGCCGGGAGGTTCCGGCGATCCGCAGCGCGCCGTCGATCGTTCGCATCCTGCTCGGCGCCGCGATCCGCCGCGCGACGCCCGATCGATCCGGGCTTGCGCACCGGCGGCTCGCCGTCGACATCCGAGATCGAGATCTTCTCGCTCTGCTCGATCATCCGCCGCAGCTCGTCGGTCGGCGGCAGGGTCAGTGCACGCGTACGAACTCTCGCGAGCAGCTCTTGCCGCTCGCCGCGCTCGCGCAGGATGTCCTCGGCGAACAGCTCCTGCAGGAACGTCGACATGCGCGTGCCGTCGGTGGTGGGCGCGTTCTGCGAGAGCCACCCCTGCAGCGCCTTGCGCATCTCGTCGCAGTCCTTGTAACGCTCGTCCTTCTTGCTCGCGAGCGCCTTCACGCAGATGTCGTCGAGCTCGACCGGCACGCGCGGCGCGCGCTTGCTCGGCCGCATCACTTCCGGGTTCTTCGCGCGCGTCAGCAGATCCTGCGGCTGATCCTTGCCCGGCGGGAACAGCTGGCGTCCCGTCAGCAGCTCCCACAGCACGATCGCCGCGGCGTACATATCCGAGCGGCCATCGAGCTTCTCGCCGCGCGCCTGCTCCGGCGACATGTACGCGACCTTGCCGTAGATGATGCCTGGAGCCGTCTTCTCGAGCTTCAGCGTCGAGCTCGCGAGGCCGAAGTCGGTCAGCTTCACTTCGCCCGTGTACGAGACCAGAACGTTCGGCGGAGACACGTCGCGATGGACGAGGTTCAGATCCGGGAACGAGTGCGCGTACGCAAGGCCGCGGCAGAGCTCCTTGGCGATATATACGGCCACGTCGATCGGGAACGCGACCTGCTTCTTTGCGCAGCGGTTCCACACCGCGCGGAGGTCGCGGCCTTCCACGAAGTCCATCGCGAGAAACAGCTCGCCGCCAACGAGCCCCGCGTCGAACACGGGAATCAGGTTGCCGTGCGACAGCTTCACGACAACTTTCGCTTCATCGCGGAATCGCGCGACGTACTCCGCATCGGCAAGATGCGGAAGCACGGTCTTGATGACCATCAGGCGTTCGAGCCCGCGATCACCCGCGACCGCGAGGTAAAGCGCGCCCATGCCTCCCTGAGCCAGGGGCCCCAGCAAGTGATACTTGCCGAATTTCCTGGGGTAATGCTCCAGGTCTCCCTCGTGGAGCGCCACGCACTTCGAAGTTACCACGGTGAACAAACCGCCACCAATTCGGGAAGCACCTCGATTGAGTCCGTAATTGGAAGCACATAGACTGTCGATCCCCGCACGTTGTGATGCGGAGTGAGGGGTACACCGACATGGCCGGCGAGCTCGTCCTCGTGATCGATGACAGTCCGACCATCACCAAGGTCGTACAGCTGGTGCTCACCAAGGCCGGCTATCAGGTGGCGACCGCCCCCGATGGAGAGGCCGGGCTCGCGTCTGTGCGCGAGAAACGCCCGGATCTCATCCTGCTCGACTTCGTGATGCCCCGGATGAACGGCTACCAGTTCTGCCGGGAGCTCGTGGCCGACCCGAAGCTGCGAGATATCCCGGTCGTCCTCATGTCCGCGAAGGGCGATCAGGTGGGCGAGCGGTTCGTGAAGGTGATGGGCATCGTCGACTACATCACCAAGCCGTTCTCGCCCGAGGCGATCACCGCCGTGGTCCAGCACACCATCGGCAAGTACGGCCCCGCCGGCGGTCCCGACGAGGACAACCCGTCGCTCGTCACCGGCGAGGATCTCGCCGCGAACGATGATGCCGACAAGAGCCACGCGAAGACCGCTGCTCTCTCGCACGTCCGCGAGGAGATCGCGGACGTCGTGTCCGCGCGCGTCGCGGCGCTGTTCGCGCTCGCGTCGACCTCGCACGATCCCGATGCGAAGATCGCGACCGACGCCGCTGCGATCCGCGAGGCTGCTCGCACCGCGCTCGATGACGCCTCGCTCGGCAAGCTGCTCTCCGAGCTCGACATGGGTCTGTTCGTCGAGGGCACACCTGGTCTGCGCGGTGACCTCCGCGTCGTCCCGCTCGCCGAGGTGCTGCAGCTGCTCGACGTGCAGGAGCAATCCGGCGTGCTGACGGTCGAGCGCTCCGGTGCGCGCGTCGACATCTACTTCCGCCGCGGCCGCGTCGATCAGGCCGTCGCCGACGGCGTGCCCGAGGAGTTCCTGCTCGGCCGCTTCATCCTCGATGCCGAGCTGATGGTACGCCCGGACTTCGAGTCGTTCCTCGAGTCGCGCTCGTCGAAGTCCGGCCCGTCGCAGCGGCTGATCGGCCAGCAGCTCGTGAAGCTCGGCCTCCTCGCGGAGCTCGATCTGAAGTCGTGCCTGACCCGGCAGTCCTCCGAGCTGATCTACGAGATCCTGCGCTGGCGCCACGGCCGCTTCCGGTTCGCCGCCGGCCTCGAGTTGCCGCCGTCGGTGATCGATGCCGCGCTCGGCCTCGATGTCGAAGCCGTGCTGATGGAGGGCTACCGACGCGTCGACGAGTGGCACCTCATCGAGCGCGCGATCGACAACTTCGATGTCGTGTTCCTCCGCAACGAGGACTCTGTCGCGCAGATGGGCCGCGGCCGCCTGACGCGAGAGGAGCTCGCGGTGCTGGAGCTCGTGAACGGCAAGAACACGGTGAAGGACATCATCCGCAAGTCGCGGATGGGCAGCTTCGAGGTCAGCAAGATGCTGTACCGCCTCCTCAGCATCAAGCTCGTGCGGCGCCGCGTCCTGCCCGTCGCCGTCTGATCGCGTCGAAGAAGTCGTCGACCCGGTCGATCTCGGCGAGCTGCTCGAGGACCAAGGTGCCTTCGAAGTCCTGCTACGCTGCGGTCGTGTTGCGCATGGTATGCGTTGCAGCTCGCTATCTCGGTGTGGTCGCCGTGCACAAATGGGCGATCGTCGTCGCCGGGCGCGAGGTCAATCGAGTACTGGCCGCGAGCGTGCCGAGGCTGCGCGTGTCGTGGCAGCGGCTCGTCGCGCACGATCTGTCGAAGCTCTCGCGCGCCGAGCTGATGCCATACGCGTGGCACTTTGCCGATCGCGCGCGCGACGTCACCCGACGTACCGGTTGCGGTTGATAGGCTCCTGAAAGCAATTGCTCCCTCAGGAATCGCTCGTTCCGCGACCAGTGTGCCGGTAGCTCGTCCACCGTCATCCCGTCGATGCCCGGGCTTCCTCGATTGCTGCGCACGCGTTTCATCGCTTGCGCGATGTTCGCGTCCGCCACGACCTCCTCCATGAGCTCGTTCCACCTTGGATGTACCGTCTCGT
>JACCRC010000073.1 GCA_013813765.1 Deltaproteobacteria bacterium | reverse complement strand
CGCGGTGAAGCTCGACGAGCCCTGCGTCCTCGAGGTAGTCGAGAACGCGCCGGTCCTCGTGATCACGGCGCGACCGATTACCCCCGACGCGGCCACCACGGCGCCATGAGCGAGGAAAGCTGGTTCGCCGAGATGCTCGCGCGGGTCGATGAAGCTGCGGATCCATCGACTTGCGATCGCTGTCGCGTTTCTCGCGCTCGAAGCACGATGTTGAAATCGTACCGCGGTGCTTTTCGCTTCCCAGGTAGAGTCTCACGCGAGCGCGTTCGGTTGCTGCAGTCACGATGTACCTTAGCGCGCACGTTCCACGTCTCCTCGGAGACTGAACCGCTCAGCGCTGCGCTGGCCTCGACGTTGATTCTTCGTGGGTCGCAAACCTCGAGACGGGTTTGCGACCACGGCGACCCCGACGGGGCGGCATCCAATCGGGACCCTCTCCATTCCTCTCGAGCTGTTGGCCTTGCGCCACGCTCGACGTTACGCGACAGCCTAGTCGTTTCAGTCACCTAGACGAGGTCTCGCATGGGGATCGCGAGGCAGACATGCCCAAGCAAGAATTGGGGTTCGAGATCCTGCCACTTAGCTGCAACCTTTCTTCTTCGCAGACCCACTTGAACCACGTGATCAAGCGCCTCGCCTGCCTCAGCCTCCTCCTTGCCGGATGTGTCGACGCCCCGGAACAATCCAGCGTGTCTTCGCAGATCACGCTCGACACGACCACCGGCATTGGCTTCGTCGGCAAAGGTGCGGTGCAGAGCTCGTTTGGTTGGAACAACGCCGGGCTTCAGACGAACGCTGGCGGGATCACGTTCTCGTACGAGGTCACGGGGATCTACGAGCAGTCGTGCCTGCATGCGGCCGGGCAGCACATGACGGTGCAGAAGACGTTCAAGAAGACGGTCGAGCTGTCCGCCGCGGTGGCATTTGCCGCGCGCCGCAACCCGCAGGACAAGGTCACCGGTTTCAATCTGACGGGGATCGCAGGGACCGCCGGAGATGCACCCCCAACGGACCTGTGCAATCCCGGTCAGAGCGAGCCCGATTCCGTCTGGACGCCCGATCCGAATGGCGCGTATCCGGTTGTGACGCAGACCTCGGGATCACCGGCCGCGCTCTACGTGACGTTCGCCGGCGTGAGCCACCAGATCTGGACCGAGGGCGAGAGCTCGGAAGCGGACGACGAGACGCCCTGAGGCTCGCGGCGTGACCGAGTAACGACGCGCCGAAACTTCTTGCAACCACCGTCACGGATCTCGCCATTCGAGCGGGTGTTCCTGTTCGCGATCCTGTCCACCGGAGGTCGTGTGCGCTTACAAAGCCTTCTCCTGGCCTTCATCCTGTTGCCGTCGTGCACGGGGGATCCTGAGGATCGCCCGGCGACCTGGTCGTATCTCCACGCGGCTGTGATCGTGCCGAATTGCGCAACCTCGAGCTGCCACAGCGCGCTCGCGGAGACCGCCGGACTCAGGCTCGACGATCCGGACCTGGCATACGATCAGCTCCTCGCACGCGACTTCGTCGTGCCCGGTGATCCGTCGAGCACGTTGATGTCGCTCCTCGCCGGTGATGAACGGCGCCGCATGCCGCCGGACGCCCCGCTGCCCGCTGCCGACATCGAGCTCGTGCGCCTGTGGATCGAAGCAGGAGCACCCGAGTGAGCGGCCGTTGTTACCTCATCGCGTTCGTGGTGCTGGTCGTCGCAACGGGTCGCGCCGATGCGTACCCGCACTTTCAGCTCACCACTGGAAGCTCGCAGTGCAGCCAGTGCCATGTCGGCCCTGCCGGCGGTGGCTTGCTCACGCCATGGGGGCAAGACGAGTTCGGCGACACCATCGCGAGCGGCGGCGACGGCAGCTTCCTCCACGGCGCGATCACGATGCCGAAGTGGCTCCAGATCGGCGGCAACATCCGGCTCGCCGCACTGACGAACGATGTCGGCTCGTCCGATGGCGCGGAGATCGCCGTGTTTCCGATGCAGCTCGATCTGACGCTGCGAGTCGCGAGCGGCGCCTGGTCGGTGGTTGGAACGGTCGGCGTGCGTGGACGCGTCCGCAGCGGTGCGCCAGACACGATGAACAACCCAGCGAGTGAGGTCAGCTCGCCGTCCCTTGCGAGCTACGTCATCTCCCGCGAGCACTACGTGATGTGGCGTCCCGAGCAGACCGGCGCGTACGCGCGTGCTGGCCGATACGCAGCGCCGTACGGGCTGCGCCTCGCTGACCACACCGCGTATGTCCGCCGCTATCTCGGATTCAACTTGCTCGAGGAGACGTACAACCTCGGCGGTGGCTGGATCGGCGAGGATTGGGAGGTCCACGCGACTGCATTCGCTTACGATCCGCTGCAAGGCGCCGCACGCAAGGACTTCGGCGGCGCCGCGATGTTCGAGAAGCAGGCGACCGCGAAGCTCATTGTCGGCGCGTCGGGACGTGCTGGGATCGCGAGCAACAACACGCGCCTTCAGGCGGGCGTGCACGGCAAGCTTTGGCTCGAGGATGCGAAGCTCCTGTTCCAGACCGAGGTCCATGGCGTTCGCGAGATGTTCGAGGGCGGAGAAGGCAATCGGTGGCAGCTCGCGGCCTACTCGGGTCCCGTGTTCGTGCCGATCCAGGGCATCTACACCGGGGTCGGATACCAGGCCTTCGCGCAAGACCTGAAGGTCCGCTCGGTAACCCGCCATTCGGGAGATGCTTGGATCTCGTATTTTCCGCGTGCCCACTTCGAGGTGATGCTCTCCGCCCGCGCCCAGTGGGTGGGCCCCGCCGAGCGCGCTTATCTCGGGCTGCTGCAACTCCACTACGCGTTGTGAGGTGTCATGACGTCCAGAAGTCTCATACCCATCTCGATCATGTTCGCGTCCGCGTGCGGCGGCGATGTGCCCGACAAGCCGACGTACTTCGACGACGTGCAGCCAATCCTCCGCGCGAACTGCGCGCGATGTCATGGTGCCGATCCAAGCGATCCGAAGATCTCGAAGTTCCGTCTCGATCGGTACGTCAAGGATGACGTCGCGACGTTTGACGTCTGGGACTTCGCACAAGGTAGCGGGCCCGACGCGGCGCCCATCGTGCGCGTCGCGGTAGATCATGAAGCTCCGGCGATGCCGCCCGATTACTCCCTGACCGATCGACAGCGGGACATCCTCGCGCGCTGGGTCGATCAGGGTGCGCCGAAGGGAACCCGCGAGAACCGGCTCCCCGAGATCACGCTCATCGCGCCCACCGATGCCACGATCGCAGACCAGTCGCTCGACCTCACGTTTCGCGCCAAGGACGCGGACCTCGACGGTCTGGTGGTGCAGCTCTGGGCACACGACCTCGCCACCGGGCCGGATCAAGATGTCCCGCTGGGTCCGCCGACGGGGGCAGGCGACCGAACCCTCAGTGTCGACACGGGCGCACTCGCGTCGAAGCACCAGTTCGAGATCTATGCCGTCCTCGACGATGGCTTCTCCGACAAGCCCGAGGAAAACCGAACGCGCGTGTCGCTGATCAGTCAACTCGCGGTCGATCACGGAGCTCGTGGGACCGCGCCGACGGTCAAGCTCACTGCGCCCAACGGCGGCGAGACCTTGTTCGGC
Source organism: Deltaproteobacteria bacterium (assembly GCA_013813765.1). Lineage (GTDB taxonomy): Bacteria > Myxococcota_A > Polyangia > Haliangiales > Haliangiaceae > JABFXX01. The sequence goes on along the minus strand of JACCRC010000073.1, from coordinate 14,632 downwards.
ATGGTGCCCGTCACATGGACTGCGAACGACCCCGATGCCGGCGACACGCTGAGGATCGACCTCGCGCTGGTGCGCGCCGATACGGATGCCGTCGCCGCGGTGATCGCCACCGGCGTTGCCAATAGCGGAACGTTCACATGGTCGGTCCCCACATCGGTACCTGCTACGGATGCTGCAGGTCCCATCCAGTACAAGGTGCGAGTCACCGCAACCGACACGCTCGGTCTGCCGCCGAACACCCGCAGCGACAGCTCCGATGCAACCGTGACGATCGAGCAGGCCACCACGACGACGCTCACCTGGGCCGACGTGAAGCCGATCTTCGTGACGTACTGCCTCAAGTGTCACGGTCAGCCTGCCAGGACGATGTCGCTGGAGTCGTTTCGCCTGGACAAGTACGACGCCTCGGATCCCGAGCCTCCGACGAACAACGACCCAGGCGTCTTCGAGATGAAGGGGGTCGTCTACCAGCGCATGATCACCACCAAGAACATGCCACCTCAGGCGGAGCCGCAGCCCTCCGCCGCGGACCTCGACAAGGTGAAGAACTGGATCCTCGGAGGCGCTCGCAAGGGTGGAGGCCCCATGGATGCTCGGCCGACCTTTACATGGACCCTCCCGAGCTCGACGCAGACGGGCGCGGCCACCGTGATGCTGGAGTGGACCGCTGCCGACGTGGAAGGGCTCGCCTCGGGCCGTCTCGAGTACGCGAAGGTCAACGGCATCCCTTCGACGGGCTGCGCGAACGTCACCAACGCGACGTGGATGCCGATCAACGCTCCGAAGGCATCAGCCATGTTGATGGGCGCGATGAGCTGGATGGACAGCTTCGCGTGGACCGTACCGTCGACGCCGAATGGATACTTCTGCATTCGAGGCGCGGTCACCGACCTGGCAAATCAAACGACGGTCGTGAACAACCCGTTCGGCATCAAGTGAGGTGTCACACGACGGCCACTCGTCTCAGATCGTGGCGTCAAAGACAACCGCGCCGTTGTCAGTGCCAGGTCGCGCGCGCCCGGGCGTGAGGGCGTTGATGGACGTTCGGCGTCGTCGCAGGTGTTCGAGGCCAGGAACGCGAAGGCGCTGAACGCACGCAACGAAACACTCCGTCGAGAGCTCCGCTCGCTCGCTCGTCATGCAGCGCGTAGAAACAGCGCGCGCGTGATGCCAGACTGATGCAGTGCCGCGCTCACCACTCGCCACGGGAGTCTTGCTCGCTGCGCTCGCTGCAGTCGCGTTCGGCATCGCGACGCCGGTCGTGGCGTGGGCCGGTCGTGGCGTTGGCCCGCTTTCCACGGCGGCGCTGCTTTACCTCGGTGCGGCACTCACGGCGATCGTGATGCAGCTCGTCGTCCGGCGTGGTGAGGCGAGCATCCGTCGTACCGATGCCCCCCGACTGGTCGCGATCGCGATCGCTGGTGGGGCGCTCGCGCCCACCTTGCTCGCATGGGGTCTGCAGCGCGCGGGTGCCACCGCAGGCGCGCTGCTCCTCAACCTCGAGGCGGTGTTCACGGTGCTGCTGGCGCGTGCGTTCTTCCACGAGCCGATCGGGCGGCGCGTGGCGATCGCAGTCGTGTGCATGGCCGCGGGTGGCGCCGCGCTGACACTCGACTCATCGGCGAGTGGAAGCTTCGGCTTGTTCGGCGTGCTCGCGGTTGCCGGCGCAACCGTGGCATGGGCGTTCGACAACACGTGGACTCGTCCGCTCGCCGAACGCGACCCGTTTCAGGTGATCCTCGTCAAGGGCGGGCTCGGTGCGAGCCTCACCGCTAGCGTGGCGCTCCTACGCGGCGAAGCGATGCCGCGGATCGACCAAGGCGCCGTACTTCTCGCATGCGGAGCGACCGGCTATGGCGCGAGCCTGTACTTCTATCTGCTCGCTCAGCGGCGGATCGGTGCAGGTCGCACCGGTTCGGTGTTCGCGCTCGCCCCGTTCATCGGTGCAGCACTCGCGTGGTCGCTCGGCGATCGCGATGCGGGTTGGCTCGCGCTCGCGGCAGCCTCGCTATTCGCGCTCGGCGTCTATCTGCACGTCAGCGAACGGCATCGCCATCACCATACCCACGAGTCGGTCGATCACGACCACATGCACCGCCACGATGACGAGCACCACACGCACACGCACGACCCACCGTACGTCGGCGAGCATTCGCATCCACATCATCACGACCCTGTCGAGCACGAGCACGAGCACGCGCCCGACATCCATCACGGCCACACCCACTGATCAATCGCGTACTGCCTGAGCTCCGCGCCTCTGCTGTTTGTCGCAGAGGACGGCCAACTGAAGCTACGGCCCTAGTTAGGATGAGCGCAGATGCCAAGCGTCCTCGCAATCGTAAGCAAGGCCGTCTTCGAGAAGATGGTCGACAAGACGGTGAAGGTCGGAGATCTGGTCGAGACCGATCAGTACGCATCGAACCCTGCGGCATTCGCACAGCTCACACCGGGTGACGCGATCTTCCTGGTTACCGTGCGACCGCCGAAAGAGGCGCTGTGGTTGGTCGCGATCCTTGAGGCGCCGAGGCTGCGCGGCAACGCGTGGGTCGGGAAACCAAACCAGACGCGGATTCGCGACATCACGCCGCTGTTGAAGAAGCTGCGCTTCACGACCGGCAAGGGCATCACGGCAAGACCAGGCGCGCTCGGCATGTCGCTGCAGACGCCACGGCTTCTCACCGACGAGGATGTCGCGCAGTTGCGAGGAGGCGTCTCGCCTGCGGTCGCCGAATATCGCAAACAAGTCGACGTGACGCCGGCAGCACATCGCGCGAAGAAACAAGCCGCGGCGGTTGGTGGCGACCGGTTCGTGATGACAAACCTGCGCCAACCGTTCGAGATACTAAAGCAGCTGCCAAAGCCACAGCGCGACCAGCTGACGAGGCTGACGAAATCCAACGGCGCCGGAACGCCCGCGCAGTGCAAGGACGACGAAGAGTGGGCACCAATGGAGCTCGTCGACGTCGTCGAGGATGGGCGGCCCGCCTATCAACTTTATGTGTGGCCCTATGGTGCGGCCGAGCTGTTCGAGCACGACACGACGACGAGCGTTGGCAAAGCGATCCAACATGGGTTCGAGCTCGAAGGTGATGACGACCTCGAGCTGCGCCAAGCGCTTGCCGCCGCATATGCGAAGGCTTCATTCGCGGAGACAATCGATTTCCAGCTCGATCGCGTGAAGTCGCCGACGCCTCCCGATGAGAAAGCAATCGCTGCGAATGACAAGGCTGCCGTCGAGCGACTTCGCAAAGTGCTCGGCGAATCGACCGAGCGCTACCGACTGTTCGAGAAGCTCACCAAGTCGCAGCAAGCAGCGATTCGCAACGAATATCCCCACCTCGCGCCCGATGGTTGGCAACTTCGGCTCGAGTCACTTGGGCTACCCCCATACGGTGCGCTCGCCCGGTGGGCAGGCATCGCTCCTCCGACCACGTGGGAACGCAACGCTGGAACGTGGCCGGTGTGGAAGTGGCTCAAGTCCGCCGCGCATGATGAGGCGGCGGTCGACGATGCAGCAGGCGCAGTCGCGAAGGTGCTCACCATCGACGAGGTGAACGACCTCGTGTGGAGCCTAATCGGCAACAGCGACGACCTTCTCGTGCACTACAACATGTGGGGCGAAAGTCTCGACCATGAATTCGGCGAGACCACGGCGAGTCTCTACACCGGGCGCCTACTGCGCGTTCTCGGTGCGCTACTCGATGCAGCGGGCGACGACGTTGCACTCGACTTCGCAACGCGGGCCGTTGCGCAGAAACGGAAGCGGGACTTCTTCGCACTCTCGACAGTCGCGTCGTTCGCACTCGCCCGACGCGCACAGCGGCGGAAGGAACCTTTCCCGCGTGAGTTCTACAAGCTCGCCAAGGACGCCGACAACCTCTGCTACGGGACGAAGCTCGACCGCAGCTTCCGCGAAGTCGTCGAGACGATCGCCGAGAAGGATCGCGAAAAGTTCCTCGACGACTTCGGCTTCCACTTGACGATCACGTACAACGAGGACCGGCGCAAAGGCCGCTTGGTCGAGGTCCCCGCGCTCATCCATGCGTGGACCTTCATCGACGTGGTTCGCACGCCGAAGGTCATGAAGAAGGTCGTCGAGACCGTGGCCGAGACCAACGAGAAAATGCCAACCGATCAGGTGGTCGAAATCCTCGGCGGCTTCGGGCCGTCGATTGCACCGATCCTCGAACAGGCGATCGCGAAGAAGCCACCCAACCAGGCGCTCCTCAAGAAGGCGCTGGCAGCAGTCAACGCTTCCTGACGAGCACGGTGTTGTCGTGAAGCGTGACGTCGAGTTCTTGGACCTGCGCGATCGTGCACGCGGCGAGACCCCAGGCGACGGGCTTGGATCGGCGCGAGCGAAGCGACCCCGACGGGACGAGCCGCAAGCAAGACCATCGACATGAGCTTCCTCGCGCTGGTGTGGTTAGCCCGCGAGAGTGGCCTGGCGCTTCTCGATCAGCTCGAAGGCGCCAGACCACACCGCGGGTTGCGCCTCGAACTTCGCCAGCGCCTGCCGGCAGAACGCGGGCAAAAAGCGAGGCGCGCCGCGCAGCGGCGAGCGATTGTGAGCCCCCCCGACGGGTGTCGGGCGCAATCCTGAAAACACCCGGGTGGCGCTATTGCTTTGCCATGACCATGTGGACGGCGTCGAACGTGCCGTACAGGTCGACATCCAAGGGCCACAGCACGACCGTAGCGCGTGGATACGCTGTCAAACTGCGGCCCTGTGCTTCGCGGAGTCGATCCCGACGTACAAAAAGGGCGAGCCGGACTAGGCTGCTGAGAGATGTCCAGCTCCGACAAGAGAAAACAGTCGCTCTACTTTCCCGAAGACATGCTGCAAGAGATCCAGCAGGAGGCGGCTCGCCTCGATCGTTCACTCTCGTGGGTGGTCCAGCAAGGATGGAAGCGTGCTCGGTCTCAGATCAAAGCCTTTCCTTCCAGCAATGACGGCTCAGAGTCGTTGGCTGATCCGGGCGAAGAGTAGTGCACGCTCATGCGGCAGCACCGTGGCACCACGAGATCAATCCGGCGCAGTGTCGCCATCGGTACCGCTGCACGGTCTGACGAACATTGCGTGACGTAGCACCCCGATGCTATGAGCCGCGTCGTGGGTCCAGTCGAATGGCTGGTCGCCGGTGTCATGGGCTGCGCCGATCCTTGCGAGACGGTGACCGAGCTAGCGGTCACCCACCCGATCCGCCACGCCCTGTTCATCGAGGTCAATGGCGCGCAGCTCGAGACGGCGAGTAGCCACGCAGGTCACGTCGTGCGGGCGACCTGTGACGATGGCGTGCACAAGCTCGACCGCACGTTGCGGTCGGATGGCAGTGTCGACGTCTCGTATGACTACGACGACGAGCGGGCGGTCCGCGAGCTTGCGATCGACGAGGAGGGAACCATCGCGGTGGTCACGTTCGAGCTCGAGTACATCGGTGACATCGACGAGAAGTCGGTAACCCGCCTGACCGTGTTCGAGCGCGATGGCTCACGGCGTTGGTCGCAAGTGCTAGCTCAGGACGAGTACTCGAGTGATTACTCGGGGCTCGCGATCGGTCCCGACCAGTGTTCGTCGCGACGAGGTTCGGCAAGCTCGAGGCGTTCGCCAAGGACACGGGGGCCCCCGCGTGGTCGAAGACGATCATGGGCGCTCGCGATCTCGGGATCGCCATGGATCCTTCTGGCGGCGTGACGGTGACGAGCGACGCCCAGGTTAGCTCGTACGGCGCGACCGGGAGCGTGCGGTGGTCGGTCCCGTCGTCGATGCTCGGGCTCGTCGAGCTCGACCGCGTCGCGCAGGCTGCCGATGGCTCGATCGCCGTGCTCGGCAGCGACGGTAGCCTGGACCTCAGGAGTGCGCAGAAGATCGTGATGCTCGAGCCGGGCGGTGTGCTGCGTTGGACGCAGCCACTCGGCACCCGCTCCCACGACCGAGTGACCTCGATGGTTACGGACGGCGTCCACATCGTGGTGGCGGGAGACTACGGCCGCTCCCTTGGCTTCGATCCCTCGGCGGCGACCTCCGATGACTCCGCGGGCTTCCTCTCGACCGTGGGCGCCACAGGCGTGGTCTCGACATTCACCGTGGGTGGAACGGGAACCCAGAGGCTCTACGTGACCTCCATGACGACGGACTCCACGTACGTCCGTGCGACGAGCTTCGATACCGAGAACGTACCGAGCCTCGAGATGCCAGGTGTCGACGTCGACGGCAACGGCAACGGCGTGGCCATCCTCGAAGTCGCCCGCTAGCTCGGTTTGTCAGACTGATCCGAGTCCGTCACGGCGCTACCGACGTGTGCGGAGCTCGGCGAGCGAGATCGCGTGGCGATCGATCCAGCGATACACCTGGCGGGGATGCGTGCCGAGCCGGCGCGCGGTCTGCACGATATTGCCCCCCGTCGCGAGCAACGCGGCGACTAGCGCATCGCGGTCTCCAGCGTCAGCACCGTCGGCCGCCGCCGGTTCGGCCGGGATCTCGTCCGGTTCTTCGAAGAGCTGGTCGCGTTCGATCGGGGTGCCGCGAGCCAACGCGACCGCGGTGACGAGCCGTCGCTCGAGCTCGCGAATGTTGTGGGGCCATGGATGTTCGATCAGTGCGCGCGCGGCGGTAGACGTGAACGTCACGTGCTCACCCTCATCGGGGGCGTGCCGCCGAAGCACCGCAGCGACAATGAGCCCGAAATCTTCACGGCGTTCGCGCAACGGCGGTAAGCGCGCGGTGAATCCACGCAGCCGCGCGAAGAGATCGGCACGGAACGTACCTTTGGCCACGGCGGCGGCGAGATCGCGATGCGTGGCGGCGACGACTCGTAGATCGATCGGGATCGCGCGGGTCGCGCCGAGCGGCAACACCTCTCGTTCCTGGAGCACGCGAAGAAGGGCGGTCTGCGCCACCTCGGGTAGGTCACCGATCTCGTCCAGGAACAACGTCCCGCCATCGGCGGAGCGCGCGAGCCCGGGCCGATCCTCAGTCGCTCCCGAAAACGCGCCGGCGCGATAGCCAAACAGCTCGGACGCGACCAGCGCCGTGGGTAACGCGCCGCAATTGACGGCGACGCAGGGCCCCTTGCGATGCGAGAGCGCGTGCACTGCGCGCGCGATGCCTTCCTTACCGGTGCCCGTCTCGCCGTACACCAGCACCGGCACCGCGGACGATCCGACCGCGATCAGCGCGTCGAACATTACCCCGAGCTCGGGCGACAGAGTCGCCAGCGCCGCGACGCGCGGTTGGAGCTCGGAGGTGTCGACGTCGAGTGGAGCACGTACCGACGTCGGTACGCGATCGCGAAAGAGCAGCAGCGTCTGACCTACTCCGATCACATCGCCGTCTTGCAGCAACGCCTCGGACGTACGGGTTCCGTTGACCAGCGTCCCGTTCTTGGAACCGCCGTCTTCGATCTGGAACCCCGCGCCGTTGCGTCGCAATCGGACGTGGACGCTCGACATCCAGCGATCGATCCGCCGCAGATCCAGCACCCGATCGCGACGCGTGGCGCTTGCTGCGGTGCCGCGACCGATCGTGACTTCGTCGATCGCTTCCAGGCTGTGGCGCGACGTCGGCGCAAGCGGTCGCGCGGCATCGAATACGACGTAGAGCTGTGGGCGTGGCTGCGCTCGCTCGCGCACGTCCTCGACCAGCGAGAGCGTCTCGTCGATGTCGCCGCGCACCATCCGACTCAGTCTATCGCGGGCGTGCGCAAGTAGTTGGCACGATCGGAGATCAAGCGGCGGTCAACGTGTGCTCGGTGCCGACGTCACCGATCGACCGAGCCCGCACCCGGACCTGCTCGGGCAGCGTACCTGTCAGCGCTGCTTCGAGGTCACGAGCGAATTCGCTGGCGCGTGCGTAGCGATCCGAGGGGCGCTTGGCCAGCGCAAGTGCAACCACGTAGTCGACGTCAGCTGGCAGCCCAGTGTCGAGCTGACTGGGCGGGGTGGGGGTCAGGTGGACGGCCTCGTAGATCGCAGCGGCGGGATGGCGTGACGGGAACGCGTGACACCCGGTCAGAGCTCGATAGGCGATCGCCCCTAACGCAAACAAGTCGGTGTGCGGACCGACCGTGCCGATCCGGGCATCGACCTGCTCGGGCGCGAGATAGCCTGGCGAACCGATCACCGCTGCGGACTCGGTGAGGCGATCACCCGCTCCATCGATCATGCGAGCGATCCCGAAGTCGAGCAACCTCACATCGATCGCCTCGGTCGCCGCCTCCGTCGCCTCCATGAGGAATACGTTCTGTGGCTTGAGGTCGCGATGGATGACGCCCGCGGCGTGCACCGCCTCGAGGATTTCGGCCAGCTGATGGGCCAGGTCGACCACCTCGGCGAACGTCAGGCGCTCACGGCGCCGGAGCACTGCCGCGAGATCGCTTCCCTTCAACCGCTCCATCACCAAGAAGGGATTGCCGTCCTCGGTGATGCCGTGGTCGATCATTGCCGGAATCCGTCTCGCGGCCACGCGTCGCGCGATCTCGGCCTCGCGACGGAATCGTTCGAGCGGGTCGCCGCTGCTTCCAAGATGCGGGTGCAAGACCTTTACGGCGACGGCTCGCCGATTCGCGACCTCGATCGCCGCATAGACCTCGCCCATCCCGCCGCTGCCGAGCAACTCGGAAAGGCGGTAACGCCCTGCGAGGGTACGACCGGACAACCGGCCGGGGCTCGCTCGTTCCACCGCACGCTCCAGCTCGCGTTGCGCAGCGCCGAGCGCCTGATCCTTTTCGTGCAGCACCCGGATGATCGTGTTCGCGAACGCAAACGTCATCACGAAGACGAGATCGATCGAGACCATCGCGCCGAGTCGGAACGCATCGTCCGCGTACATGCCGGCGCCATCGCGAAACAGCGGTGCTTGGGCCAGCACCCCGAGTCGCTCGAGGGCGAACGCTCCGAGGTGGATCGCGAGGGCGCACCCGAGCGTGACCATCGCGGCTGCATAACCGACCATCAGCCGATACCAGGTGATCAACACCGGCACGACGAACAGGAAGTAGCTCGAGACAGTTCCGGTGAGCTGGATCCACACGAACGTGGTGAACACCTCGATCGCGATCGCAAACGGCCAGGTAGCTCGCGCGAACGTTGGCCAGCGAATCCCTGCGGCGGCGAGCACCAGCCCGAACGCCAGCAGCGGGCCATTGATCGACAAGAAGGCCACCAAGAATGCAGGCTCGATCGCCTCGGAATCCTTGAGTGCAAAGAACAACACGGCATCGGTCACGAGGGCGCCGAGCAGCATCAACACTCGCACGCGCGCGAGCGCCTGATAGCGCGCCAACCCAGGCCTAGGCTCATCAGGCGTAGGCCCCAACGACCTCCGGAACATCGAACGTGCCATCGCCGGTCAAATCTACCCTGCGAGCCCGCAGCATGGGTCAGACGATGTCTCTGACAAGCATCGGACAAGCGACCGCACTGTGCGCGCAGACGCATGGAATCATTGAGCTGCCGCGTGGCCCGCATCGTGGAACAGGCCGCACCATGCAATCGAACAAGACCTTCCACACGCGCTTTCACACGACCTTCACGATCGCGGCGATCATCGCTTCCGGGGCCGGCTGCGCAACAGACGGCGACGCCGATGCTGATGACCCGACCGAGGAGTACGCGAGCGAGCTCCTCGGCTGTTACGGGACGATCGATGCCAAGTACCAGGCACTGGGCGGACCGGGCGGGTTCGGCCAGCCGCTGATTCCGGAATCAACCACCGCGGGCTCGACCGGCACGCACCGGGTCTATTCAAGCGGTGCGATCTATCGAAGGTTCAATCAGTGCGCATGGGCGGTCCAAGGCGGCATCCTCGAGAAGTGGGGCGCGCAAGGCTGGGAGCTCGGCGTGCTTGGATATCCCGTCTCGGACGAAGAATGGGTTACCGACCAGCGGGGGCGCGTCTCGCACTTCGAGCGCGGTTCGATCTACTGGAGCCCCGCGACCGGCGCGGCGGCGATTCGCGGGCCGATCCGCACCAAGTGGCTCGCGATGGGCGGCGTCCATAGTGTGTTGGGCTATCCGGTGCGAGACGAAGCCAAGGCGATCCGACCGCCGGTGATCCAGGAATTCGAGTGGGGGACGATCTACTCGTCCCCGCTGGCGACGCCGTACGCCGTGTATGGGGCGATCGGTCAGCTACATCGCGAGCTCGGCGGCGCGACAGGTGTTGCGGGCGCGCCGACCACGGACGAATCCAGCTGCTGGCCATCGACGCTCGGGACCCGTTGCCAGCGATTCGAGCGCGGCATGATCACGTGGACAGCCAGCGTGGGACCGCGGTTTCGCCCGAGCTGACCAAGAGTGATCGCCTCACTGTGTCGATGATGCGCAGCCGAACGAGGAGCTTATGACCGTCACTAGAACCAGCGTGCTCGCCCTGTTTGCTTGTGTTGTTGGCGTTGGCTGTGTCGATGAGGAATTCGAAGAGGAAGACCTCTCGTCCACCGAAAGCGCCTTGGATCTGACGAAGCCGCTCAAGGGCGACACGACGTGCGCATGGGGATCAGCGGACTGTAACCGCTGCGTATGGAACCCGGTAAGCCAGCTCGACCTGCTGTCGAGCAGCTATCAAAACTCGGGGCGTATCCGCTTTGATGGGTTCGCCTACCCGTCCTCGAATTACCTCCTGCACCGGATCAACGATGGCGCGAATTGGGATTACACGAGCTACGAGCACGTTCAATCCATCGGACGCCTCGCCGGCGTAGGCAATAACGAGTACATGGTGTTCACGCACAGCACCGCGAGCGGAGGTACCAACAAGCAGGGCGCCCTCGCCGTGGTGCGCATGGGTGCGAAACAGAGCTCGTACGGAAATGCGTTCGGGAGCATGCCGTACGGTGATGGGACGAACCAGCTCACGAGCAACCGCACCGTGGCCCGCACGTATGCGCTCAACAACCATCCGGGTGGTCTGTCCGTCCTGGGAAAGCACGTCTACGTTGCCCAGTGGTGCCAGCCGCACGGTAACCTCGACTGGTGCGTCGAGAACTCGTGGAACACGCGTGGCTTCGGCTTCTCCGTCTATGACGTGAGCAACGCGAGCAGTGGGGCCAACCCCCTCGAGCTCGCGTATCGCCACGTCTGGGGCGAGCGGTGGATCACCGACACCAGCACCGCGAGCGTCGCAGCAGTGAAGCTGGACAACGGCCAGTACCTCGTCGCACTCGGATCAAGCGGTGGACAGAGGTACGGGTTCTATAACGCGTCGAGTCCAGCGGGCTACTTCGGTTTCATGAACTCGTTCGACTTTCCGTTGTGGGGAGAGAACGCGAACATCGTGACCGACTGCGCGAATGGCGACCTCTACATGTTCCAGATCGAAGCCCACGCCAACAGCAGCGACAAGGTGCACGTGTTCAAGCTCGTCGCGAAGGACTTCAGGATCCAGGCCGAGTGGGTGAAGAGCCGCACGTTCTCGTGTCGCGGCTCGACCGTCTACGATGGCTCGAACAGGTGGTGCAATTTCGACGCAGGCGCCGGCACGTACGTGACGCCCAATGGGAACCTCCTCCTCTACGCGACCGACTGGCACCAGATCGATGGCAACATCCGCATGGTCGAGTTCCGCTGACCTGATCTGATCTACGCTCCGGCCGCTCCACGAGACGCAGCTCCAGATCACCATCCGGGATTCCAGTGCGTCGCCCCTCCGCGCCGACGTGCACGGGTTACCGATTGACGGAAGCAACAGCAAGCTGCGGATCGTGGTGGCTCGCGGTTGCTGAACCGCCGCATCCCGACGCAAGGCCCGGATCTCACGCGCGGAGTGAGTGACAACCCACGTTGTCCTTGACCATTGGCGCTCGGTCTTGTATTCAAGTGATTACTTGAATGAGTGACCACGCAGCAAAGCAGCGCATCTACGAGCAGTTCGCGCGGATCGGCAAGGCGCTCGGCGCCCCGGGGCGACTGGAGCTGATCGACTTGCTTGCCCAGGGCGAACGGCCCGTCGACGCGCTCGCGAAGGAAGCGCAGATGTCGATCGCGAACGCGTCGCAGCACCTCCAGGTGCTGCTCGCGGCGCGGCTGGTGGACACGCGCCGCGATGCGCAGCGCATCTACTACCGGCTCGCCGCGCCCTCGGTGATCGAGCTGTGGCTCGCACTGCGGCGTACGGCCGAGAGTCAGCTCGCCGAGCTGCCTGGTGTCGCCCGCGAGTACCTCGGCGATCCCGACACGTTCGAGCCGATCGATCGGGACGAGCTGGCGCGCCGGATCGAGGCCGGGACTGTCGTCGTGATCGACGTGCGTCCGGCCGAGGAGTTCGAGCAGGGACATCTGGCCGGCGCGGTCTCGGTGCCCGTCGACGAGATCAAGAGGTGGGCGCGCGACGAGGCGCCGAAGCGGAAGCAGATCGTCGCCTACTGCCGTGGGCCGTACTGCGTCTACGCCATCGAGGCGGTCGCCGAGCTGAAGAAGCGCGGGCTGCGCGCCGTGCGAGCCGAGGATGGCGTCGCCGAGTGGCGTGCCGCCGGTCTCTCCATCGAGACCGGAAAGAGCGCGCCATGATCTTTCGCCCGTTCTACCGTTTCGAGAGTGGCTGCGCGGCCTACGTGTTCGGGTGCGGCGGCGAGGGCATCTGTTGCGTGGTCGATCCGCACGAGGCCGATGTCGACGCCTACGTCGAGTTCGCGACGTCGAAGGCGATGCGCATCGCGTACGTGTTCGACACGCACGTGCACGCCGATCACCGCTCCGGTGGCCGCGCGATCGCGGCGAAGGTCGGAGCGAAGTACGCGCTTCATCGGAACGCCGACGTTCGATTCCCGTTCGAGCCGCTCGACGACAACCAGGTCATCGAGCTGGGCAACGTGATCATCCGCGTGCTTCACACGCCCGGCCACACGCCCGAGAGCCTCGTGCTCGTCGTGAGCGATCTGCGACGCGGCCCAGAACCGTGGTTCGCCTGCACCGGCGACACGCTGTTCGTCGGTAGCGTCGGCCGCCCCGACCTCCCCGGCCACGAGCGTGACAACGCGGCCGAGCTGCATCGCAGCCTGCACGAAAAACTCCTGGTGCTTCCGGACGCACTCGAGGTGTATCCGGCCCACTTCAGCGGATCGGCGTGCGGCGCGGGCCTCAGCGGAAAACCGACGAGCACGATCGCGTCGGAGAAGCGGTGGAACCCCGTGCTCGGGCTTGCGCGCGAAGCGTTCGTCGACGAGCTCGGCGGTTCGTCGCCACCGAAGCCCGTAGGCATGGACGAGATCCTTCGGTTCAATCAGGGCCGGGCGTGAACAGCGTGAGACCCGAGGTTCGACTCGGTCTCGGCGCGAACCTCGGCCAGTTCTCCTTGCTCGTCGTCGTGAACGCGTTCGTCGGCGCGATGATCGGCCTGGAGCGCTCCATCCTCCCAGCGATCGCCGAGCACGACTTTCATCTCGCGGCACATGCGGCGGTGCTCTCGTTCATCGTTGCGTTCGGGATCTCGAAGGCGTTCACGAACTACCTCGCCGGTCGCCTCTCGGATGCGATTGGCCGAAAGCGTGTGCTGCTCGTCGGCTGGGCCGTCGCGATCCCCGTTCCGTTCTTGCTCATGTGGGCGCCGTCGTGGAGCTGGGTCCTGTTCTCGAACGTGCTGCTCGGGATCAGCCAGGGCCTCACTTGGTCGACGACGGTGATCATGAAGATCGACCTCGCTGGCCCCGCGCGACGCGGCTTCGCGATGGGCCTCAACGAGTTTGCAGGTTACGGCGCCGTGGCCATCTCGGCGCTCGCGACCGGATACATCGCCGCCACGTACGGCCTACGGCCGGAGCCCTTCTACCTCGGCGTCGCATACGTAGCGCTGGGGCTCGGCCTCTCGCTCGTGGTCCGGGACACGCATGGCCACGCGCGCAAGGAGGCCGCCGAGCATCACGGCGCTGCGGAGGTCGTGTCGCAGCGCGAGCTCTTCATCCGCACATCCTTCACCGATCCGGACCTGTCGTCGATCAGCCAGGCCGGGCTCGTCAACAACCTGAACGACGGCTTGGCTTGGGGACTGTTCCCGTTGTTCTACGCGTCGGCGAAGCTGTCGCTCGAACAGATCGCGTGGCTGGCCGCGATCTATCCCGCGGTATGGGGCCTCGGGCAACTGTTCACGGGAGCGCTCTCTGATCGAATTGGTCGGAAGTGGCTGATCGCGGCTGGCATGTGGATCCAGGCGGCCGGGATCGCGGTGATCGCTGCGTCTGGTTCGTTTGTGCCCTTCATCCTCGGCGCTGTGCTCCTGGGCGTCGGAACCGCAATGGTCTATCCAACGCTACTCGCCGCGATCGGCGACGTCGCGCACGCGAGCTGGCGTGCATCGATCGTCGGCGTGTATCGGCTGTGGCGCGACCTCGGGTACGCGGTCGGCGCCTTGCTCGCCGGTGTCGTTGCGGACCTCGTCGGCGTCGGAGCTGCGATCTGGCTCGTCGCGGCCCTCACGGCGGGCTCGGGGCTCGTGGTTGCGGTACGGATGTCCGAGACGCTCAAACGAACGCAGCTCCGCGATCACTCGTAGGAACGCTCGTCGCACCACGCGCAGTACGGTCCCGCAGCGTGGCGAAGACCGTCGGAGAGGCTCGTGGTTTCAGGTACACCAACCCCATCGATGTGATCGGGACCAGATCCATCGTTTTCGCGCTCTTGGCGGTAAGAGCCGCGG
>JACCRC010000063.1 GCA_013813765.1 Deltaproteobacteria bacterium | reverse complement strand
CCGAGACTCGCGGAGGCGCTCGCTGCGATGGTGTACGTGTTCCCACCTACCGGGCGCCTTCGAATGTCTGCCGAATTCAAGCCGAGCGCGGAGGCTCGTGCGAGAGCTAGCGCGTGTGGAGTCTGTGCGACAGGCGCGCTGTGAAGGCGGTGAAGAAGGCCGTGAAGCTGGTGCGCGGTTGTCCACAGAATCCACACGCGAGGCCGAGCGCTCTCAACGGCCGCTCGTATTGGATCTCCGATTCCCGAACCAAAAGGTTCGGAACCGAAGGCGCTCGCGCGAGAGCCAGCGCGTGTGGAGTCTGTGCGACAGGCGCGCTGTGAAGGCTTCGCGGCCGTCGCGCGCCTGTCCACAGAATCCACACGCGAGGCCGAGCGCTCTCCACGGCGGCGCGTGATGGCACTCGCTTCGGTGCCCATGCTGCTCGCGCTGCTTTCGGTCGGGGGTCGGATGTCTGCCGAATTCAAACTAGGGCGCCGGTGCTCGAGGTTCACGCCTAGGATGGCGCTTCCGCATCCAAGAGCGCCCGTCGGCGTCGCTCGTCGAGGTCTCCCTCGATGCGTGACTCTACCGCGCGAACGCGTACGTCGTGTCCGCGGTCGGCACGCGGCTCCAGTCGAGCACGAGCTCGCTCGCACTCACGGGCCGCGGCAAATCGATCAGCCCCGCGACGTACGCGAGGTGACCGAGGATCTCCTCCGCCGACATCCGCGCGCGAAGCTGCGAGTACGGCAGAGCGCCGTGCAGCTTCGACAGCTTTCCGCTCCTGTCGGTCTCGAGCAGCAGGAAGTGATGCCGGTAGCGCGGCGTCGGTAGCCCCAGCGCGCGCTGGATCATCACCTGCGTCGCGGTCGACGGAGCGATGTCACGCCCGCGGATCACATCCGTGATTCCGGCTGCTGCGTCGTCGACGACGACGGCGAGCTGATACGCGATCACGCCATCGCGGCGGCGCACGATCGGATCACCCATGTCGTGCGCGGGCGTCTGCGAGAGATCGAGGCCGCCGTCGTCGACGAGCTCGACGCGCGCATCGTCGAGCTGCATGCGCATCGGCTCGCTCTGCGCGCGCCAGCCACCGACGAGTGGCCGGCCGCGGCACGTGTTCTCGTACGCCCAGCCACCGTCGGGAGCCCGCCGGCGGCCAGCGCGAGCGGCGCGGCTGCACGCGCATGGATAGAGGCGCCCCGCGGCCTCCAGCTGATCGAGCGCAGCCTCGTGCGCGGCGGCGTGCGCGGATTGCAGCTCCGTCGCATCCCAGGTCAGGCCGAGCTCGGCACATGCCTCGAAGAGCTGCGTTGCCCAGCCGGTCTTCACGCGCGTGGTGTCGAGATCCTCGAGGCGAAGGATCGCGCGACCCGCACGCTGGCGCGCGTCGAGCCACACGAGCAGCGCGGACAGCAGCGTGCCGGGGTGCGCCTCACCCGTGGTCGACGGCGCGAACCGGGTGATCACATCGCGAGTCTACGCGCCGGGACGACGCGCTTGGGTCACGGGCTGCGCGGGACGGCGCGCGAGCTCCGCCCAGTACGGGTTGTAGCGGTTCGCGCCGTTGACGAACGTCCACGAGGTGTCGTGCAGCGTCGGGCGCGTGTCCATGTGGATGAACTGCTCGCTCGGATACCAGCCGATGCCGACCTCGGTGTACTTGCGCCAGAGGTAGTCGCGAATGGTGCGAAGCTGCTCGCCGCGGATGCGGAAGTCGATCGCGCGGCCGTCGCGGTGAGGCGACGTCAACGACTCGCCGCGCTGAACGCGGTACACGCTGACGAACTCGATCGTCTTGCCCTCGTACATCTCGGCGACGTCCTTGAGCATCAAGAGCGACTTCCGCGCGATCGGCCGCTCGCGGTTCGTCACGCGGCAGCGGAACAGGTGGCGGATCTTCTTCGTCGTCGCCGCGTCGCTGTTGCCGAGGTGATCGATCTCGACGGTCGCCTGGACTCTGAGGTTCTCGTCGAAGAGCGGCACCGGGACCGGGGTGGCGGCGCGCGCCGTGTACACCAGGGACACCGTATCGGCGGGCATCGGCACAGGAGCAGCGGCGGCGGTCCACCCCGCCATTCCCATGCCCATGAGCCGTGCCTTGATGAGGAGCGGCAGCATTCGAGGATCGAGGCTCGCACGCTCCCGGGAGTCGCAACACAGAAAAGATCTGTACGGATCCCGGACAGATACCTCCATTGGCGTTGGCGCGTGGGTTGCTTTGCGGGTGTCGACACTGGGTGTACGTTCGCTGCACATGCGCTTCACCGATGAGCACAACCAGCTCCGCCGTACGGTCCGCGACTTCGTCGAGAAGGAGATCAACCCGCACATCGACGAGTGGGAGAAGGCGGGCGCGTTCCCCGCGCATCAGCTGTTCAAGAAGGCCGGCAACCTCGGCCTGCTCGGCATCAACAAGCCCGAGGCCCACGGCGGCATGGGCCTCGACTACTCGTATCAGATGGTCGCGACCGAGGAGATGGGCACGTGCCGCGGCGGCGCGATCCCGATGGCGCTCGGCGTGCAGACCGACATGGCGACGCCCGCGCTCGCGCGATGGGGTGCCGAAGATCTCAAGAAGGAGTTCCTCGCCCCTGCGATCGCCGGCGACGTCGTCACCTCGATCGCGGTGAGCGAAGCGGGCGGCGGATCCGATGTCGCGGCGATCAAGACCGTCGCGAAGAAGGACGGTAGCGACTACCTGATCAGCGGCTCGAAGATGTGGATCACGAACGCCGCGCACGCCGACTGGCTCTGCGTGCTCGTGAACACCGGCGAGGGCGCGGTTCACCAGAACAAGACGCTCGTGATCGTTCCGACCAAGCTGAAGGGCGTCGAGATCGGTCCGAAGATCGACAAGCTCGGTATGCGCGCCTCCGACACCTGCCCGGTGTTCTTCGACAACGTCCGTGTTCCGCAGCGGCACCGCATCGGCGAGGAGGGCATGGGCTTCATGATGCAGATGGTCCAGTTCCAGGAGGAGCGCCTGTGTGGAGCCATCGGCTCCGTACGCGGCATGGACCGCACCATCGAAGCGACGATCGCGTATTGCCGCGAGCGCGAGACGTTCGGGCAGCCGCTGATCAACAATCAGGTGATCCACTTCCGGCTCGCCGAGCTGAAGACCGAGGTCGAGTGCCTGCGCTCGCTCGTGTACCGCGCCGTCGAGGATTACATCAGCGGCACCGATGTCACGATGATGGCATCGATGGCGAAGCTCAAGGCCGGCCGCCTCTCGCGCGAGGTCGCCGATTCGTGCCTGCAGTACTGGGGCGGCATGGGCTTCACCTGGGACAACCCGGTCGCGCGCGCGTATCGCGATACTCGCCTGCTCTCGATCGGCGGCGGCGCCGACGAGATCATGCTCGGCATCATCGCGAAGCTCATGGGCATCCTGCCGAGCAAGAAGCGCAACAAGTAGCGCTGGGTGCGCGCGCTGGTTGTCACGGCGCTGGTGCTCGCGTGGGCATCTGCGGCGTACGCTGAAGAGCCCCGCCGGATCGTCGGCTTCGTCGTGCGCGGCGATTCGAAGCTCGCGGAGTCGACGGCGGAGACGCTGTCGCACTTCGAGATCGGCGACTCGATCACCGCGCGCGACATCCCGCGGATCGAGCAGGCGTTCCTGTCGAGCGAGCTGTTCAAGAGCGTGAAGATCACGCTCGAGGACGCGCCCGGCGGCGTGATCGTGGTCGCCACACTCGACGACAAGCACTCGTGGATCATCGCGCCGACGCTGTTCCTGTTGCCAGGGAACCGAGCATTCGGCGTCGGCTTCGCCGAGAACAACTTCCAGGGCCTCAACCAGAAGATGCTGCTGTACGGGCAGCTCGGGACGCGCGAGTCGCTGTTCTTCGGCACGTTCCTCGATCCATCGATCGACGGCACACCGATCAACTACCGCGCGGACCTCTATGCGTACCGCCGCGACATCAGCGAGTACGCGAACCCCGTCAACGACGCGACCGATGCATCGATCTCGCGCGTCACGACGACGACGTACCTCGGCGGCGGCTTCCTCGTCGGCTATCGCATCGCGTGGTGGGTGAACCCAGACATCCGGCTACGCGGAGCGTACGTGCGCTTCCGGCCCGACGATCCGGCACTGTCCTCACCGCAGCACGACGGCTGGGATGTCTCGGTACAGCCTCGGCTGACGCTCGATGCGCGTCATCACCGCTACGGCGTGTCGTGGGGGCCGTACCTGCAGCTCGTCCTCGACGGCTCGATCCCCGGCCTCGATGACTACGACTACAGCTCGGTCATCTTGCGCGCATACTACAGCTGGCGATTGTTCCAGGAGCACCAGCTTCAGATCCGCACGGGGTTTGCTGCCGGCAAGCACCTCCCGCTGCACGAGGAATTCACGCTCGGCGGCGTTCCCGATCTGCGTGGCTACTCCGTGGATCGGTTCCGCGGCGATCGGCGCGCGTTCGGGCGCCTCGAGTACTCGGTGCCGATCGCGAAGTGGAAGTTCTTCGCGTTCCGTGGCATCGGTTTCTGGGACACCGGCTCCATCGGATTTCACGCACCGCGCTCCGATCGCGCGTATCTCCCGGGT
>JACCRC010000117.1 GCA_013813765.1 Deltaproteobacteria bacterium | reverse complement strand
TTGGCATCGCCGGCGCGCAGCCGCTCGGTCCATCCGCGCCACGAATCCCCGGCAGAGCTGACGCGATCGGCGAGCGCGATCAAGAAGTCGCCGGCGTGCATCTCCAGCGCGATGTCGGGGCGGCGGTTCTTGCGCAGCTCGTGCGAGGACAGATTCGCCGCGATCAGGGTCGCGGCCTTGTTGATGCCACGTCCATAGCCGAGCCGAAAGTCGAACGGAAACCCGCTGACCACGACGCAATCGGCTTCCTTGAGCGCGGCGCCGCGGTTGTGCCGCAGCTGTAGCTCGTGCGTGCGGCCGAGCAGACCGCGCGCGGTGCCGGCGAGATACACCGGCGCTCCGAGCATGCCGAGCGAGCGCGCGAGCCGCCCCGGATCCTTGATCCCCACCATGGTCTGGCTGCCGACGACGATCACCGGCTTCTGCGCGCTCTTGAACGCCGCCGCCGCCTTGTCGAGCGCACCGTCGCCGCGCAGGTTCGGCAGCGACGGGAAGTGAACGTCGGGCATCGTCGGCGCGTGGAACTGCCGGTACAGGTGGCCCTTGATATAGAGCTCGAGTGCCTTGGCGCCGATGCCCTTGGCCTTGCCCATCCCCGTTTCCTTCTCGTACCACATGCGCACGATCTCCTCGGGATAGAGGAGGTCGACCGGCACCTCGATGAACACCGGGCCCGGCACGCCGCTCATCGCCACCTGACACGCGCGCTCGACCGTGGGCGCGAGCGCGGGGACGGTCTTGACCATCGTCGCCCACTTCGTCATCGGCTTCATGATCGAGAGCTGATCGATGTCCTGAAGCGCGCCGCGTCCCTTGAGGAGCGTGGCCGTGGAGCCGCCGAACACGATGAGCGGCGACTGCGCCATCTCCGCGTTCTTCAGCGCCGTCGCCATGTTCGTGACGCCCGGGCCAGCGGTGACGGCGGCGACGCCGATGCCGCCGGTCATGCGCGCGACCGCGTCGGCGGCGAACACCGCGTTCTTCTCGTCGCGAACATCGACGACACGGATTCCCTTCGCCGCGCACCCCGTGAGGATCGGCGAGATGTGGCCACCGCACAGCGCGAACAGGTGGGTAGCACCGTTGCGCGCGAGGACTTCTGCGATCAGGTCGCCACCGTGTGCCATGGCGGGCAGCATCGCGCGGCGTGCTAGCTTTGCGAAGGGCCTCGGGTGTCGAACCTCGTTCTGTACTCCATCCCAGCGTTCATCGCGCTGATCCTGCTGGAGCTCGCGTGGGCACGACGCACGCGGCGCGGGATCAAGGGCTACGAGACCAAGGACACGTTCGCGTCGCTCGCGATGGGCATCATCAACGTCGTGGTCGCGGGTGCGGCGAAGTTTCTCTCCATCCCGTTCTTCGCCCTCCTCTACGAGTACCGGTTCGTGGACGTCGTCGAGGCAACCGGCCCCTGGGCGTGGCTGATCCTGCTCGTCCTCGAGGATCACTTCTATTACTGGTTCCATCGCGCGCACCACGAGGTGCGGCTGCTCTGGGCCTGCCACGTCAACCACCATTCGAGCACGCACTACAACCTGTCGACCGCGCTGCGACAGGCGGTGCTGACGCCGCTGACCGGACCGATCTTCTGGGCACCGCTTCCGTTGATCGGCTTCCCCCCGTGGATGGTGCTGACCGCGCAGGCGTGGTCCCTGCTCTATCAGTTCTGGCTCCACACCGAGGCGATCGATCGGCTCGGTCCGCTCGAGGAGCTCCTGAACACGCCGTCACACCACCGCGTGCACCACGGCAAGAACGTGCGCTACCTCGACAAGAACCACGCGGGCATCTTCATCATCTGGGACAAGCTGTTCGGCACGTTCGCCCGCGAAGAGGAGCGCGTCGTGTACGGCCTCACGACAGACATCCAGACGTACAACCCGCTGCGCATCGGCTTCCACGAATTTGCCGCGATCGGCCGTGACGTCGCGCGCGCGCCGTCCCTGGGCGCGAAGCTCGGCTACATGTTCATGCCGCCGGGATGGAGCCACGACGGCTCGACCAAGACCGCGACCGAGCTCCAGCGCGATCTCCGGTTCGGACGTGGGTGACTACCGACCCCAGGGTGCCCCGAAAGGCCGTCAGCCACCTGGGATCAGGCCTGCCTACACCCAACTACCTGTTGTTGCACAGACTGTCCTCGCGTTTTCAGGGACTTACGTGCTGCGGTCATTCGTCCCCACCTGGGGTGTATAACCTCATGCGCAATGTGTGCGTTACACCCATATTGCCCAATATTTTCGGTCAGTTGATTTAACTGAGGGGTACTGATCCCGGGCGGCATACCTCGTGCTGTACGATGGCTCATGCTGGCCGGTCTTCGCTCGTTCATACCCAACCGTAGGGCGCTTGGCTCGCGTAAGGCGATGCTCGAGACCCTCGTTCGCCAGCTCAACATGGTGCGGCTCTCGGTCGGCGCGGTCGCGATGATCGCGCTGGTCGGCTGCACGGGCCTCATCGATGACGGCAACACGGGACTGACGAAGGAAGAGGCGGCAGCGCGCGAAGCCTGGATCAACGGCGCCGCCCCTGTCCTTACAGTCAATTGCGTCGCCTGCCACAACGGCTCGCGTCCGATGGTCGAGTTCCTCGCCGGCGCGGGTGACCTCGAGCTGCGTACCAACGTCCTCGCGTACACCCCCGCGGTCATCAACCTCTCGGCACCCGCGTCGTCTCGCCTGCTCACCAAGGGCGTCCACGACGGCCCGGCGCTCCTCGCCTCCGAAGCCTCCGAGATCCTGGAGTGGATCAAGAAGGAGAAGGACGCGCAGCCGGCTCCTGAGGACGAGGGCCCCAGGCTCGAGACCGTCCAGTTCACTCCGCTCATCTGCACCTCCGGCACGCCGCCCGCCCCGACCTGCCCCGTCAACCAGGTCGACCTGACCGACCTCGGTCTGCCCGGCGCGAAGCTCCACTTCGTCGCGCAGGCGCTGGGCTCGGGTCTCTACCTGAACCAGCTCAGCGTGATCGCCGGTACCGATGGCGTGTACCTCGAGCACCCGCTGTTCGCGTCGTGGCCGACCGACGGCTCGGAGACCAAGTTCGACACGATCGACCGCTTCTTCAACGTGAAGCTGAACGCGATGGGTGGCTCGACCACGATGATCGGTGGCGGCACCGCGGCGTTCATCGGCTTCACGGCCACCGACAAGATCTCGGTCCACTTCAAGGCGCTCAAGGCCTACCAGCCCGACGCCGGTATGGGCGGCGGTGGTGGTGGTGACAACGGCGGCGGCTGCAAGGCTCTCCCGTCGTTCAAGACCAACGCGGCGCAGCCGTTCATCACGAGCTGCCTGTCCTGCCACGGCGGTCAGAACGGCAACGCGACGTCGGCGATGAACATCACCGGCATCAACTCGACGGTCGACGCGACGATCCAGCAGGCGTGCAACCAGATCCGCACGCGCATCAACACGACGACGCTCGACCAGAGCGGCATCTACCTCGCGCCCGACCCCGCCAATCAGAATCACCCGTTCAGGTTTCAAGCCGCACAGCTCACGACGTTCAAGAACAGCGTGAACGTGTGGATCAATGCAGAGAAAGTTGCCCCTTAAGGAGCCCCGATGAAGAGGATCTCGATTTTGCTCGTGGCCGCGACCTCCTTCGCGGTCCCAGCGTGCACCAGCGACGACCCCGGAACCCCCGGGGGCGACGGCTCTGGCTCGGGCTCTGGCTCGGGCTCGGCAGGTGACGAATGGGACCAGCTCCTCGGGTCTCGCGAATATGACTACAACCAGGCGCTGAAGACCGCAGCGCTTCGCCTCGTCGGCAACCTGCCGACGATGGATGAAGTGCTCGCCGTCCAGAACGCGCCCGACAACGCGGCGAAGAAGGTCGCGTACGAGGCGCTGATCCAGAACTACATGAGCCGCCCGGAGTTCACCCGGCAGATGGTGCTGTTCTGGCGCGACACCTTCAAGATGGGCGAGACCGCCGAGCTCGACCAGGCTCCGGCGTTCGCGGCGCAACTCGCCGTCGAGAACCGCAGCTACCTCGAGCTGTTCACCGCGACCACGGGGAACTGCCCGACGGTGAACGCAGCCCTGAACACGATCACCCCCGCGAACTGCGCGGGCACCGGCCCGCAGGCCGGCGTGATCACGAACCAGGGCGCGATGAAGCACTACTTCTCGAACTTCGCCTTCCGGCGCGTGCGCTGGGTGCAGGAGACGTTCGACTGCGCGAAGTTCCCCGTCGAGCTGAGCGGCACCCCGCAGGATGTCGGCGGCGCGGCCCCGTACATCGGCGTGTGGCCGTTCGCGAGCATCTCCGGTCTACAGACCGGTCGCGTGAACTTCCAGGACGTGTCGGCCGTCATCTGCGCGAACTGCCACCAGTCGATGAACCACATCGCTCCGCTGTTCGCGAACTACGACATCATGGGCGTCTACCGCCCGGCGATCAGCGTCCCGACGCCGCTCGACGGCGCGCCGATGGCGCAGCTCACCGACTACCTCCCGCCGACCGAGACCACCGCATGGCGCTTCGGCGTCCCGGCGGCGAGCCTCACCGAGCTCGGCGCCGCGATGGCCGCCGACACCGACGTGCAGAAGTGCGGCGTTGCCCGCGTGTGGAACTGGGCGCTCGGCAAGACCGACATCGTCGACACGCTGCAGGAAGTTCCGACCGAGACCATCCAGGCGCAGATCGACGCCTTCGCAGCCAGCGGCTTCAAGATGAAGGACCTCATCTACGCCGTCTACACCGCTGATGACTTCGTCAAGTTCTGAGGAGACCACCATGAAGAGCGCAATCAAACTCACCATCGTGGTCGCTTCGCTCGGACTCGCCGCGGCGTGTACCGACGACTCCATGGACACCGGCAGCCCTCCGCCGCCGGGCTCGACGACCTCGGGCGACGAGAACAACACCTTCGATCACATGAACGAGGGCATCTCCCCGTGGGAGCTGCTCGACCGGCTGCTGAAGGAAGGGCCGCCCCGCTACACCTCGAAGGTCCACAGCTGCCCGAAGATCCGCTACGCGACGCTCGGTCGCGTGCTGACGTCGCTCGGTGTTCCGGGCATCAACGCGGCAACCGCGCCGGCGCTGTCGGCGGCTGACCTTTACAACAACGGCGACAACGCGCTGGGCGCGCCGAACTACGCGAACCGCATCCGCGAGAACATCGGCATCACGACCTCGGGCGCCTCGCGCGAGTTCGACATCTTCGCCGCCGCTGCTCCGCAGATCATCACGGCGATCCCGACGCTCGACCGCTGCAAGGTCGGCGGCGCGACCGGCTCTCCGGCCTCGCTGTTCAACGCGTCGAACCAGTGCGAGGCGAGCGGCATCACGTGCCTCCTCGGCGTGCCGGCGCAGGCCGCACACCTCGACCTGTGTAACCTCACCATCCAGCGCGCGTCGTCGGTGGACGTCGGTAAGCGCCTTGCCGTCGCGGCCCTCCTGGCTGCGTCCTACACCTGCGAGTAAAGGGAACCCTGACCATGGCCAAGTCCAAAACGACTCTGCGTGACGAGAATCGTCAGCTCACGCGCCGCGCCTTGATCAAGTGGAGCGTCGCCGCGGGCGCCGCTCTCGGTGTCTCGCGCTCGAAGGTGTTCGACATCCTCGAAGGCTCGGCCGGTAGCGGCCTCGCGTTCGCGGCGTCCGACAATCCGATCACGCGCTCGGTTCACATCGTCGCCGGTAACGGCGGTCTCGCCTGGTTCCAGCTGCTCTGGCCCCAGCCCGACATCGCGCTGGCGGCGAACCCGAACTTTGCGTGGCACAAGCCAGGCATGGCGACCACGGTGGCGGGCACCGACAAGCCGCTCGTGATCGGTCCCGACACGCCGTGGGCATCGCTGCCCGTCGGCCGTCAGGTCACCTGCTTCACGTGCGGATCGAACGAGACGCACACGAACCAGCCGCAGTCGGTGGTCGGCCTCAACGGCGCGAACATCTTCTCGGTCGCGAGCGCGCTGCAGTCCGCGAACCCCTCGGTCATCCCCGCGGTGACCATCGGTGACGTCGACTTCGGCACCGCCCCCGGTGGTGCGCGGCCCGCGAACGTCAACAACGCCGACGGCATCGTCGGTCTGTTCAACTCGGCGGCGTCGCGCGCCGGCGGCCTGCTCTCGGTCGCTGCGGACGCGGACCTCTACAAGGCGCACTACGACGCGTTCATCCAGCTCAATCGGGCCGCGAACCGCTCGACCACGAAGATCTCCTACACGACCGCGCAGGGCGCGGCGCAGTTCCTCGGCAAGAACCTCGCGGCGCAGCTGCAGATCAAGCCGGAGGATCTCACGCGCTACGGCATCAACGGCAACACGCGCGGCAACGTCGCGGCAATCGGCCGCGCGATGATCGTCACCGTAAAGGCCTTCAAGATGGGCCTCACGAACTCGGTGACCATGCCGGCGATGCGTGACGATCCGCACGGCGCGTTCGACAACGGCGATGTCAACACCATCCCCGGGCAGCTCAAGGGCGTGTTCGACGGCTTCATGAAGGACCTCACCGACACCGTGGACGACAACACGCTGAAGTCGCTCGCCGACGACACCGTGATCACGATCCACGGCGACACCACGAAGAACCCGCTGGCACGCGGCGGCTGGCCGGATGGCACGCCGGGCAACACGAACCGCGTCTACGTGTACAGCGCGGGTCACCTCCGGAGCGGTAACTTCGGCACCATCAACCGTAACGGCACCGTCCAGGGCTTCGATGCCAGGGGCGAACCGACGGCGTACAACGGTGCGAACACGGCGCGCTTCGCGATGGCCTCCATCGCCTACGCGATCGCGAAGCGCGACGAGCGCGCCATCTCGGCGTTCGCGAACGGGCTCACGATCTCCGGCAACTTCGGGCTTCCGAAGGAGCTGTAGAGCGCGCGCTCTCAGAGAAGAAGTGTGAACAGGGGTCGCTGGTGGAATCCAGCGGCCCCTTCATTCGTCTGGTAGGCTACCTGCGATGCGCACCGCACTTCTTTGTCTGCTGCTGCTCGTCGCAGCGTGTGGCAGCAAGAAGGACGACGGCGGCGGCAACGGCGGAACGGGCGCGAGCAAGCCGACCGACGATACGACTCGCGAGCAGGCCCGGTTCGACTCGGACCGGAAGCCCGAGAAGGTCGTGGAAGCGCTCGGGATCAAGCCGGGCTCGCGCGTCGCCGACGTCGGTGCAGGCACGGGCCTCCTGACCGTCCACCTCGCGAGAGCCGTCGCGCCGAACGGCACCGTGGTCGCCACGGATATCGATGGCGCCGTGCTCGAGCTGCTCCAGTCCCGGCTCGCGGCGGTCGGGCTCGCCGAGGTCGTCGAGCGCCGCGTGGTCGGCGCCGAGACGCCGGGCCTCGAGGCAGGTGCCTACGACGCGATCCTCCTCGCCGAGGTCGATCACTACTTCACCGACGGCGTCGCCTGGCTCAAGGCCGCAACGGCCGCGCTGAAGCCGGGGGGGCGCATCGTGATCTCGAACCGGATCCATCACCGTCCCAAGTCGATGGAGGCCGCGAAGAAGGCCGGGCTCGTGCGGCAGGACGAATCCACGCCGGTGCCGACGCACTTCATCGCGGTGTTCGTCGCACCGCCGGAGGGCGGCAAGTGAAGCGGCTGCTCCTGCTCGCGGCGCTCGCCGGATGCCCCTCCGAGGATCCGTCGAACCCCGACACGTTGTGGCTCGCGCTCGATGGCAGCGAGCTCAAGATCAAGCTCAGCGAGTCGGAGCCGCGCCCGTTTTGAGCACCCGGTGTGGGACCCGGTGGGTCCCTCGAAGCTCCGTACGCGCTGAAGGCGGACGTGCCCGCCGGTACGTATCACGTGATCTGCGATTCGATCATCATCCGCGCGGTCGACGTCCAGTTCGAGCTGATCTGGCGGCGGGACACGACGGACACGACGCTGGCTATTTGGATGGAGAGTTTCGAGCCGCTACCGAACGGCAGCTTCAAGGCGCAACCGTACGAGATCCATCAGACGGCGCCGGCGATCGACTTCCAGCCGGGCGACCTCTTCATCTTCAAGTACTCGGGCTCGAACACGGTCAGCAACCAGGCGTTCATCCCGAACGGCGACGGCCCGAACAACGGCGGCCGGTTCCCGCAGATCATCCTGCCGCAGTAGCGCGCGGAAGCTCTGGCGGAGGTGGTTCGTCGTCCTCGTTGTAGTCGAGGTCGCACGCGAACGTCTCGGGCAGGGACAGCAGGCCGACGAACGCGACGACGAGGGTCATCACGCCGACGGCGATCGCCGCGCCGAGGATGCCGAAGCTCGGAGTCAGCATCGTGAACCCGGTTGTGACCAGCACCGCGGAGCCGCGCACGAAGTTCGGGACCGTCGTGGCCACGGTCGCGCGGAGGTTCGTGCCGAACAGCTCCGCCGAGGTCGACACGAACACGGACCAGTAGCCGGAGGCGAAGCCGCCGAACGCACAGAGGCCGTAGAACCACGTGAGCGAGATGCCGCCGGTCGCGAAGTACAGGACCATCGCGAGCGCGGTCAGGCCGAGGAACGCAGCGAGCGGCTTCTTCCGCGACTTCCAGTACTGGCTGAGCATGCCGCACGCGAGGCCACCGATGGCGCAGCCCGCGTAGCAGAAGAACAGCGACGTCGCCGGGTTCGGTGGGGGATCGAGGCCCATTGCGGCACCGAGCTCCCGCGAGAACACGAACATGATGCCGATGACGTACCAGACCGGAACTCCGACGAGGATGATCGCGAGGTAGCGCTTGAGCCGCGCCTTGTTCGTGAACAGCTTGAAGAAGTTGCCGCGCGAGACGTGCTTCTTCGCGGCGGTGGTGTGAAACATGCCGGACTCGACGACGCCGATGCGCAGCGCGAGCAGCGCGAGGCCCATCGCGCCGCCGATGTAATACGCGGTGCGCCAGTCGACGCCGATCCCCGGGAACGCGCCGCCGAGCAGACCGGCGACGACACCGCCGGAGACGCCGAGCGCCGCGACGAGCGTCGTGCCGATGCCGCGGTTGTGACGGCCCATGAGCTCGCTGACGAGCGTGATGCCCGCGCCGAGCTCGCCGGCGAGGCCGATGCCGGCGATGAGGCGGCACCACGCGTACGCGGAGAGCGTGTCGACGGCGCCGTTGACGAGGTTCGCGACCGAGTACAGCGCGATCGATCCGAACAGCACGCTGAGGCGTCCGCGCTTGTCGCCGAGTACGCCCCATAGCACGCCGCCGAGCAGCATCCCGCCCATCTGCATGTTGAGGAGGTAGACGCCCTCGGTGGTCAGCTCCTCGCCGGTGAACCCGAGGTCCTTGAGGCTCGACGTGCGAACCATGCCGAACAGGATCAGGTCGTAGATGTCGACGAAGTAGCCGAGCGCGGCGACGAGCACCGCGAGATTGGCGGCGCGCGCGCTCGGAGGTGCGGGTGTAGTGGGGGACGAGACCACGGGCGGACCTTACGCGTTATAACTCAAGACATGAAGCTCACAGGCTGGGTGCTGACCGTCGCCGTGGCGCTCGCGTTTGTCTCCGCACCGCGTCATGCGAACGCGAAGGGAGAGCAGCGGGCGTGGGTGAAGGAAGTTCCCGACGAGAAGACCTGGAAGGCGTACTCGAAGACGGTCGCGACCGACGCGCTCGGCAAGTTCATCATCGATCTGAAGACGAACGACATCTACTTCTTCGACGTCAACCTCTTCAACATCCACGCGGACTTCGTGCTCGGCGTGCTCCTGAAGAAGGCGTGGACCGCCGACAACGTGCGCGAGTACAACAAGAACTACGAGCGCATCAAGCCGAAGTTCATCCTCGGCTACATCACGCATCACATGAAGGTCGACCGCTGGAGCTTCGCGTTCTGGGAGGGCGACAAGATCGGGCCCGACGATGTGCTCCGCGCGCAGAAGCGCCTGCAGCAGGCGTTCTTCAAGAAGGATCTGCCCTTCCGCCCCGACTCGCCGATGCAGCTGACGGTCGCGCTCGACGTGAAGAAGAAGGGCCTGAAGACCGTCACGAACGACGAGCTCTACAAGGCCGCGGACTACCAGTCGTTCAACAATGGCAAGGCGGTCGGCAAGCTCAAGGTGGTGCCTACCGGTACGCCGTACGAGTCGCTGACGTTCGAGCGCAACGACATCGTGCTCCTGCAGGAGAGCTACCCGGACATCACGCCGGTCGCCGGCATCCTCGCGACCACGTTCTCCACACCGCTTTCGCACGTCAACCTGCGCGCGAACGCGTGGGGCATCCCGAACGCCGGCGACAAGAAGGCGCGTACCAAGTACGGGAAGCTCGATGGCAAGATGGTCTACTTCGAGGTGAACGACACCTCGATGCTGCTGCGGGAGGCGACGCCCGCGGAGGCCGACGAAGCGGCGAAGAAGGTCGCGGCCAGGCGCCAGGTGCGCCTGCCGCAGGCGATCACCGACAACCCGCGGCTCGCGATGCTGACGCGGATGCGCGCGAAGGACGCGAACCTCTACGGCGTGAAGTCCGCGAACCTCGGCGAGATCGTGACCGCGAACCTCGAGGGCGTGCGCGTACCGGCGGGGTTCGGCGTCGGCTTCTACTACTACGTGCAGCACCTGAAGCAGAACAAGCTCGACGAGAAGGTCGATGCGATGCTGGCGAATCCGAAGTGGAAGGACGCCGCGTGGCGGAAGACCGCGCTCGAGAAGCTGCGGCAGGAGATCAAGGACGCGCCGATCGATCAGGCCGCGCTCGATCTGATCTACCGCCGCGTGCGGCTCAAGCTCGGCGGCCGCGGCGTGTTCGTGCGCAGCTCGACGAATGCGGAGGACTTGCCCGGGTTCAACGGTGCAGGGCTCTACGAGACGTTCCCGAACGTCGTGGGCAAGAAGGCGATCGGCGAGGCGCTGAAGGGAGTGTGGGCCAGCGTGTGGACGCTGCGTGCCGCCGACGAGCGCGAGGTGTTCGGCATCGATCACAAGCAGGTCTACGGCGGGGTGCTCGTCCAGGTCGGCGTCAATGCCACGGCCGCCGGCGTGCTCGTCACGAAGAACCTATGGGACACCACGGACGATCGCAGCTTCACGATCAACGCGAAGTTCGGGCTCGGCATGCGCGTCGTCGAGGGGCAGAAGATCCCCGAGCAGATCATCTACGACCCGTCGAACGACGGCACGAAGATCATCTCGCGCTCCGACGATCCGGTGATGCTCAAGTTCGATGCGAACGGCGGCATCGTCTCGCTGCCCGTGCCGCCCGGCGCGGGCGTGATCCTCACCGAGTCGCGCGCGAAGGCGCTGTCACAGCAGGTGCAGGCGTTCATCCCGGTCTTCACGCACGGTATGCCGCTCGACGTCGAGTGGGTGCTCGAGGGCGAGCAGGTCTGGATCGTCCAGGCGCGACCGTACGTCGGCAAGTAGCTTCGCGTAGAGTAGCGCCGTGCGTTGCCTCCTGCTGCTCCTGACCGTGCTCGCCGCGTGCGAGCACGAGCCTCCACCGAAGAAGGCCCCGCCGGCCGTGCCGACCCCGCCGCCCCCCATTGATCCCGCGAACGCGCAGCCGCCGGCGAACCCGACTCCAACGCCTCCGCCGCCGACGCCGCCCGCGAATGCGAACCCGCCGCCGGTCGATGCTGCGATCGACGCGCCGCCACCGGTGTCGCAGGACTGCGTCGACATCGCGGCGCACATCGCCGACACGATGATCGCGGAGTCCAAGGACCCGCAGCAGAAAGCGTTCATCGAGCAGGACAAGACGAAGATCATCCGCCGCACCGCGGAGGCATGCACTCGCGACAGCTGGAAGCCCGAGGTGCTCGCCTGCTTCAGGAAGGCGACGAAGATGGAGCAGATGCAGATCTGCGCGAAGGACCTCGCCGCTCCGGCCGCTGATACCGCGCAGGGCCCCTGAGCGACTCGCCTCAGCTCTTGCTGATCAGCGGCGACCGGTAGCCGGTGTCCTCGCCGCGACGGGCGCGCTCGCCGAGGCCGCGGCACACCGCAGACGCGAGGCCGGGGACGTCGTCGACCAGCTCCTCGAAGTCGATGCGCTCGAGCCGGATCAACCGCGATGCCCTCACGGCGCGCAGATCCGCGGAGACCGGCACCGGTGCGACGCACGCGAGCTCGTCGACGACCTCGCCCTTCACGATCTTGCGCGGGCCGAGCTCCAGCTCCCCGTCCTCGACGACGATCAGGGCATCGAGCGGATCGCCGCTCGTGATCACGACCGAACCTTCGCGCGCGTGGACCCAGCGAGCGCGCTCGGCGACATCGGCGAGCTGGCGGGTCGAGAGCGACGCGAGCAGTGGCACGCGGCCCAGGGCGATCAGGGTCTCGACGCGACTCGGCATATCGGGTTCTCCTTCCTCGGGACGTGCGGGCTCTTCGGCGGGTACGTAGATCGCGTCGGTGACGCGGCGAAGCAGCTCGGTGGGGCTGATCGAGAGCGCCTCGGCGCGCGCGGCGTCGGTGATCGTCTCGCGGTGCGCGCTGCGCCCGGCGGCGGTGAGCATGTGGAGCACGATGCCGCGCGCGAGGCGATCGCGACCGGCGAGCTCCGTGCGGATCACCTCGTCGCGCGGTGGCGGCGTGATGCCCGCCCGGTCGAGCTCCGTGGCGCGATCGGCGACGGACAGATCATCAACTGCTTCGACGAGTCGAGTGACGAGCGCGCGCGGAAGTGCGGCCTGGATCACCGCCAACGTTCGCGCGCGCTCCTGACCACCGCGTGCGTGGCGCCAGCCGACAGCGGCACGGGCGATCGCGCGCGAGCGACCGCGCGCCGCGACGAGCAGCAGCACCGTGTGTGCGATCTCGTGGAGGCGCTCGTCCAGGCGACGCGCGAGGAGCTCGTCGCCGGGCTGATCGAGTACCGCGATCGCGGCGTGCGTCGTGTCGAGCGAGTCGAGCTCGGCGTCGATCAGGCGATCGATCGCACCGGCGGTGACCGGCAGCTCGTGGAGGAGCGCCGCAGCGCGATCGCGAGCCCGACGACGGCCCCAGGCAGCGGTGGAGATCAGCTCGCCGGCGGCAGCGGGCCCGAGCGCGGTGAGCGCGGTCTCGGCGGCGGCTCGCACGTCGTCGTCGGCTTCACCGAGTGCCCGGGCGAGACGGCGAAGATCGTCGGGCTCGACGGTATCGGCGCCGTCGAGCAGCTCGCCGTAGAGGCGCAGCGCGGCGGCGATCTCAGGCGCCTCGTCGCCGGCCGAATCAGGGGCGCGCATGAGTGACGACAGCATGTGGTCCGGTGCGATCGGCGTCGCGCCGGTCTCGACGCGCTCGCGCGCGAGCTCGAGCAGATCCGAGCGCAGCAGTGACAGCTCGGCGTCGCGGCGATCGCGCGCCCAGTCGACGACCCGCGCGAGCGCCGCGTATGCCTGCGTGCGCGCTGGGGTATCACCGCGCTTGCGTCGCAGCGCGCGCGTCAAGTGTCGCGCGGCCTCCAGCGTGTGCGCGTCGTCGCGGCGCGCGAGCCCGCGGGCGATCTCGACGCCGAGCTCCTCGATCGCGACGCGCGCAGTGACCCCGGCATCGCGGACGGAATCACCGAGCAGCGCGAGCAGCGCATCCCGATCGTTCGCGAGGCGGAGCGCCGCGACCTCGGCGGTCAGCGCGATCGCCGGATCGCGATCGGCCTTCCAGTCATCGATCGTTGCGGCGGGCACACCGCCGGCGAGACCGAGGGCGCGGACCGCGAGCTCGCGCGCGCGACCGGCGGCGACCACCGCCTCGGCGAGCTTCGGACCATGCGCCTCCGCGGGCGCGTCGAGCACCGCGATCACGGCGCGCCACACCACGAGCCGGTTGTTGTGCACCGCCGAATTCACGAGCGGACCGACCGCATCGATGCGGCCGCGTTCGTGCAAGCGCGCGAGCACCTCGGCGGCACGCTCGGGCTTCGGACCGGCGAGCTCCTTGTAGAGGACCGTGAGCGCGCGATCGTCGACAGCCGCGTCGGCATCACCGGCCTTCTGCACGTGCTCGACGGCGAGTGACGGAAGTGCCCGCGCGGTGCGCGCAGCGGCGAGCAGCCAGATCGCCGCGGCGATCGCGGTGATCGCGTAGAACATGCTCGGCGTCGTCGCGAACGCGGCGGCGATCAGACCGCCGAGCATCGCACCCGCGCGCTTCGCAGTGCCGTCGAGGAAGCCGGAGATCCGGCCTCGTACCGCGGTCGGCAACAGCGTCTGCGCGAGCTTCTCCGCCGGCGTCTCGATTCCCGAATC
Source organism: Deltaproteobacteria bacterium (assembly GCA_013813765.1). GTDB lineage: Bacteria > Myxococcota_A > Polyangia > Haliangiales > Haliangiaceae > JABFXX01. Next base: position 15,717 of record JACCRC010000117.1, on the reverse strand, counting down.
GAGGACCCTCGCCGAGACCTGCGTCGCGATGGCGACGGCGAGGACGGGTGCGATCACGAGACCGAGGCCAGCCGAAAGCGCCACGAGCGGAGCCAGCAGCAGCGCGTTGCCGGTGCCCATCCCGCGGATGATCCGCGAGGCGAGCACGACCTGGACGAACAGCGTGACAAACTGGCCGACGCCGCGCACGGCGCCGAGCACCACGGCGAGCTCTCCGGCCGAGCCTCCCTTCGCCGCGACCTCGACGCCGAGCGCGAAGTACGCGAGCGAGCCGAACACACCCGCGCACGCGACGACGATCGCGAGGTGACGCGCGAGCGGGTGTCGTCGAACCGCGCGCGCACCGTCGCGCCACGATCGCATGATCAACCCGCCGACCCGTACGGGTTGCGCGCTGACGCGCCGCGTTTGCGGGAGGCGCTGCGCCGCGAGCGCGGCGAGCACGAGCAGCAATGCACCGCAGAGGAGCACGCCGCGCGCGCCTCCCACGGCGGCGAGCGGCACCACCAGCACGGCACCGAGCGTGGCCCCTGCCCCACCGCTCGCCGCGAGGATCGGCAGCAGGCGCTGACTGCGCCGGGCATCGAGGCGCTCGGCGATCACCACCCAGAACGCGAGATCGGTCGCCGCGGCGAGCTGCTTGCCGCCGACCAGCGCTCCGATCGCGGCCGGAACCGGAGCCACGACCGAGAGCGCGGCGAGCCCCGCGATCACGAGGCCGGAGACCATCGCAAGCGTGGCGAGCACGCGCCGTCGCTCGAGTCGATCCGCCAGGCCACCGACCACCGCGAGCACCACGGCGAGCAAGGCCGACGACGCCGCGACCGCCTCGCCGAGGTGGCCGGGGCCAAGCTCGGAGAGGAACATCGCATCGGCCGCGGCAGCGCTCATCGCCGCGCCGGCACTCGCGAGCGCGAACACGCCGCCGGCGGAGACCAGGAGCGTGCGCTCGTCGGCGCGCAACAGACCGCCGCCAACGAGCCGGGCCGCGCCCGACGCTGCGACGGCACCCCGCGCGGTCACGCGCGGCATCATACGGCTACCGCCGCCATGATCCCGTGTCATCATCGGAGAATGCGCACGGCGCCCCTGATCGGCCTCGGCTTGCTCTCCGCGGGCGGCCTGCTGGTCGGCCTCTCGGTCGCGCAGTCGAGTCAGCGCAAGCCGATCATCCCGCACGAGGACATCCCCGCTCCGACCGGCGCAGACACCAGCCCGGTGATCAGCTCCGGCGGCAGTGGCTCGGTCCCGACCGCGCTGCGCTCGGGCGACGCGATCATCCCGAAGCCCTCGGTCGACGCCCCGCTCGACAAGACCAAGGGCGAGCCCGTGCTCGGCACGAAGGACTTCGGCGCGGACCGCCAGACCTCGCTGAAGCCCGACGACAACACCGGCCCCGACGCCACGCTGCACTACGTCTCGGTGTTCAACCCCGACGTGTTGCCGTTCAAGCGGATGAGCGCGCTCGACGCCGTCGCCGACGACTACACGATGAAGATCGGCCGGCCCGCGCTGACCGAGCTCCCGGTCGGTGGCGTCACCGATCCGAAGACGCGCGACTGGTTCTACGGAAACATGATGATCGAGCTGACGCCGAACGCGGACATTCCGCTGCCGAGCGTCGCGCCCGACATGCGGATCTTGTCGTACGACATCAAGCCGAAGATTCCGTTGAAGTTCGAGAAGGACGGCGCGGACAACTTCTACGTCCGCACGAGCGAGTCGAGCGCCTCCGGTCAGTACCGGCTGATCATCTACGTCGACGCCGACGCCGGCTACTTCGCGCCGTCGTTGCCCACCAAGGCGAGGTACACGCCGCGCATGGTCGCCACGATGACGCCGCCCGAGCTGCGGCCGATCATGAGCGAGGCCATCAAATCGGCGGGCCGCACCACGCTCGACAAGATCGGCATCGATGCCGACATGAACCTGAGCGATTCGTTCAACGCGCTCGTGAAGTACTTCCGCGGCTTCGAGGCCAAGCAGCTGCCGCCGTCGAGCGGCGACATCTATCGGGACCTGTGTGACAGCAAGGCCGGCGTGTGCCGACACCGCGCGTTCGCGTTCATGATCACCGCGAACGCGCTCGGCATCCCCACGCGTTACGTGCAGAACGAAGCGCACGCGTTCGTCGAGGTCTGGTTCCCCGAGCGCCGCTGGCAGCGAGTCGACCTCGGCGGTGCGGCACTGCGCATGGAAGTGCAGAACGCCGAGGACAAGAAGCTCCACAACCCGCGCACGGAGGATCCGTTCGCGAAGCCGGCCGAGTACTCGCAGCAGTACACGCAGCTCGAGGGCGACATCCGCGGCCTCAGCGCGAAGCAGATCTCCGATCGCAAGAAGCCCAACGCGACTCCTTCCGGCTCGCTCGGCGCGAGCAGCGGCAGCGGTGGCGGTAGCGGCACCGGCGGTCCCGATCGGATCACGCCCGATCCGTCGCTGCCCACCGTCACGCAGGATCCGAAGAAGCTGACGCCGCGTCTCGATGTCACCACCGCCGACACCGCGGCGTTCCGCGGCGACGTCGTTCACGTCGAAGGTCGCGTCATCGCGGGCGGCAAGGCCATCCCGGACCACCCCGTCGACGTGTTCCTCGCGCCCGCCGGCCGCAACGGGGCGAACCCGATCCCGCTGGGCCGCGCCGTCTCGGACGCGAACGGCCGGTTTTCACAGGAGTTCACGGTGCCGGCGTCGCTGAACCTCGCGACCTACGAGATCTACCTCGCGAGCCCCGAGGACGCGTACTACAACGCCGCGCTGTCGGACTAGAGCGGGTGAGGTCAGCACGCCTCAGCGAGGGGCGTCACCTTGCCAGTGACAGCGTGTAGTTCGTCGTGGAGGTCGGTCCCGGGTGGGCTCTACGCTCCACCCCATGCGAAACCGGCTGGCTGTCCTCGCGGTGTCCCTGTTCCCTGCGGTCGCGAGCGCCGAGGTGTTCGAGAACCGCGTCGACGAGTGCCCGCCACGCGCGCCCGGCGTCTCCGCGCTGACCACGTCCTCCAACGTCCTCTACGTGAACGACTGCCTGCCGAACGGGTGCGCGGTGATCCGCGGGACGACCAGCTCGATCACCAACACGTCGAGCATCGCATCGCAGAACACGACGATGTCCGCGTGGGCGCACGGCCCGGAGGCGTGGGCCGAGGTCATGGAGTGCGTGAAGGAGACGTTCGCGCCGTTCAATATCACCGTCGTCACGACGAACCCCGGGAACGCGGCGCACTTCGAGGTGATGGCCGGCGGTACGTCGCAGGAGCTGAGCCCGTCGATCATGGGTGCCGGCGGGATCGCGCCGAGCATCAACTGCAGCGCGAATCGCAACAACCAGCTCGCGTTCGTGTTCGCGGGCCAGACCTCGAACAAGCAGTACCTCTGCAACGCGATCGTTCACGAGGCCGGGCACATGTACGGGCTCTCGCACTCGCTCGACGGACGCGACCCGATGACGTACATGGCGCTCAGCGAGCCGAAGGAGTGGACGAATGCCGCGCAGACCTGCGGCACGACGACGCCGCAGGGCTGCAGCTGTTTCTCGGGGACGCAGAACACGTTCAGGTCGCTGATGGACACGTTCGGACTGGCGCCGTCGCTCGCGCAGCCGGCGCTCGAGATCCTGACGCCGAGGACCGGGGCGTACGTCCCGCCCGGGTTTGCGATCACGGCGCGGTACACGTCGCCGCTCGAGATGCTCGAGGGCGGCATGTCGATCGACAACGGCACGCGGCAGGACGTCGCGAACAACGTGTTCGCCTGGAACGCGCCGGCGACCCTGGCCGCGGGTCCGCACAGCGTCGCGGTCAGCGCCACGGACTACGCGGATCGCAACGTGATGCAGAGCGTCTCGGTCACCGTGATGGCGTCGTGCGCCAGCGCGCCGTGCGCCGGCGGATTCTCCTGCCTCGGCGGCCTCTGCTACCCGGCCGCGAGCGTCGACGGTGGTCTCGGCGCGAGCTGCGAGGGTAACGGCGATTGCTCGACGAATCGGTGCGAGAGCGATGGCGAGAATGCGCACTGCACCGCCACCTGCGATGCAGGTAACGTCTGCCCGTCGGGCTTCACGTGCCTCGACGATTCGAACGTCTGCTGGCCCGAGGAGGGCGGTGGCTGCAGCGCGAGCGGATCGCCGGCGACGCTGTTGTTCGGCCTCGGTGCGCTGGTGCTCGTCCGCCGCCGCCGCCGCGCGTAGTAGCGCATAGGCCTGCGCCGCTAGTTCACGTTCACGGGCAGGTCGACCGACGTGTTGCCGCCGACCGCGGCGAACTTCATCCGGCCGGCGGCGCGCTGCACGCACGTGAGCAGGCCGGCCTGGAATGCGTAGCGGGGACCGTAGACGCGGCTCTTCGTGACGCGGCCGGTGCCGTCGACGAGCATCTTCACGCGGAACTCGCCGCGTAGATCGGTGTTGGTGACGCTCTTGACCACGCAGTCCTTCACCGGACCAGCCTGGCTCGAGATCGTGCCGTTGATCTCGCTGGAATCGAGTGGGCGCGCGTCGACGCCACCGCCCATGTCGATCTTCGTCGTCGGCGGCGTGACGTCGTCGCCGCGCCACTCCATCGCGCGATCGGCGGCGGTCAGCACGGGCAGCGGCTCGGTCTCCTCGTAATACTCCTCGTCGGAGCCGCCGGCCTGGCCCGGCACTGCGACGGTGCCGGCCGGGCGGCGCTTCTTCTTCTTCGGCTTTGCGGTGCCGCCATCGCCCGGAGCCTGCGACACGACGCCCGCGTCGATCGGTACCTGCGCGGTGGCCCCACCGCCCCACGGTGGCCGCAGCGCGAGATACATTCCACCGGCACCGACTACCAGGCCGATGACGAGCCCGAGCGAACCACGCACCCCACGCTTGTATCATGCGGGAGCCGGCTCGGCCCTCCCGCCGGTGGTGGCCATCGGCGTTCTACTCGCGTCGGTCGCCTCGTACCTCGTCGTCGCCATCGCCTTGCAGAGCGCCGGACTCACCATGCTGCTGGTGGTGGTCGGTGGCGAGCTCGCGCTGCTGCTGCTACCACTGTACGCGATCAAGCGGCTCGACCTCCGCCGCTCCGCGCTCGGCCTGCGCTGGCCGCCTGCGATGCCGATGATCGGCGCGGTGCTGATCGGCAGCACGGCCTGGTACCTCAACATGCGGCTCGTCGCGCTGCTGCCGTTCGACGAGGGCCGGCTGCGCCAGCTCAGCGAGGTGGTCGATGCACCGCCGCTCGTGCTCGCCCTGTTCGCGCTCGCGCTGATCCCTGCGATCTGCGAGGAGGTGCTATTTCGCGGCGCCGTGCAGCGCGCGATCGCCACACGGCTGTTCGCGCCGGCGGCGATCGTACTCAGCTCGCTGATCTTCTCGGCCTACCACATGTCGCCGATCCAGCTCGTGCCGACCTTCACGCTCGGGCTCGCGCTCGGTGCGCTCGCGTGGCGCGCTGATTCGATCGCGCCGGCGATGCTCGCGCACTTTCTCAACAACACGATGGCGGTGCTCGTGTCGCGGCGTCAGCCGCCGGCACTCGCCGGCTGGTTCGAGGTGCACCCGAACGCGGCGCTCGCGGGCTGCGCGATCGCCACCGTCGCCGGCCTCGTGCTGATCGCGAGGACGCCCACATGACGAAGCCGAGCGATTCGAAGCTGCGGTTCCAGACGCTCGCACTGCGCCGCGAGCTGGCGTCGGATAACAACGAGCTGTCGCCGGTGATCGCGCCCCAGATCACGTCGTACGGTCCCGAGGACCGCACCGCGATCGAGCTCGCGCTCGCACTCTCCGAGCTGCCGGATGAAGCGCGGCCGACGACGGTGGCCCGGCTGCTGCTCCCCGACGGGGTTCGGCTCGAGACGATCGAGGTCGAGGTCGGTCGCCCGGAGCTGCCGGGGCGGCTCGGCAGGAAGTTCACGATCGCACTGACCGTCGCGCTGGTCCCCGAGCCGAAGCCCGAAGGTCCGCCCGCCGGACACTGGGTGTTCATCCCGGTGCTCCAGCACGCGTGCTTCCTCGCGCGCAACGAGGATCTGACGAAGCGGATCTCCGCCGAGCTCGCGGTTCTGCCCGCCGCGCTCGCGCTCGATCTCGACGGCTGGCGACGGCTGATCACGTGGGCAAAGCCATCGCTCGAGCCGATCGACGTGGAGCTCGCGACCACGCCGCTCGCCGAGGCGCACGGGCGCAAGGCGCTGGCCGAGGTCGAGCGCAAGCGCCAGGCGATCAGCACGCTCGATGGTGCAGGCCGCCGGGTGATTCCACCGGATCCGGCGCCGCCACTGGTGGGGCGCGACGAGCTCCTCGGCGAGCTGACGCGCCTGCTCGATGGCCGGAGCCGACGCAGCGTGCTGCTCGTCGGCGAGGAGGCGGCGGGCAAGAGCGCGCTCGTCACCGCGTGGTCGGTCGCGCACCCACAGCGGATGATCTGGGCGACGTCGGCGAGCGAGCTGGTCGCCGGCGCGAGTGGGCTCGGCGAGTGGCAGGCGCGCGTCGCCGCGGTGCTCGCGGCGGCGGAGACGCTCGATGCGATCCTCTACTTCGACGATTTCGGAGCGCTGTTCGCCGACCGGCCTGCCGAGGGCGGCATCGAGCTCGGCGCGGCGATGCGGCGTCACATCGTCGACGGGCGCGTGCGCGTCATCGGCGAGCTGACCGCCGTCGCGCTCGATCGAGCGGAGCGCCGTGATGTCTCGCTGATCGGCTCGATGCTGCGCGTCTCCGTGATCCCGACGGATCCGGCGACGACCGTCGACGCGTGTCAGGCGTGGGCACGGCAATGGGCGAAGACGCAGCCGCAGCGTCCACAGATCTCGGCGGAGACCGTGCCGCTCGCGGTCGAGCTCGCGAAGCGCTACCTGCCCTATCGCGCGTTCCCCGGCAAGGCGGTGCGCCTGCTCGAGGAGCTGCGGGTCGCTCACGATCCGGGCCGCGATGCGACGGGGGCAGGCCCGGTGCTCGGACCGTCGGAGCTGTACGCGGCGTTCTCGTGGTCGACCGGCATTCCCGTCGCGCTGCTCTCCGATGCGCAGGCGCTCGCACAAGCGGATGTGATCGCCGAGCTGCGGCGGCGGATGATCGGCCAGGACGCGGCGGTGCGGCGCGTGGCCGATGCGATCGCGGTCGCGAAGGCGCGGCTGCAGCCCGCCGACAAGCCGCTCGCGTCACTGTTGTTCGTGGGACCGACCGGAACAGGAAAGACGGAGCTCGCGCGCTCGGTCGCGGCGTATCTGTTCAACGCGCCCGACAAGATGGTGCGGCTCGACATGAGCGAGTACACCGATCCATGGGCGGCGGAGCGGCTGTTCGGCGGCGACGGCGGCGAAGGCCGGCTGACCTCGGCGGTGCGAAGCCAGCCGTTCGGCGTGGTGTTGCTCGACGAGATCGAGAAGGCGCATCCGAGCGTGTTCGATCTGCTCCTCCAGGTCCTCGGTGAAGCGCGGCTGACCGACGCGCGCGGCCGGACGACCTACTTCCACAACTCGATCATCGTGCTGACGTCGAACCTCGGCACGCGCAGCGCGCGCGGCAAGCTCGGTCTCTCTCCGAGCCAGGACGAGGAAGCGCGCGAGGAGCGGCGCTATCGCGATGCCGTGCTCGCCGCGTTCCGTCCGGAGCTGATCAATCGACTCGACCAGATCGTGGTGTTCCATCCGCTGACGCCAGCGGAGATCGCGAAGGTCGCGGACATCGCGGTCGCGCGGCTCGCCGAACGGCGCGGCTTCACGCAGGCCGGCGTGCTGCTCGATGTCTCGCCGCGCGCGCTCGAAGTGATCGCGGAGCGCGGCTTCTCCGCCGAGCTCGGTGCGCGCGCGCTGCGCCGCTACATCGATGGATCGCTGCTCGCCCCGGCCGCGCGCATGCTCGCGAAGGCCGGTGTCGAGGGCCACGGCGGTACGCTCACGGTTCGCGCCCCCGACGAGCCACCGCGTGCCGGCGGCCGGCTCGGCGAGGAGACCGGCACGCTCACCGTCGCGCTGTGGCGCCGCGGATCGGTGACGGGGCGCAAGCTCGTGCGGTCCGCGCTCGCGCTCGGCGGGTTGCGCCGCGAGACCGACCGCGAGCTCGCGCACCACGTCGTGGTCGCCGTGCGCGACAAGCTCGGCGAGATCCAGGCGACGCTCGCGACCGCGGCGCGCAAGCAGGACGGCAGCGAGCGCACGGTGCTACCGGGGCACGAGATCTCCCGACTGTCGCGCGAACACGCGCGCCTGACGTCGCTCGTCGACACCTGCGTCGCGGCGCAGGGCGAGCTGCGCACCGCCGAGGAGCTGTGCCTCGAGGCGCTCGCGCGCGACATCGATGCAGTGGATCTCATCGACGGAGCGATCGCGCAGCGCCAGAGGTTCCGGCGCGATCTGTTCTGGCTGCTCACCGCGCTGCGGCCCGTGCGGCCAGGCGCGACGGTGCTCGTGCACTCGCCGGATGCGCGTGTCGCCGTCAGCACGTGGGTGAAGATGGTGCTCGCCGCCGCCGAGGCGCGAGGCTGGCGCGGCTCGGCGCACTTCTGGAACGAGCAGGCCCCGGGCTGGCGCTGGCACTGGGGACCACCGCACGACCGCGCCTCGGCAGAGAAGCGGCTCGGTGCGCACGCCGAGCCCTCCGCGCTGGTCCGGATCTCGGGCACCGGCGCCGATCTGCTGATCGGCCTCGAGCAGGGACTGCATCGGTTTCAGGGGCTCGCCGGCGAGGCGTGTCATGTCTGGGTGGATCTGCTCGAGGCGCGCTCCGAGCTGCAGGATCCCGAGTGGAACGCGCTGCCGAGTCCACCGACGCCGCGCACGCCGCGCGGTACGCCGATGCGCGAGGTGCACGTGAATGGCGAGCGCACGCTGATCGATGGAGAGGACCTCGACATCGCGTGGTCGGAGCTCTCCGCGCGTCTCGAAGAGGCTGCGGTCACGCGGCTGCTCGCCGCGCATGGCGTCAAGGACGGAATCGATCTGCTGTGGAACTGGGAGCGGCCACTGCAGGCGGTCGAGGCGATGCTCAAGGCGCAGAAGGAAGGCAAGCCGTGAGGGTCGAGTTCACGGTCGGCGTGTACCAGATGCGCAACGGCGGCGAGGAGGAGTGGACCGCGCTGACCCCGGTGCAGTACCCCGCGTTCGTCTCGGGCCAGGGCGAGGTCCGGTTGCGCGAGCGGATGATCGAGCGGCTGCGAGATGCGATGAGGAAGGCACCGCCGCTCTCGCACGAGCTGTTCCAGCTGCCGATCGGCACCGAGCTCTTGCGCGTGTCGATCGATATCAAGACCAACAAGGGCAGCATTCACGGCACGGTGCCGCTGATCCTCGAGCCACGGTGGCTCTCCGAGCGCACGCAGAAGCTGTTCGTCTATCACCCGAACCATCGCTCGCAGTGGTACCTCGCCGACGATCCCGACGACGCGGCGGCGATCGCGCCGACGTTCTTCCGCCACATCTGGTCGGAGCTCGACGAGGACGACCTCGACGAGCTGCTCTCGGACGGCAAGGACAAGCTCGTACCGATCGCGTTCTCCGCGGAGCCGCACTCGCTGCTCGACATGCTGCCGTCGCGCAAGAAGGATCCGCGCAGCGCGGCCTCGGCACCGCGGCCCGAGCACGTGCTGCAGCAGCTCGGCATCGACGAGACGCGGTGGATCTCCGCGGGCAGCGTGAAGCTCGGCGTGCCGCGCTCGCCGTATCGCGAGCGCCTGAGCTACTTGCTCGGCGGATCGCGGCCGCGCGCGGTCGCGGTGATCGGGCCACCGGGCGCCGGCAAGACGTCATTGATCCGGCAGTGGATCGCGGACCGGCTCGTCGAGGACGCGTATCCGATCCACAAGAACCTCGACCGGTGCCACCACGTCTGGCGGATCACCGGCAAGCGCCTCATCGCGGGCATGTCGTATCTCGGCCAGTGGGAGGAGCGCTGCCTCGCCGTCCTCGACGACGCGCGCAAGCACCGCGGCATCCTGTGGATCGAAGATCTCCATTTGTTCGGCCGGCTGGGTCAGTCGCGGCAGAGCGAGCGCAGCTTCGCCGACTTCTTCCGCGGTCCCGTGCGACGCGGCGATCTCGCGATCATCGCGGAGCTGACGCAGGAGCAGTTCGCGCGCCTCGAGCGCGACGCACCCGGCCTCGCGGAGGCGCTCGCCATGGTCGCGGTGCCGCCCGCCTCGCCCGCGGAGACCGCGAGTCTGTTGCTCCACGAGATCCGCTCGCTCGAGGCAGGATCGGCGGCGCGCGTCGCACTCCACCCGTTCGTGCCGCGCACCGCGCTCGAGCTCGGCACCGCACTGTTCCCGTGGCGCGCGCGGCCCGGGGTGGCGATCGAGATCGTGCGTCGCGTTGCCGAGACCGCGCGTGAAGGGGACCGCACCGAGATCGGGCCGAACGACGTGCTCGACTACCTCGCGCGCACGACGGGCCTCTCGCCGGCGCTGATCTCCCTCGACGAACCCCTCGATCCCGCTGCGGTCGAAGCGGCGTTCGCAGCGCGGGTGATCGGCCAGCCGGCGGCGACGCGCGCCGCGACCGACGTGATCCTCCGCGTGCGCGCGGGCCTCGCGGATCCGAATCGCCCGGTGAGCGTGATGCTGTTCACGGGCCCCACCGGCACTGGCAAGACCGAGCTCGCGACCGCGATCGCGGAGTACCTCTACGGCGGCGGCGAGCGGTTGTTGCGCGTGGACATGGGCGAGCTGTCGGGCCCCGACGCCGTGTCGCGACTGATCGGCGATCGCTGGAATCCCGAAGGTCTGTTGACGTCTCGCGTGCGAGCGCAGCCGTTCTGCGTCGTGCTGCTCGACGAGATCGAGAAGGCGCACCCGCAGGCGCTGCACCTGCTGCTCCAGCTGTTCGACGAGGGCCGACTCACCGATGCGAACGGCGAGGTCGCGAGCTTCGCGAGCGCGGTGGTGATCATGACGTCGAACCTCGGCAGCCGGAACGCGGCACCGATCGGCTTCGGCGAGACGCGCGATCGGATCCTCGCGGACGTCGCGAAGGCCGTGCGCGAGTTCTTCCCGATCGAGCTGTTCAACCGCATCGATCGGGTCGTGCCGTTCGAGCCACTGACACACGAGGTCGCCGCGAAGGTCGTCGACAAGGAGCTCGCGAAGCTCCTGTCGCGGCGCGGCCTGCGCGAGCGCAACACGTTCGTGTATGCCGGTGCCGCGGTGCGCCGCCGCGCCGTCGCGGATGCATTCGATCCGCGCTACGGCGCGCGCACGGTGAAGCGCTGGCTCGAGGACAAGATCGGCGGCTCGCTCACCGATCTGCTCGCGACCGCCGCGCCGGCGCGCCTCCGCATCATCCGGCTCGCGGAGGATCAGGGCGCGATCCAGGCCTCGCTCGAGCCGATGGCGGAGAAGACGCCCGTGCCGGGCACCTACGTGCTCGAGGGCGCGCTCGATCTCGCGACCGCGGCGCTCGAGCCCGCGATCGCGCAGGCCACGGCGGCATTGGACCGGATCCGTCGGTCGCCGATGCTCGCGCGCGCGAAGGACGAGGCGAGCGGAGAGCTCCGCTACTACGTCGACGAGCTGGACCAGCGGATCACCGCGTTGTGGGATCTGTTCGGCGTACCGACGTCGCTGCGCTCGCCAGAGCCAGAGCCAGAGCACGACGATGATGACGACGTGCCGCACCTTCGCATGCGCCGGAAGAAGGCCGCTGGTCGGCCAACGCGCCCGCCGGCGAGCCGCGACGCACTGCTGGCCGGCATCGCCGAGACGCTGCTGCTCGAGCGTGCCCTGCCCGAGCTGCTCGATCCCGATGCGCACGCGATCACCGCGGTGGTCGGCCGCGTCGGTCAGACCGCGGATGCCGGCGGCCTCGGCATCGTCACGCACGCGCTCGCCCAGCCCGGCTGGCTCGACGACAGCGTGTGGATGGCCAGCGGCGGCAAGCTCACGCCGCTGCCGCGCGCCTTCACGGCAACGAGCATTCCGCCGCACGCGCGCGACGTCGCATTCGTGCTGCGCGGCCTGTTCGTGCGCGCCGCGCTCGCCGGCGATCACGGCACGTGGATGGTGCGCGCTGCCGCGGCCGAGCCCGACGTGATCCGCGTCGAGCTGCGGTCTGGTGCACCCGAGCGGGCCGATGCGGCGCTGCGCGCGCAGCACGCCGGGCGCGCGGAGCTGGAGCGCGTGCTCGAGCACGGAGGTGCGCTACCTCCGAACCCCGATGTGCTGCTGCCCGTGACGCGCACGCTGACCTATCGTCCGCCGCTGCGGCCCGGCGAGTCGTTCGGTGTCGAGATCGAGGACTTCACGACCGGCTGGGTCGATCGCGGCACCGCGCGCGACTTGCCACTCGCGATCCGCCGCGCATGGCACCTCGCCTGGAGCCGGCGATGAAGCGGCCGTCGTTCCGCGTGTTCGTGACGAAGCACCACGGCGGGCTCGTCTCTGCCGTGCTGCTGCGCCGCCACCGCGTGATGTTCGACACGCCGCCGCCCGCTGCGATGGCCGAAGACCTCGAGACCGCGCTCGCACGACTCGCGCCGCAGGCCGCGCTGCTCGTCGAGGACAACGCCGCCGGGCGCTACCTGTGGAGCGAGCAGCTCGAGATGCGTCGGATCGACGTCGACATTCATCCCGGCCGCCCCGATCCACGCGGCTACGTGATCGCGAAGGCCACCGTCCCGATCCGCCTCGGCTTCGCCGCCGCGAAGCTCGACGGCGCCCCGCTCTACCGCGTGCTCGTGCCGCGGTTCGACTACTCGTTCGTCACCGAGGATCTCGAGGCGGTCCCCGACACGATCCGGTCGCTCGTCTTCGCGGCGCTGGTCGGAGACGCGACGGCCTCGCTGTACGACGTGCGGCGCGAGGTCGAGGAGGACATCCTCGAGTGGAGCCCGGTCGAGGCGGCGGCGAAGGAGAAGAACAAGGACGACAACGAGCCCGAGCCGATGCCGACGCTGGAGGCCGTGGCGGAGGACTGGGTCGCGCTCGCGCGTGCGAATCGGCTCCGCGCCACGGTCGGTGTCGATCCGATCTTCGACACGCACGTACGCCTGCTCGACGAGGAGAAGCTGCCGAGCCTGTTGCTCGTCGGGCCGCGCGGGTCCGGGAAGTCCACGTTCGTGCGGCGCCTCGCGCGCGGGCTGCTCGAGCGCGGGCGCGGCAAGGACGGCACGCGCCGCCGGCTGTGGGCGACGAGCGCGGATCGGATCGTCGCTGGGATGGTCTACCTCGGCATGTGGCAGCAGCGCTGCCTGTCGATCGTCGCGGAGCTCTCAGACAGCTCCGACGTGATGTTTGTCGATCGCCTCGCGGACATCCTCGCCCCCGCCGCCGATGGCGCGTCGATCGCGGACCTCCTCTCTCCCGCGGTGATCTCCGGAGAGCTGTCGCTCGTGGCCGAATGCGACGAGGCCGAGCTCGTGCGCGCGCGGCAGAAGGCGCCCGCGCTGATCGATTCGCTGCGGATCGTGCGCATGCCCGAGGCCACGCCCGCACAGGCGATCGCGCTGCTGGAGCCCTACGGCCAGCGCCTGTCCCCTCCGGTCGCGCTCGGCCACGACGCCTCGCGGCGGCTCGTCGAGTTGCTCGCCGCATTTCGCCGCGACACCGCGTTCCCTGGCAAGGCGCTCGCGTTCCTCGACTACCTCGCGACCCGCCCCGCTCGACCGAGCGCGCTCTCGATCGGCGAGCTCACTGAAGCGTTCGGCGCGTGGTCCGGGCTGCCCGTCGATCTGCTCGCGCCCGAGCGCGCGCTCGACACCGCGGCGATCGCGACGGCGCTCTCGAAGGGCGTGATCGGTCAGGATCAGGCCTGCTCGGTCGCTGCGCGCGTGATCGCTCGCCTGAAGGCGGGCCTCGACGATCCGCAGCGCCCCGTCGGAACGCTTCTGTTCGCCGGCCCCACGGGAGTCGGGAAGACCGAGCTCGCGAAGCAGCTCGCGCGCTATCTGTTCGGTGACGACGAGCGCCTCGTGCGCGTCGACATGAGCGAGCTCGTTACCGGCGCCGCGATCGCGCGCTTGATCACGCCCTCACCGGCCGGGACCTCCCTCGCGGATCGCATCCGTCGTCAGCCGCTCTCCGTCGTGCTGTTCGACGAGGTCGAGAAGGCCGACGCCGCGGCGTTCGATCTGCTGCTCGGCGTCGTCGGCGAGGGCCGGCTGACGGATGCGCTCGGCCGGCTCGTCGACTTCCGGATGTCGCTGATCGTGATGACGACGAACCTCGGTGCCGCCGATCCGAAACCCGCCGGCTTCTCGAGCGCCGAATCTTCGGTCGATCACGCGTCCGCGATCCGCGCGTTCTTCCGGCCCGAGCTGCTTGGCCGCATCGACTCGATCCTCTCGTTCCGTCCGCTGCCGACCGCCGCGCTCGAGAAGATCGTGGAGCTCGAGCTCGACAAGCTGCGCAAGCGACCCGGTCTCGTCGCGCGCAACTTGCGGCTCGAGATGTCCCCCGCGGCCCGCTCTCGCCTCGCGGTTCTCGGTCACGATCCCAAGCTGGGGGCGCGGCCGCTGCGTCGTACGATGGAGGATCACGTCGTTGCCCCGCTCGCGGAGCGCATGGCCCGCACCCCGTCATGGCGCGACGCAACCGTGCGAATTCAGGCCGCTTCCGAGCCAGGCTTGGCCGATCTCCTCATCCCGTAGGCTTGTGTAATGGCGACAACGCGCGCCGGCCAAACGCAAGCCCTGCTACACTTACTTCGTGCCCGACCCGAAGCGCGTTCTCTGGTACCTGCGGAAGGTACCTCTGCTCGCCGACCTCGGCCCCGACGCCATCGCTCGCATGGCCGAGCGAGTCGAGCTCCGCGAAGCGCGCCGCCGCGACGTCGTCTATCTACCCGGTGACCCCGGCCGTTCGCTGTTCTTCGTGCACGGCGGGCGCATAAAGGTCAGCAAGGTCACCCGCGACGGCAAGTCGCTCACGCTCGCGTATCACGGTCCCGCCGAGCTGTTCGGTGACTCGTGCCTGCTCGATGGCGGCCCGCGCACCGAGATGGCCGAGGCCGTCGAGAACGCGCTGCTCTCCGAGATCGATCGCGTCCACTTCGAGGAGCTGATCCACTCGCACCCCGCGCTCGGCCTCGCGATGACCCGCCTGATGATCGTCCGGCGGCGCGAGCTCGAGAACAAGGTCGAGGCGCTCGTGTTCCGCGACGTCTCCTCCAAGCTCGCCGAGCTGCTCGTCAAGCTAGCGTCCGAGTACGGCGTCGATGACGCGCGCGGTACGCTCGTGGCGCTGAAGATCACACATCAGGAGCTGGCGAACCTCATCGGCTCCACGCGCGAGACCGTGTCGCTCACGCTTTCGACGTTCAAGCGCAAGCGTTTGATCCAGACGGAGGGCCGCAAGGTCATCATCTCCGACAGCGACGCACTCAAAGCCCTCTACTGAGGGGCGGAGTTCGCTAGAATGGTCCCATGCTGGGACAGCTGTTCACTCGGATCTCGATGCGGTCGTGGCTGCTCGCGAGCGCGACGCTCGGCCTCGTGTTCGCCCTGGCGATCGCCATCGCGCCGAAGCCCACGTGCAAGCGCGAGATCAATACGCCGCCACCGGCGCTGATCGAGCCGCAGCGGACGCGGGTTGCGTGGGCGCCGGTGCCGCGCCCGGATCCGTGTGACGTCAACGATCGAGTGTGGCACGCGCGAACCGAGCGGCAGATGCTGGAGCAGCAGCTCGCGTGCGGCCGGCAGCTCGGCGAGTCACCGCGCACGCGCTACCTCGCGCTCATGATCGCGCGGGAGCTCGACAACGAGCGCGAGCTGAGCGCGCAGATCGATGCAGAGCTGATGCGGATTGCGCCGGCCGCTGCGGTCGTGTT
>JACCRC010000041.1 GCA_013813765.1 Deltaproteobacteria bacterium | reverse complement strand
TCATGACGGGCGGCGCAGGCCGGGCGCCCGCACTAGCGCGGCAGCCACGCGCGATACGACGCCGTCGCGTGCACGAGCGCGTCGATCAGCGGCAGGTGGCGGCGCGAGCGCACGCCGATCTCGAGCGTCAGCGGCAACAGCGTGCAGCGGCGGCGGTCATAGAGGTGATCCCAGAGATCACCGCGGATCGTGTAGACCTGCGCGGTCTGCTCGTAACGATAGCGATGCCCGGGCAACGCCGTGTCGAGCAGCCGGCCGAGCGCGTGGATCGCAGGCAGGTCCGCGATCGGCTCGCGAGAGCGCGCGTACGGATACCAGAGGCGGTTCGCGAGACCGAACCCGAAGTGCAGATCGAGCGCCAGGCAGAACGGGGCACTCGCGCACTCGGCCTCGACGAGCTCCACGAGCGCCGCGGCCTCGACTTCCATCGGGGCGCCCGCGGGTCCCATGTACCAGGGCAACCACCGCGAGCGGCGCTGGCCGCCGAGCAGGGGCGTTCCGCCGAGCGCGTGCGGGGGCGCGTTGCGCATCAGATCGACGCCGTTTCCGTTTGCGCGGCGGTTCCTCGCCATACCAACGGGGTTGAGGAGCGGCACCACGACGATCCGATGGTCCACGGGCGCGGCGCGGGCGATGAGCGTCTCGAGGAAGGCGATCGCGACCTCGGTGCCGATCTGCTCGTTACCGTGCACGCCGCCCACGACGATGAAGAGCGGCACGTCCGCCGCGGGACCGAACGACAACGCGTGGATCGGGAGGTGTTGCACCCGTGCGATCACGCGATCCAGCTCGGGCCGTGCGGCGACGAGCCGTTCGATCGCGAGCAGCTGCTTCACGCGAGGATGCGAGACGATTCAGCGAACTGGACGAGATAGCCACTCCGATCGAGCTCCACCCGGAGCTCGTTCGTCCCGACATCGCGCGACAGCACCGAGACACCGTGTGCGAGCGCGACCTCGGCTGGCTGCTCGAGCCACGGCACACCGAGTGCGCGCAAGGCGAGCCGCCAGCCGCGCGGCACCGTGGACAGATCGATCAACGACGGCATCGCGGCGAGCGCGGCGAGCGCACCGACGAAGCACGGCGCGCGCAGCGAGAACAGGCGCGGACCCCGCGGCGGGATCCCATCGACCGAGACGCGCACGGCACTCGCAGCGAGCGCGTTCGCCGCGACCCAGCGTGCAGCGATGGCACGTGATGCGAGGTTGTCGAGGACGGGCCGCGCCCGTGCGTCGATCGCAACACCTGCGAGCTTCGCGATCACGCGGCCTCCGCGACGCGGCGTGGGACGAAGCCGAGGCGCTCGTACTTCGCACGCATCCGCTCGAACGTGGCGCGATCGATCTTCGACACGAGGCGCTCATCACCAGGGCCATAGAAGTCGACGCGCCGACCCACCTCGGTCGCGCCGAGCATGCGGTGCAGCGCGCGCGCCGGTGCGTTGTCCTCCTTGACGGTGAACCAGCACACGTCGACCACGTCGATGATGTGGCGGACGAACGCGGCGATCAGCTGCATCGTCACGCGCGTGCGCTGGTACTCGGGGATCACCGCGAGCGTCGTGCAGAACACCTCGTTGTCGCGGCGGAACGACAATAGATATCCGACGGGGCGGTCGCCATCGAGCGCGAGGAAGCAGGACGCGGCAAAGATCTCCGTGCACAGCCGCAGGTAGTGCGGGCACAGCACCTCCTCGCCCATCGCACCGAAGACCTCGTTCTCGAGGTGAGCCAGTGCGGCGAAGTCATCGGTCGTCATCGAGCGAACCGTATAGTGATTCATCGGGACCTCCTCGCCACCACCGTGACTCCGTCAGGTAGCGGATCGGTGAACATCGGCGGGAGTTGCGGCCACGTGTTCGCGACGCGCTCGTTGGAACGCCGTCGCAATAACAACGGGCCGGTGACCTTTCGATCACGGGTCGGACTCTCTAGTGCGCGCGCGGTAGCACGAGCGCTGCGAGGTCGGCATCTTCGAACGCATCGTGATCCGCGCGGATCTGCGCGGCCTCGGCGAGCGCGGTGACCGAGAGCTCGTCGGCGAGCTCGAGCTCCCGGCCGGCGAGCGCTGGAGCGATCGCCATCCAGCCAGGCAGTCCCTGACCGGTCAGGCTCGCACCATGTGCGCTGGCAAGCCGCCGGCCAAGGATCTCGCCAAACGCGAGCAGGTCCTGGCGATCGAGGTCGTCGATCGCGGAGTGCGCGAGGCCGCGCTGGTACGCCTCGCGGTCGCGGATCTTGAAGCTCAGGCCCGAGACGTCTGCAAAGCCGAGCCGCACGTCCGCGTCGCCACGTGCCTGCACGCGACGCTGCGCATCCGCGACGCGTTCGGCCGGCGAGACCCAGGTGGGATCGCGCAACGTGATCGCACCGTCGAGGAACGATCCGTCGCGCCCCTCCTTGAGCTCGATGAGCACGTCGTCGGCAAGCGCGGGTGTGGGCCCCTCGAGCACGACGTTATAGCGAAGCGCCGCGTAGCTCGCGACACCAGCACCGATCCGTCGCGCGCGCAGCTTCACGATGGCTGCTTCTCCGCGCCGCGCGGCCCACTGCGCGACCGCGGCGTCGATCCGTGCGGCCTCGGCGGCATCGACCGCACGCACGGTGTCCTCGTAGACACCGTCCTTGCCGACGTCCTCGAGATCACCGACGGCGAGGACACGCGCGCCCGCCATGACCGGTGCGAGCTCGTCGAGCGCGAGCCTGCGGTCGCCCTCCACTCGGGCATCGGCGAGCTCGCTGTCGATCAGAGGATGCACGCCGGTTCCGAGCTGCAGCGCGGTGCCGCCGTTCGCGTGCATCGCGATCTGCGCGGTGTAGCCATGCACGATTCGCGAGACCAGCTCCTGATCGTCGCCATTGCCGTCGGTCCCGATCACCATGCCGACCGCGAGGCGCCGCAGGTCCGCGATGGCCGGCCCGTAACCCGCCGCATCGAGATCGTTCCAGTCGACGAGCATCGTGCCGTCCGCCGCGCGGAACGTCCCGAGGTTCTCGGGGTGCGGATCGCCGATGATCAGCACGCGGGGCTGAGGGAACGCGGTCGCGACGCGCGGATCGCCGTCGGCGACGTCGCGCCAGTACAGTCCGGCGGTGCCCCGCATCCACTCGTAGTCGTTACGCTGCATCTTCGCGAGCTTCAGCATCACGAGCTCGGGGTCGCGCTGCCCCCACACGTGGTTGTCCTCCGCGAGTGTGTCGATCACGCGCTGCTCGCGGGCGCTCCGGGCGTCATCGCCGCACGCGGCGAGGAGTCCGAGGAGCAGCAGCCGGTGCACCCTGGGATTCGACCACGCAGGCGTGACGAACGCGAGATGGTTCTGGACCGCCGCCGAAGACGGGTCAAACTCGGCACGCCGCGGAAAAGATCACGTGTCGTGACCTCACCGCGAACGGTTCGCGACACGATCGTCACACGGCGCGCGAAGTGACGTCATCTACCGGGATCCCGATGCACCTTGTTGCAGTCCGGTCACGGATCGCGAGCGGGCTCGACATTCACGCCTCGTATGGTGCGCTCGATGAAGCGCTCCAGCCTCCTCCTCACCGCCTTTGTTCTCGGCGCTGGAACCGCGAGCGCTGAAGAGCCGCCCGCGCCGCCGCCGCCCACCGAGACCTCGCCGCCAGCGGATGGAACGGCGCCTCCCGCCGAGGCGCCGCCACCTGCAGAGACGCCGCCGCCTGCGGCCGAGACTCCGCCTCCCGCGCCCGCGCCCGCACCGATGGGCAAGGTCACCGGCAAGATCATCGACACGTCGACGAAGGAGGGCCTGCCCGCCGCGACGATCATGATCAAGGGCGGCACGGACGGCGACAAGACGATCGCCACCGAGCTCGACGGCACGTTCACGATCGAGCTTCTACCCGGCACCTACCGCATCGAGTTCGAGACGCCGGACTACATGCCGCAGCAGCGGACGGTCACGGTGACGCTCGACAAGCCGGTCACGATCGACCTCGCGCTCGAGATGATCGCCGCGAAGGCGAAGGAAGAGACGATCGAGGTCTACGGCTCGATCGACACGCGGAAGGCCTCCGCTGTGCTCGCCGAGCGCCGCGCGGCCGCCACGGTCAGCGACGCCGTGAGCGCCGAGCAGATCTCGCGCTCGCCCGACAGCAACGGTGCCGACGCCGCGAAGCGCATGGTCGCCGCGACGATCCAGGACAACCGCTACATCGTGATCCGCGGCCTCGGCGGCCGCTACTCGCTGACGCTGCTCAACGGCGTGCCGCTGCCCAGCCCGGATCCGGACATGCCGGCAGCGCCGCTCGACCTGTTCCCGGCGTCGTTGATCACCAACCTCACCGTCAACAAGACGTTCACACCCGACATGCCGGGCAACTTCGCCGGTGGCGCTCTCGGGATCGAGACGCGCACGTATCCGACGAAGTTCACGTTCAAGGCGAGGGTTGGCGTCGCCAACAACTCGCTCGCCTCGTGGCGGACGCAGAACGGCCAGGACGGAGGCAGTCTCGACCTGCTCGGCTTCGACGACGGTGCGCGCTCGCTGCCGTCGACCATTCCCGACAACAAGCTCGCGGGTGACTCCTCGCTCCCACAGGCGCAGCGCAACGCGCAGATCGCCTCGTTCAAGAGCAACTGGGAGATCGAGCGCGGGACCGTGGGCCCGAACCTGTCGCTGGGCGCGAACGTCGGCGACACGGTGAAAATCCGCGACCAGCGCGTCGGTTACTTCGGCAGCCTCAGCTACGGCCACGGCTACTCGCACCGCACGTCGAAGATCGCGCGCGTTGGCAGCGAGGACGGGATGGGCGGGCACCTGCCGTCGGTCATGCAGCTCACCGACGTGGCGGGCACGGAGAACGCGAGCCTCGGCGCGATCGCGTCGGCGGGCTGGACGCCGAAGAGTGGCCACAAGCTCGACCTCTTCAACATGTACTCGCACCAGGCGGACATCTCTGCGAGCTCGGTGACGGGCACGGAGAACAACTCCTCGGTCGTCGAGCGCACGCGGCTGCAGTTCCTCCAGCGCGAGCTGATGTTCACGCAGCTGATCGGCGAGCACCGGCTCGCGCCGAAGGCGATCCTCGAGTGGCAGGGCAACGTCGCGCGCGTCGCGCAGAACGAGCCCGACACGCGAGATCTCCTGCGCACGCAGACGCCCGACGGGCGATATGCGATCAGCAGCAGCGTCGGTGCCGCGGAGCGGATGTTCGGCGAGCTCTCCGATACAGCGGTCGGCGGCGGCGCCTCGCTGCGGATGCCGTTCGAGGCCGTGAAGGTCAAGTTCGGCACGTCGATCCAGCGCAGCGATCGCGAGTACCAGCAGCGCCGCTTCCACTTCGACGTCACCGGCGACTCGGTCTACGACGACCCGAACGTCGCGTTCGACCCGAACAACGCGGGCCTCGCCATGTCGATGCACGAGGCCACGCAGCCGACCGACGGCTACATGGCGACGCGCACGGTCGGTTCCGCGTACGCGATGGCCGACGTCAATCCCACGAAGAAGCTGCGGCTCATCGGCGGCGCTCGCTTCGAAGCATCGCGCCTCGACATCGGCCTCGACTCGAAGATCGACCTGATGGCGACCGACTCGAAGCGCACGACGCGCGACAACAACGACGTGTTGCCCTCGATGAACGCGGTGTACGCGGTCACCGGCAGCTCGAACCTCCGCGCCGCGTACGGCATGACGGTCGCGCGCCCGAACTTCCGCGAGGTCGCTCCGGCGCTCTACTACGACTACATCCGTCGCCGCGCGATCGGTGGCAACCCGGATCTCGAGCAGACGACGATCCACAACGGCGACCTACGCTGGGAGACGTTCCTCGGCGATAGCGAGGTGTTCGCGGCGAGCGTGTTCGCGAAGCACTTCGTCCGCCCCATCGAGCGCACCGTCGAGGAAGCCGGCGACGGCCAGAACATCGGCTTCGAGAACGCGGCGAGCGCGAACAGCTACGGCATCGAGCTCGAGGCGCGCGTCTCGCTCGGCCGCATCACGCCGGTGCTCGGTGAGTTCTCGTTCGGTGGCAACCTCAGCCTCATCAAGTCGACGCTCAGCGTGATGGGCACGACCCGCGCGCTGCAGGGCCAGTCGCCATACGTCGCGAACCTCGGCCTCGGCTACGAGTCGACGGCGACGAAGACACGCGTGGATCTGCTCTTCAACTCGTTCGGTCGCCGCATTGAAGAGGTCGGCACCGGCGGCTCCGACCACGTGTACGAGGAGGCATTCCACCGCCTCGACCTCGCGGTGAGCCAGCCGCTACCGCGCGACGTTCGGCTCAAGCTCTCGGGCGCGAACCTCCTGAACCAGCGCGTCGTTCGCACGCAGAACGACGTCGAGATCTTTGCGTACCCCGTCGGCGTCACCGTGGTCGGTAGCGTCGAGATGACCCTCGAATGATTCTTTGTGAACGAACCCTAAGGAGATCGCCGTGAAGCACTTTTTTGTTCTCTCTACCCTGCTGTTCGCCGGCGCCTGCGGCGACGACGGCTCGGCCAACGTTCCCGTCGACGCCCCGCCGGTACCCGTGGACACGCCGCAAGGCGGCTCGGTGATCCGCCTCAACGAGGACATCACCACGAACACCACGCTTCTGGCGAAGAACACCTACGTCATCCCGCGCCTCAAGCAGCTGTTCGTGACGAGCGGCGCGACGCTCACGATCGAGCCAGGCACCGTGATCCAGGGCGAGCAGGGCTCGCTCCTCGTGATCACCCGCGGCTCGAAGATCATGGCGGAAGGCACCGCGCAGGCGCCGATCGTGTTCACCAGCGCGCAGGCTACCGGCCAGCGCACCGCCGGCTTCTGGGGCGGCCTCCTCGTGCTCGGCGCCGCGACCGTCAACGTCAACAAGCTCAGCAACCCGCCGAGCAACGAGGCCACGTTCGAGGCGTTCACCTCGGCGATCCCCGAGGGCAAGTTCGGCGGCACGAACGACGCCGACAACAGCGGCATCATCAAGTACGTGCGCGTCGAGTTCGCCGGCTTCAACTTCGTCGCCGACCGCGAGTTCAACAACCTCACGCTGTGCGGCGTGGGAAGCGGCACGGTGGTCGACTACGTGCAGGTGCACGGCGGCACCGACGATGGCCTCGAGATCTTCGGTGGCACCGTCAACGTGAAGCACATCGTGTCGAGCCAGAACCAGGACGATGGCATCGACACCGACAACGGCTGGGTGGGCAAGGCGCAGTTCATGATCGTGCAGAACATCGCGCACCCCGCGACGCTGCCCGAGGCGACGAACGGCTACGAGTCCGACAACCACAGCACCGCCGCGTCGTACAACGCGACGCCCCGCACCGCGCCGACGGTCTACAACGTCACGCTCATCGGTGATCACGGATACAACGGCGTCGCGAGCTTCGCGGCCGTGTTCCGCCGCGGCACGGCGGGCAAGTACGCGAACCACATCTGGTACGGCTTCCCGAAGGGCCCGGAGTTCCGCGATCCGGAGACGAAGGCCCAGCTCGATGCCGGCAACCTCGAGATCAAGAACTCGATCTTCTTCGGCAACGACGCGAGCTCGAGCAACATGCCGGGCCCGCAGGCCAACGGCGACATCGACGAGACCGCGTACATCACGGCCGCGCGCGGGAATCAGATGGCCGTAGATCCGGGTCTGCCCGCCGCCGCGCTGAGCCGTACCGCGCCGAGCTTCAAGCCGATGGCGGGTGCCGCCTCGCTCACCGGCGGCGCGACGCCGCCCGCCGATGGCTTCTTCGATACGACCGCGACGTTCATCGGCGCGATCGGTACCGACGACTGGACCGCGGGCTGGACCGCGTATCCGCAGAATTGATCACGGCACGAAGAACACGCCGCGCAGATCCTCGGTGCGCGACAGCTCGCACGCCGGTCCCGAACCACCTTGCTTCGTCGAGGTGACGCGGAACTGGTAGTACATGCCCGGCGTGAGCGCCGGGCCCGCGTACGCCACCGACGGCGTGCCACCGGAGACGCCGGCGATCGTGGTCATCCACGTGCGCTGGCCGAACGTGTCGAACACCTCCACGACATAGCCGGTTTCGCCGGAGTCATCCGCCCAGCGAAACGTCGGTGTGCCGGTCACGGCTTCGGGGCCAGTCGCACCCGGTGCCATCACGGCGAGCGCGCCGGTCACCTTGAACGTCGATGGTGCGGCGATCGTGGCACCTGCGGTGACCTGCACGTGCACGTCGTCTGTTCCGGAGATGCACTGGTCGGGATCGCGGACCAGTGCGTCGTTCTCGAACGCGGCAACGAGGACGTAGCGGCCGGGCGGGACGCCATCGATGGTGAACGCGCCGGAGACGTTCGGTACGCCGGTGCGCGGTGCGCGCAGGCCGGGAGGCGGAACTCCGCGGCCGGTCACCGGATCGAACGTGGACTCGACGAACGCGACGACCGACGTCGCCGTTCCGCCGCCGCCGTTGACGATGCTCACCTGGCCCGTCAGCGTGGCCGGTGCGTCGCTCGAGAGCGCGAGGTCCGCGGTCACCGCGGCCGATGCGACGTCGACCTCGGCAGGCGCGTAGGCGTGGCCAAGCGCGTAGGCGGTCACCGTGTAGTGCGCCGCCGGCAGGTTGAAGATCTGGTAGTCGCCATCGCGCGCCGCGATCACCGCGTGGCCCTTGCCGCCGCTCTCCGCGACGACCAGCACGCCTGCGTGATCATCGGGCACCGAAGCGCGGCCCTTGATCGAGCCGCTGCCGGCAGTCGACTGCGCGAACAGGCCGATGTCCGTGAGCGAGGACTTCACGACGAGCGTGCCGTCGACATCGGCAGCGGTCGCGACATCGAGCGGCAGCGCCTGGCGCACCGTTCCGGGGAACGACTGGAAGCCCGAGGCGTCCGCGCGGAGCGAGACCGGGAACGCCGAAGGATTGCCCTCGGCATCGCGCTGCGCCGGTACCTCCAGCGAGTAGCTTCCGTCGGCTCCGCTGACCGCGACGCCGCTGGCAGCCGCGCCGTTGACATCGACCGCCACCACACGCGCGCCGGCGATGCCTGCGCCGCCCGCGAGGTTCAGGACACGTCCGCGCACCTGCACGGGCGCGAAGCATGCCGGCTCGCCGCCGGAGACCTGCTCGCAGACCAGACCATCATCACAGCCGGTGCGCGCGATCGGGTCGCAGGGCTTGTCATCGTCGCCGCCGCACGCGGCGAGCAAGACGCCGAACAG
This sequence comes from Deltaproteobacteria bacterium, assembly GCA_013813765.1. Classification (GTDB taxonomy): domain Bacteria; phylum Myxococcota_A; class Polyangia; order Haliangiales; family Haliangiaceae; genus JABFXX01. Next base: position 56,948 of record JACCRC010000041.1, on the reverse strand, counting down.
ACACGAAGTTATGGATACCTTCATGCTGCTCTAGTGGCGTCGGCGCACGGCATGGTCGCAACGAACTTGCGACCACATGTGCGCTGCAGTGCTCCAACGTGTTCGCGATGCGAACCGTGAGCTACGCCGCTTTGAAGCGGATGACCAGCACGGGCGGCTGCTCGGGCAGCGCAAGCTCGTACGTGATCGATGCGCCGGCGATCGGAGCGATCTGCGCCATGCGCTCCTGGTAGTCGCGGCCCATCTCGGCGAGCTGCTGGGACGAGAACGAGAGGCTCGCGATCGGGAACAGCGTGCACTCCTCGCAATCGGCGTGGTCGGCGACCAGGGTGCCGAGCTGCTGGACGGCAACGCACCACTCGGTCGGCTCGAGGCCGCCCACGCGGAGCATGTCGATCATGCGCTCGATGCCGTCGTGCTCGCGCAGTGCCTGCGAGACCTCGTCGACGAGCCCCGCTTCGCGCGCAAACCTCGGATAGACGACCGAGTGCTCGGCGCGCATCGCGGACACGATCTTCACCGATGCAAGCTGAAACAGCATCTCGGCGAGCTCGTGCTGCTCGGTGGCGATGGCGTTCTGCACGTCGCCGAACAGACCCTCGATCTCACGGTGGGTGGATCGGAGCGCATCGAAGAGCGACATCGGCATGGCAGCGTTCCGGAGCAAACCACGGACCAAACATCGACCGCGTGGATCCACGGGGTTCCAGCCTACGTTTCCATGTCGTACCGAGCGCCGCCGCGCACTGCGCGCTGAAGCTGAGGCTGATGCACCCTCAATGGAAGTCCCGGCTCTCGACCTCGGCAACCGGCTTCGACAGCGCCGGCACCCATACGTGCTCGGCGATCAGGTGGACGATGCCCTCCGATACTTGCAGCCTCCCGCTCACGCCGAGGAGCGACGTTGTCTTGATCACGTGGGCGTACTTCGCGAACACCTGTTGCCAGACGACCAGATTTACAAAGCCCGTCTCGTCCTCGAGGGTCATGAACACCACACCCGCTGCCGTCCCCGGCTGCTGCCGGCAGATCACGATCCCGACGTACTCGATCCGCGCCCCGTCCCTGCCCCGCGCCACCGTGCGCGCATCCGGCCAGCCCTTGCTCCTCAGCTCGCTGCGTAGGGGTGCGAGTGGGTGGCCGCGCGTCGAGTGATCGCTCGCCCTGTAGTCCCAGAAGATCTCGTCGAGCTTGCCCAGCTTGTCGAGCTCGACATCCGCACCCACATCACCCCCGAGCGCCAGCGCATCGTGCTGTCGCGCCACCCATCCCGCCACCTGCCACAGCGCATCTCGTCGGGCCGGTGCCAGCTCGCCCAGCGCGCCCGCCTCCGCCAGTGCACCGTGCGTGCGCGACGCGAGGTGAGTCCGCCGCACGAAGTCCTCGAGTGACTCGAACATCCTCAGCCCTCGCGCCTCGACGATCCGCTGGCCTTCCGAGAGCTGGATGCCCTTGATCCAGCGCAGACCCATCCGCACCGCGAAGCCGAACTCGTCATCGACCGATTCGAGCGTGCAGTCCCACGCGCTCGTCATCACATCGATCGGCCGGATCTGCAGCCCGTGCCGCTGCGAGTCTCCAACGATCGTCGCGGGCGAGTAGAAGCCCATCGGCTGCGCGTTCAGCAGCGAGCACGTGAACTCCGCGAGGTAGTGCTTGCGCATCCAGCACGTCGCGTACGCGATCAACGCGAAGCTCGCTGCGTGGCTGTTGTGGACGACGAAGTCGTTCGCGAGGAAGTTGTGGTTGCCCTCGATCTCGAGGTCGTAGGTCTCCTGCCGACCAGCCGATAGGATCGAGACGATGCGATCCCAGTAGACATCGGAGCCCGCGAGTCGCGCGAGCTCGGGCGATTCCAGATGACGAGCAAGTCGATCGACCACCCAGCGTCGGAACCCTCGCTTGTTCGCGCCCGTGCTCTGGATCTCCCGCATGCCGAGGCCGGTCGCGCGTCCGATCGCGTTCCAGGTCAGTCCTCGCCGAGCACGAGCATGTCTAATGAGTCCCGAGACGCCCGCTGGAATGACGTCTTTGGACATCCGTGCCTCCGTAGGCATGGCGAGCTCGCTGGAACGTTCTCGCTTCGCACGACCGAGGAACCTCTTGCCCACGAGCAGATAGAACTTCTTCAGATTCTCGTAGCCGGTGATCGTAACCACGAAGCTCTGCACCAGGCGCCCTCGATAAGGGCGCTCGCGTTGATAGAGACGAGACACGATACCGAGCCGGAGAAGCGCGTGCTGGACGTCGTCGGCGAGCCGACGCGATGCGGTGTCGTAGTCGGCGTGATGCCCCTTTACGGCGATCGTTCCGTCTCCTTCCCACATGCGCGCCAGCAGCAGCGCGAGATCGCGCGGATGCAGCTCGAAGCATTCAGGCGGGAGGCTCTTTTCGTGCGCACGGTAACCCCAGATGCGGATGCGCTTTGCCCATTCAACGGCTCCACCGGGCCTAGACCGATCGCGGCGACGAACCCGGACGCTGAAGCACGCTTTGTGTCGTTCGATGACTGCCTTGGTGTTCGGAAAGCGCTCCACACAACGGGCGAGCTCGCGGCAGTGCTCCGGATCGGTCGTGTAGAAGTAGAATGTGTTCGGGTGACAGAGGTTGCCCTCGGAGAGGAGGTCACCGAGCACGATCAACTCGTGACGAGGCCAACGTCTGGTCCCCATGCTCGGTAATGAGCGAGCGGCCGCGACGGCATCGCCTACCTTCAATGCGCCAAGCTTGCGCCAGCCATCGATGGTCAGGAATGGATGGTTCGCCGTCGCTTCGATCTCGCGCCCGAGTGCGGTGCGGAGCTTGAACACCGGCTTCTTGCCGCTGGGTTTGACCGCGAGGACGTGGCGCGGCTCGATATGCAACTGATCGTTGCAGGTGAGGGTCGTGCGGATGCGCGCGCGTTCCGCGGCAAGATCCTCGATCGGGATCCATCGGCCAGTCTCCGCATCGATCACTCGCGTTGAACCGACAACGCACTCAGGAAAGCCGTACTCGCCGAAGCCGCGGATCTGATCGAACACGCGCTCGCCGAACTCGCGAGCGATGCCCTTGTCCTCCATGCGCGAGATCAGGCGCTCGCGGTGCTTCTCGATGCGGCCGGAGCGGCGCCACGCGGCCATGTCGCGGCGGAGCTGGTCGGCTTCGCCGGGCGTGTAGTCCGCGGCGACCACGGCGAGCTTCATCACCTGCTCCTGGAACAGCGGCACGCCGAGCGTCTTGGACAGCACGGGCTCGAGGCAGGGATGCGGGTACTCGACCTTCTCGAGGCCGCGACGCCGGCGGAGGTACGGATGCACCATGCCGCCGGAGATCGGGCCCGGGCGAACGAGCGAGACCTCGACGACGAGATCGTAGAACGTGCGCGGGCGCAGGCGGGGCAGCATCGACATCTGCGCGCGGCTCTCGATCTGGAACGTGCCGACGGTGTCGGCGGTGCAGATCATGTCGTACGTGGCCTCGTCCTCGGCGGGGATCGTCGCCATCGTCAGATCGATGCCGCGGTGCGCGCGGAGGAGATCGAGGCCGAGGTGGAGCTGGTGGAGCGCGCCGAGGCCGAGCAGGTCGACCTTGAACAGCGCGAGGTCATCGAGGTCGTCCTTGTCCCACTGGATCACGGTGCGGCCGGGCATCGAGGCGTTCTCGATCGGAACGATGTCGTGAACGGGCTCGTGACCCAGGAGGAAGCCGCCGGGATGGACCGAGAGGTGGCGCGGAAACTCGAGGATCTCGTCGGAGAGGCGAGCGAGATGATCGACGGCGATCGAACCGTGATCGTTCAGGCCCGCGCGCGCGAGTGCATCCTCTTCGACGCGGCCGTACATCGAGAGGTGCTTCGCGGCGCGATCGAGCGCGGTCTCGGGGATGCCCAGCGCCTTGCCGACTTCGCGCACGGCGGAGCGCGGGCGGTAGCGGATGATGTTGCAGACCATCGCGGCGTGGTCGCGCCCGTAGACCTGATAGACGTGCTGGATCACTTCCTCGCGGCGCTCGTGCTCGATGTCGAGATCGATGTCGGGCGGCTCGGCGCGCTCGCGAGAGAGGAAGCGCTCGAACAAGAGGCCCATGCGAACGGGATCGACGGCGGTGACACCGAGGCAGAAGCAGACGGCGGAGTTCGCCGCCGAGCCGCGGCCCTGGCACATGATGTTGCGGCGCCGGCAGAACGCGACGATCTCGTACATCGTCAAGAAGTAGCCGGGGTAGTCGAGCTCCTCGATCAGGCCGAGCTCGACATCGAGCTGGCGCTGCACGTTCGGCGGAACGTCGTCGTTGTAGCGCCACGCCGCGCCGGCCTCGACGAGCGAACGCAGGTGCTGCGCCGAGGTGGAGCCGTCGGGCAAGCGCTCCGACGGATAGCGATAGCGAAGCTCGCCGAGGTTGAAGTTGCAGCGCGCAGCGATCTCGAGCGTGCGTGCGATCGCACCGAGCTCGTCGGCGTAGAGGCGGCCGAACGGATGCGGTGCGCGGAGGTCGTGCTCGTCGTTGCCGCGGATCTTGGTGCCGGCGGTCGCGAGCGTCACGCCGTGGCGAATGCAGGTGAGGATGTCCTGCAGCTGGCGGCGCGCACGCGTGTGATAGAGCACCTCGGTCACAGCGACGAGCGGCAGGCCAGCGGCCTTTGCACGAGCGCGGAGGCGAGCCTCGCGCGGCGCATCGTCGGCCCGGCGGTGGCGCGTGAGGATCGCGTGCAGCCGATCGCCGAACGCGTTCTTCAGATCGGTGATGACCGCCGGTGGCGGCTCGGCCTCGGCGGCGAGCAACGAGCTCTCGCCGCCCCACAGCGCGATCACGCCGGCCGAGCGCTCGCAGACCTCACGCCACGACGCGAGCGCATCGCCTTTATCGCAACGGCGGCGCGCAGAGGTCAGGAGCCGCACGATGTTCGACCAGCCTTCGCGATCGGTCGCGAGCAGCACGAGCTGCGACGACGGCGGCGCCTCGATCGAGTCGAGCGCTACCTGCCGCGGCTTCGCGCGCTTCGTGCGACCGCGGCGGCCGAGCTGCACGTTCGGTGGCGAGAGCTCGTCGGTGTCGACTCCCCAGCCGGGACCGCGACCTTGCGGCAGCTCGTCGTGATGAAGCCCGACGCGCGCCGCGGTGACAGGCGAAGGCGCGAGCAGCGATCCGGGTGCGGCGATCGTGACCTGCGCTCCACACACGAGCTTGATGCCGAGGTCGCGTGCCTTCGTGAACGCGCGCACCATGCCGTAGACGCCGTCGCGATCTGTGATCGCGATCGACGAGATGCCCACCCGGTGCGCCTCCTCGACCAGCTCTTCTGGGTGGCTCGCTCCTTCCAGGAACGAGAAGTTCGACTTGCACCACAGCGGCGCGTACATCACTGACCAAGTGTTCAGCTATCGAGAACGCCTGTCAATATCCGGAGTTGGATGTAATGTCGGTCCGATGCGCCTCGCACCGCTGGTGATCTTCGCGCTGGCAGGATGCCCGCCGCGCCAGACCACCCCGGTTGGCGCGAGACCGCAGCAGCAGCAGCAGCAGCAGCAGCAACCGGTCTATCAGCCGCCGTGGCCGACGGAAGCCCCGCCGCCGGCGAGCGCGAACGCCGACGTTCCGATCGATCCCGCGGCGCCGATGCCGGCGCAGTCGCTCTCGACGAACGCGACGCTCGAGCTCGGCAAGCCAACGAGCGTGGTGATCGATGGTCGTGCAGACATCTTCTCCTCGGGGCTCGCAGCACCGGATGCGAGTCGCGGCGGCAAGCTGCCCGCGCAGATCACGCTCGTCACGAACGGCGGGTATCTGACGTTCTCCCGCGTGCGCGGCAAGATCGGCTGCGGAGCGGGCGAATCCGCGGGTCCCGATGGCGGCACGTGCGCGGGCGGCGACACCGACATCCTCGCCGCAAACGGGATCAGCGGCATCGTCGATCACCAGCGCACGCAATTCGTCGTCGGTGTGTTCCTCGGAACCTCGACCTCCGTGCGCGCCCCTGCCCGGCTGGACTTCAGCAAGGAAGCGACCGGCGAGTCATTCGCCGAGCTGACACCGCTGCTCGGCCAGACGTTCTTCATCGGTGACGGCATGACGCCCTCCGGTCTCAACCAGCGGTTCGTCGTTCCGCCGAACGCGACGCGCTTCTACATCGGCTTCGCGGATGCGATCGGCTTTCAGGGTCCCCCGGGAGCGTATGCGGACAACACCGGCGGTGTGTCGGTGACGCTCACGCAAGCCAGGTGAGGGAGAGGTTTTCCGGCGCGAAACGCGGCAGAAACATCGGCGTGTCACGCTGTTCCGATGACTCGCCCGTTCATCCAGGTCCACCACCGCGGTGATCGCGGCGTCGATGGCATCCTCCGGCTGATCGAGCTCGCGGGTCACGACGGTCCGATGGAGGCGATGCTCACCGCGATGTGCGACGAGCTCGCGGCGATCACGGAGGTCGACATCGCGAGCGTCTACGTGCGCGAGGATGATCGGCTCGTCATGCGCGGCAACCACGGGTTCGCCGCGAGCGCGATCGGTACGACGCTCCTCGTCGGCGAAGGCATCACCGGCCTCGTCGCGGAGTGCATGCGCCCGGTCTCCGCCGAGCACGCCGCCGCGGAGGCCGCGTACAAGCCGGTGCCCGGCCTCGGAGAGGAGCGGTTCCCCGTGTTCGTCGGCGTGCCGCTGATCTGCGCCGGCGCCGTGATCGGCGTGCTCGTCATGCAGCGGCGCAAGCGCCCGTTCGCATCCGACGAGGTGACGCTGGCGACCGCGCTCGGTGCTCCGATCACGCTCGCGATCGAGCGTCGACTCAACACCGCCGTGCGCTCCGCGCGGCTGTCGGGTCTCGCTCACGTTCCGGGCGCAGTGCTCGGGCGTGCGGGCGTGGTCCCCACGACGACCGCACTCGGCGCGCCGCCGATCGAGCTCGAGCGAGCGTTCGCGCGGCTCCGCGATGATCTCGGGCGCGCGATGCGCAAGCTCGCGGACTCGACGGTGCCGGCGGTCGGTGCGGCACTCGATCGGTTCGCGCTGCTCCTCTGCGACGCCCGCCTGCGCGAGCGGCTCGCCGCGGTCGCAGACAAGCCCGACGGGCTCCGCACCGTCGCGAAGGAGTACGCGCGTGCGCCCTGGAAGCTCGGCACCGTGCACGAGTCCGCGGATCACGTCGCGGACGTCGAGGAGCTGTGCGTGCTGCTCGGCGATCCACGCTCGCTGCGCCCGGGCTCGATCTGGATCGCGGACCGCATCAACGCGTTCATCGCGATTGCCGCCGTCGCGCGCGGGGCCTCGGCACTCGTCGCGAGTGATCTGGTCGCGCCCGCCGCGATCGCGGTCGCGCGTGCGGCCAACCTGCCGGTCGTCAGCGATGTGCCCGGCCTGTTCGGCTGGGCGCGCCCGGGCGACCTGCTCGCGGTCGACGGCGAGAGCGGTGCGGTGCTCGTGCATCCGGCGCCGACGGACATCGAGCGCCTGCGCCGGCAGCGCTGACTATTCGACGGCGCCTTGCCAGAACCAGCGCCGGCGATTGCGGTCGTAGTAGACCCACAGGCAATCACCGCGCTTGAGCTCGGCGTAGTGATACTCGCGATGAACGCCCGCGGCGGCGCCCGCCTGGGTCCACCAGCCACCAGAGACGATGTACGGGCCGACGATGCGCACCACCGCGCCGTGCTCGAGCCCCGAGAGCAGCCAGCCGTCGTCGCGCACCTGATGCGCTTGCGGGGGAAGCGGCTGCGCGCGCGCGAGCATGCGGCGGATCAGCGGGCGGACCAGCACGTCGCGTGGCCGCGCCGGTACGACGTGGACGAGCCGCTCCCACGCGAAGCTCGCCTCGGGTAAGTGACCGTCGCGGGGGGCGGCACGCACGACCGCGTCGTCGCCGAGCTCGGCGCGGATCTTCGCGAGCGCTTCGTCGGCGGCGCGCAGATCGCGCCGCGGCCGCGAGGCGAACAGTGCGAGCTGTTCGCGCGTGGCAGGCGCATCGTCGGCCCACACGCGGATCGCGTTGACCGGTGCAGCCGGCGGCATGCCCGACAGCCGGAGGTGGACGAGGCGCATGAGGATGCGGCCATCGAGCGTGGCCTCGGCGGGCTTGATGCAGTCGGCGCGCAGCTCGATCTTGCCGACCGCGAGCTTCAGCGCGAGCTCGAGGTGCAGCGCGGTCAGTGCGCGCCCGCGCGTGCCGAGCCGCTCGAGCAGACGATCGATCGGCGCCTTGATCACGAACATCAGCCGCTCGACGTCGTCGTCCTCGTCGTCGAGCAGCACCGTCTCGTCGGGCGCTTCCGGCGGTGCGAGGGGGACCAGCGGGTCCCAGCGCTCTCCCGCGGCGAGCTGATACAGCTGGTGCGCCTCGCGCCCGAAGCGCTCGAGCACGCCGCCGCCCGGTAGCCGCACCATCTGCCCGACCGTGGTGACGCCGAGCCGCGCGAGCTCGTCGCGCAGCCGTGGTGCGAGATCGAGGCGCGCGAGGGGAACCGCCGTCGCGGCCGCGCGCTCGTCGGCATCGGCGCGCAGCACCGTGAGCCCCGTGCGCGTGGCGCGTGCGATCGCGAACGTCGCGAACCGCGAGAAGCCAACGACGATCGCCCCGGTCAACTTGCTCGCCGCGACCACGCGCGCGATCGCCATTCCCCACGCGGTGCCGGCCGGTGCTCGGCCGTCGAGGAAGATCCGCTCGAGCCCATCGCCGTCGAGCCAGAACGTCCCCGGCTCGCCGACCTCGACGTTCGGCGACATCGCGTGGAGCGCGGTCCGCAGCTCGACGATCGCGGCCTCGATCTGCTCGCCTGGCACGACGCGCGCCTTGAGACCGCCGCACAGCGAGAGCGCGTGCGCGTAGCGCTGTCCGGCGAGCACGCCGCTCGCCCTCGCCCGCTCGCATGCCCAGAGCACGAGCCCCTGCGGACGCTCCGATTCGATGACGACGACCGGCTCGTCACGCAGCGCCGGCGACTCGCGCCACACGAGCTGCAGCGGCAGTGCGGGCAGGTCGAGGCAGGCGATCCGACGCATGGCTGAACCAGTGTTCAGCTATCGGACAAGCCCTGTCAATCCGACAACTTAATCCGGAGAGATCCCTACAGCGTGCGGAACGCGACCGGATAGCTGACGTCGCTCTTGGTCTCCGCCTCGGGGAACACCCAGTGCGGGACCGCCTCCTTGAGGCAGGTGTTCACGACGGCCGGCGCATCGCCACCGATCGAGAGCGACGTGACCTTGCCCTCGACATCGATCTTCAGCTTGAGCACCGCGGTGCTCGGAACGCGGTCGATGATCGACAGGCGCTGCCAGCAGTAGTCGAGATCGGCGCGCTTCTCCTTCACGACAGCGCCGACCTGGATCGAGGTCAGGCTGCGCGGGATGACGACCATCTCCGCCTCGGCGGGAAGCGCCGAGCGACGGCCGGGCTTCAGCACGTCGTACGCGTCGCCCATCGCCGCCTTGCCGAGATCGTAGGACTCGACGACCTTCTTCGACTCGGTCTTGATCTCGACGGGAACGTCAGCGAGCTTCGGCAGCGGAGCCACCTTGTCGAGCTTCGCGATGGCGGCGGGCTTGAGGTTGGGTGCTTTGCCACCGGCCAGGGCCGGAGTCGCGAGCGCGGCGATCACGAGAGCGGTCTTGGTAGCGGATGGCTTCATCATGCTCGATCACATGAGCACCCGACGTGCCACCGGTCCGGCACCGACGAGATCGAGGAGGAACGAGCACTTCTGACAGGACGTGGAGACAGTCGTGCTTAGGGACGGTCGTTCCGGGGGGTGGCTCCTCGAGCTTCCACAGTCTCCAGAGGTCCATCACACTCTTTACAGACCCGCCGGACCACGTGCCTTGCTGCGTTTCGACCAGCCGGGCCCATGCCGCTTGTCCTTCAGCGCGCGCAGGCGGATCTCGAACTCCGATGCCGGTGGTTCTCGAAGGCGCATCGCCTCGGCGCGCAACGACACCAGCGAGCCGAGGGAGGACGTCTCGGGTGTCTTGTCGGTGAGGCAGACCACCGCCGTGTCATGTGCCTGCGCGAGCGACACCATTCGACCGAGGAGGTGATCTGGAAGTCGCTTGGATTCCATGTCGACGCCCGCGAAATCGACGACGACGAGCCCGAACGCGCCCGACCGTAGCAGCCGCTCGACCGCACGCGCCGAGGCGATCACGGACGGCGCGCGCACCACGACGAGCGCCGAGAGATCGATGCCTTGGTCCATGAGATCCGGCGGATAGAACGTGCTCGTGCGCTGATCGAGTGACCACGGCACCACCCACGCCACGGGATCTTCCGCTCGCTGCGCTTCGAGCACGAGCTCGGCGGCCGTGGTCAGTGTCGCGGTCGCACCGCGCGCGGAGAGCTCGACGAGCCGACCGCGCATCGCATCGAGCCCCCACTGCTCCGGCGGTGCGGAGGTCGTGGGCTCCGCATCGATCAAGCGCAGCACCTTCGCAGCGGCGGAGCTGCTCCGTGCGGTGGCCTTGGCGACGAGCTCGCGGAGGTCGGTGCTCATGAGGAACACCTGTTCAGTACCAGGTGACGCTGACAGCGCAAACGATCCCCTATGGAGTCTGGGTGATCTCGATGACTTCCACGGCGCCGCGTCGCGTGAGCTCGATCCGGAGTGTCGCCGCGCTCTTCACCTGCTCGTAGACCTCGCGCAGACGCGCTGGGTCCGTCAGCGCGATCCCGTTCACCGAGTGCAGCGTGTCGATGCTGCGCAGGCCCAGCGCATACAGCACCGACGTCTGACGCACGACATAGAGGCGGATCCCGTTCGCGGCCCCCAGCTTCGTCGACGGCATCACTCGCGCGTTCTGCGCGAACCGCGTCGGATCCGCTGCGAGCTGCTCCAGCGTCGCGCGCGGCACCGAGAAGTGGTGGTCGTCGATCTGCGTGATCGTATCGAGCAGCGGATCGCGCACCGGCGCCACCGACGGCAGACGCCGGCCGAGCAGGCCACCCACCGACGACGGACGCCGTGCCTGCCGCAGATCACCATCTAGATCCCAGCGCACGAGCACCGGCGTGTCCTCGCGCAACACCTCCACGAACAGCGCCGTCGTGTTCATCATGCCCGCGCCGACCAGCACGTCATAGATGTCGAACTGCCTCCGGATCGGCCGGCCCGAGATCGCGGTGATCACGTCGGTCGGTCCGAGGCCGAGCACTGCGCGCAGCTGGTCGTCGATCACCTTCACGCCGACGACCGCGCCGCGTGCGCTCACAGGCTCCACGGCATCGCGCTCGAGAGCGACGACATCGCTCGCGGCGACGCGACGAACATCAGGCGGCGCCGACTGCTGCGCTACCGCACGCGACTCCGCCGCTGGCGCGCCACGCGTCGCGACCACGATCGTCGCGATCCCGGCGAGCACCACCGCCACGATCGCGAGGCTGATCGCGATGACGGGCAGGCGTCCCTCCGACATTCTCCGAGCATGACATCGCGGCACGACCGTTGCTCTAACGATCGTCATGCAGACCACGACAACTCCATGGATTCCCGAAGAGAATCCTTCACTCGACGGGCCCGACTACGTCGCGCTCGTCATCGAGTGGGATGACTCCGATTATCAGGTCACGAAGGTCACGAAGGCCCCGAGCCGCACGCCGAAAGCGCTGCTCCAGGTGGGCGGTGTCGTGGTCGCTGGCGCCCTGGGTGCGCTCGCGCTCGTTGCGTGGGGCATTCACCGTTTGAGGTCGTGAGGCAAGAATGAGCACTCCATCCAACTGGGATCGCGTCGACGAAGCCAGCGATGAATCATTTCCAGCGAGCGATCCCCCGGCGTGGGGCTCGTCGCACGCCGCGCCATCGAAGACCACCGCGTGCCCCAAGGAGCTGTTCCCGATCCCGCGACGGCTCTCCATCAAGCGTGTCGGTATCGCCGTGGCGCTCGCGGGAGCGTTCGTCGTCGGTACGGTCTTCTTGGTCCGTCACCTCCGCGCGTGAGGGGGGCCTGCCGGATCGTGCGATATGCGCACGGCCGCAGTGTGTCGTAGCTGGAACGTACGCGCCGAGACAGCGCTTGCAATGCGGTCCGGGGGAAAGTACGGCGGAGGCTCACCATGCGCATCCGCTTGCTCGCAACGTTCCTCATCGCCATCGCCGCGTGCGGTGGTGACGACGTCAACCATCTCGCGGATGCACCGCTTCCACCGGACGCGGCGCCCGATGCAATGGGTGCAGTCCCGCTCAGCGTCACGAACGCGGGCACCGGCGCAGGGACGGTGACGTCCTCGCCGGCGGGCATCACGTGCACGAGCGCGACGTGCTCGGCCGAGTTCGACCCTGACACCGTCATCACGCTGACCGCCGTCGCCGACACTGGCTCGGTGTTCACGAGCTGGGGCGGCGCGTGCAGCGGCTCGGTGCCGACGTGCGAGGTCACGCTCGCGCAGGCCGCGACGGTGACGGCGACGTTCGACGTCGCCAGCTACGCGGTGACGGTGACGAAGGCCGGTAACGGCACGGGCACCATCGCCGGCAACGGCATCACCTGCGGCGCCACGTGCACCGTGATGGTCGATCACGGCACGATGATCTCGCTGACGCAGACGCCGGCGAACCTGTCGGTGTTCGCGGGCTGGGGCGGCGCCTGCACGGGCACCGCCGGATGCATGGTGACGGTGACCGGCCCGACGACGATCAGCGCGAACTTCGCGCTCGACAACCTGACCTTGTTCGTAACGAAGGGCGGTACTGGCGCCGGCACGGTCACGGCGACCGGCATCAACTGCGGCGCCGACTGCAGCGAGTCGTACACCGCGAACCAGATGGTCACGCTGACCGCGGCCGCGTCGACGGGCTCGACGTTCGCGGGCTGGTCGGGCGGTGGCTGCACGGGCACCGGCACCTGCATCGTGACGATGAACGCCGCGATCACGGTGACCGCGACGTTCACGCTCCAGCAGTTCGCGCTCACCGTGGCGAAGGCCGGCAACGGCAGCGGCAACGTCACGTCGAACCCCGCGGGCATCGCGTGCGGCGTCGACTGCACCCAGAACTACAACTACAACACGATGGTCACGCTGACCGCGGCGCCGTCGACGGGCTCGACGTTCACGGGCTGGACCGGCGCGTGCACCGGCACGGCCCCCTGCAACGTGACGATGACGGCAGCGCGAAACGTGACCGCCACCTTCACCCTGATGACATTCACGCTCTCGGTCACCAAGAGCGGCGACGGCGCCGGGACCGTGACTGGCAACGGCGTCAACTGCGGCGGCACGTGCACCGTGACGGTCAACTACGGCAGCGTGGTCTCGCTGAGCTCGGCCGCGAGCGCCGCACCCTCGACGCTGTCGAGCTTCACCGGCTGGTCGGGCTCTGGCTGCACCGGCACGGGCGGTTGCACGTTCACGATCACCGCGAACAGCACGGTCAACGCCGCCTACAAGCTCCGTCCGAACCTCATGTTCACGACCGGCGCGACGTTCGACGGCAACCTCGGCGGTCTCCTCGGCGCCGACAGGAATTGCCAGGCTGCCGCTGCCGGGCGCGGTCTCCCCGGCACGTACCGCGCCTACCTCGGCGCGACCGGCGTCAACGCACGGTCGCGCATCGCGCCCGCAACCGGGTGGACGCGCGTCGATGGCCGCGTGATGTTCAACCGGATCGGCGATTTCGGTACGACGACGCTGCCGTATCCGCCGTCGCTCGACGAGGCAGGCAACGACCTCTCCAACGCCATGCAGCCGCGCGTGTGGACCGCGACGGCGGCGGACACGCAGTACTACGGCCTGAACTGCAACAACTCGAACACCGCGCCCGACTGGAGCACGACGGCCGGCCGCACGATGACCGGCGTCCTCACCGCCACCGACGCGGACGTCCTGGTCGGCGGATCGGTGGCCTCGTGCGGCACGCCCGTGCATCTCTATTGCTTCGGGATCGATCGCACCGCGACCGTCCCGTGATCCGCCATGACGCTCGCGGCATTCGGCCTGCCGGCACGCGCGGCGAGATATCTGGTCGTCGCCGGTATCGCCGGCTGGGTCCGGCGACGGTATCGGAACGATGCCTCCCGACGATGGCGATCGGCGTTGGAACCGTGGTCCGTGGCGGCGATCCTGTTCATCACCGACGAAGAACTCGACCGGAAAGACGCTCTACTGGTGAGTTGGAATCTTGCGATCCGGCGAACTCGATGGAGGGCAACGCACCTGTCAGACACGCGGCCGAACACGCCCAAGGCGTATTCTCTCGAGGTTGCTCGCGCGGGCACCATCATCGGCGGCGCGATGCTACCCGGCTTCCTCCTCGGGTGTGCGCAAAACGCGCTGGCCGTCGTTCGCCCGTAAGGCCTGAATCACGAGCTTGCGGCGGTCTCGTGACCTTCGAGCAACTTTCGGCCTCGATGGAACATTCGTCGAGAATCTGGGGATGGGTGTCGTCGAGGGCCGTAGAAGCCATGAAGTGATCGCTGCTCGCCGACAAAACCGGGGATTCTCGACGGCGTGCCGCAAAACGCGGCACCCCGCCGGCATGCCGACCGAGCTTCTCCTCTCGAAGCGATTCTCGGCTCGTTGGTTGTCAAGTTGGGCTAGGTTGCTCGGATGCCCGACGAGGGCAGGCGTCACGACATGAGCGCGCTCGGGCACGGGTCAGGACGGTTTCGGTGAAGCGCGACGAGCACGAGCAGCTCTCGATCGGCGGTGCGTCACGACGTTCCGATGGACGGGTGGCTCCAGATCCCAACGCCGCAGCCAACGCCGTCGTGTCGCCTGGGCGGGCGGAGCGCGTCCGTGGGACCGCAAGCGATGCGAGACATGAACCAACGGGCAAGGCAGTCCAGGTCCCGCCCACGGCATCGCCGGGCGAGCCCCTCGCGGCTCCCTTCGAAGCGGTGAGACCGGCTCTCGCCGAGCTCGTTACCGCGAACGCAGCGCGCGACGCAGACGGCTCGTCGCGCGCCGCGAGAGAGCTGCGTTACATGCTCGCGCGAGCGCGCGAGACGGCGACGCGCGACGGCGTTGTCACCGCAATCGACGAGCTCCAGCGCGAGGCGGAGCCGCATCTCGCCGCGGCGTTCCAGCCCACCGACGCGGCGCTCGACATGAAGGGCGGCGGTACTTCGCTCTACAAGAGCGAGGTCGCGAAGTGGCGTGGGGAGGATGGAGGAACAGGGCCACGGAAACTGCCCAGCGAGATGCGCGGAGAGCTGGAGCAAGCGACCGGACGCTCACTGGAGCATGTGCAACTTCACGACGGTGCGGAGGGGGCCGCGGTCGCCGCGCAGCATGGCGCGCGCGCGGTCGCCATTGGAAGCGACATCCACATGGGCGCCGGGCAGCTCGACGCCGCGACGCCCGATGGCCGCGAGCTGATCGCCCACGAGGTCGCACACGTCGTGCAAGCCGACACGCACCCGGAGCCGGCAGCCGCAGCTGCAAAGGGCATCGGTGCAGGAAGCAACAACGATGCGGAGAGTGACGCCGACGGGTTTGCGTCGAGCTTCCGCGAACGCGGTGGAGCGGCGGCTTGGTCACCGAGCGTTTCGGTCTCCGGTGCGACGCCGTTGCGAAAGCAGCCAGGACAGCAGCCGGCTCAGCAGAGGCCGTCCGTCAGCGCGCTCGACTACCTCGCGAGCGATCCGTATCTCGACCAGCATCTGCGCGAGAACCTCGCGACGTTGCATCTCGTCAGCACGGGGCCGTTCGCGAGGTTCCTGGCGAAGTCGACCTTCGATGATCTCCTGATCAAGTCACTTGTTCCCGGAACCAAGAACCTCGTCGTAGAGCTAAAGCGCCTCGTCGCACCCGAATCGCTGGACGCACTCGTCGATCGCTCGCGCGCTCGCGACTGGGAGCAGAAGGACGACCAACCCCGGCCGACACAGACCAACAAGGGCCCGACGTCGTGGACCTACCTGCAACCGGTGTTGCTCGAGGTCGCCAATGCGGTCGCGCGCCGCTACGACGAGTCGATGAAGCGCGTGTTCCCGCGCGTGCTCGGCTTGTATCTGGAGAAGCACAGCGCGAAGGGATCACCAGACGCGGCCCCCGCAGCGAACCTCGTCAAGAAGGACGAGGTCGTGATCTCGCATCCGATGGACGGACACGTCGTCCACGGTCTCGTCGAGGTGCAGAGCGCGGTGGACTTCGCCGAGGCGGCGAAGGATTACCCGAACCTCGCGAAGCTAGAGCGCGTGCAGCACGGGATCGCGACCGTGCGCCGTGCCTCTCCGCGGTGGCACTGGCTCGAGGCGACGCCAGCGAACGCGACTGCGGAGCAGGTCGCAACGGCGGCGTTCGGCAAGCCCGAGGAGGCGCACCGCCTGATCCCGATGCCGCCGCTCTGGGGCTTCCATGCCGCGGACGCCGCCCTGATGACGCCCGGCGTGAAGAAACTGTTCCAGACCGACGCGTTCATGCCGAGCGCGCCGGGCAGCGGGATGCCTCGCAAGCTCGCGCGCGCGCTCGGGCTCGATTGGGGCGCGGACGAGGTCGAGGACATCGATCCGGTCGCCGAGCTGACCAGCGGCAATACCGGAGCGCTCGCGATGCAGCGCGCGAAGGCGCGGGTCGCGGAGAAGGAGGCCCTAGAGGCCGCGGGCGCCGGCAAGGACGGAAAGAAGGAGAAGGACAAGGATGCGAAGAAGCCGGTGACGCCGGCCCACGACGAGGCCGACGTGTACGCCGAGCTCAAGGACGCGGTCGACCTTCTGGACAAGATCCACCTGCAGTTGCCGCTATTCGGCCTTTCGACGAAGCCGGCGAGCGACGCCTGGGCCCGCCTGAACCTTCGCAAGGAGAAGGTCACCAAGCAGAGCATTCCGGACGTCGATGCGGCGCACTTCCTCGCGTTCGAGCAGCGCGGGCTCCTGACGCGGATCGCGAAGGGACTGGCCGACGCCGGCGGCAAGCTCGTCGCGGCCGGCGGGGCGGTGGCACCGAGCACGGTCCGAGATCCGCTGCGCGAAGTCGCGCAGCCGTTCCACGACGCGGTCGTCGCACTCGAGCTCCCCGAGATCGCCGAGCCACGCGTCGCGCGCGCCGAGCAACTGCTCCTTCTATCGCAGGCGTCGATCCTCGAAGCCAAGCTGCACGAAGGGATGCCGCAGGTCGAGAACGCGAAGCAGGGCGAGCGGATCGGCGCCGCGGAGTTCAGGCCGGAGTACGCGGAGGACCGCACGACGAACCACCTCAAGGAGATCGCGCTCGCGCGGCGGCAGATCCTCGCCGATCCGCGCACTGTGCAGGCGCAGCTCGCCGAGAAGACCAAGAAGGTCGACGACCTGGAGTTCGAGATCGGCATCGGCGACAAGCTGGCGCACCTCGATCAGATGTGGGCCGCGCTGCGCGACACCGACGACTTCTGGCTCTCGGCGTCGGGCGGTGTGATGGACACGGTCCTCCGCGCTGAGAACCGCGACATCTACACGGAGCTCCAGGTCCGGGTGTTCCTGCCGTTCACGGCCGCGGAGACGTTCAAGAATTCGACGAAGGCCGAGGACCTGGAGCGGCACAGGGTGCTGAAAGGGCTCGCGCGGGATGCCTACCGCGAGATCGTCACCAGCCCGCGCTTCGTGAAGCACGCGCAGCGAGTCTCGAAGTTCCTCACGGACGCGACGAAGCAGAAGAAGTGGACGAAGATCGTCGTCGGGCTCGGGATCGCATTCGCCGCGTTCGCGCTCGGGCAGTGGCAGTTCGCAGCGGTGATCGCCGACGGGGGTGGCGTGTTTGCTGCCGCGGTCGCAGGCGGCGTGGTGACGACGGGCGCGACGGTCGCGATGGAGAAGCTGATCCTCGGCCACAATCCGACAATCGGCTCGCTCTCGACGGGCCTGATCTTCAATGTCGGCACGTTCTTCGTGATCGGCAAGCTCGCGGAGGCCGCGCGGGTCGCAGGGGTCCAGGCCGAGCTCGTCGCGGGCGCGAAGGAAGTCGAGGCGGCGGCCACGGCGACGAAGGCGGCGGCGACGACGAAAGGCGCGGGTGCGGCCGCGGACGCGACGGGAGCGGCGGCGACGACGAGCACGGCGTCCAAGGCCGGCAAATACGTGAAGGGGCTCACGCACGAGCTGTTCGTCTCCGAGGTGCTCGGCGTCGTGCAGGGGCAGGCCGCGAGCCTGATCGATCAGGGGCGCCTCCTCACCGAGGCCGAGCTGATCGAGCTCGCGATCCAAGGCGCAGTCGCGGTCGCGGGCATGAGGGTCGGACAGGCGATGCACGACACCGTGGCCGGTTCGTTACGGGCGACCAAGATCGAGAGCATCAACCGCGATGTCGCGTGGCTCGACGCCGAGCGCGGCGAGATCGCGGCCCAGGCCAAGGAGCTCGAGTCGACGAAGCTCGATCCCGAGGCGCGGGTAGATCGCGGCAAGGCGTTCGCGCTGCTCGATCGCTGGCGCGTCTACCTCGAGCGCGAGCGCGCCGTGGGCGAAAAGGTGCTCGCGTACGCCGAGAAAAACCCGAAGCAGTTCAAGCCGGACGCCGTCGCCGAGATGCGCAAGGACCTCGCCGGATCGGCGGCCGAGGTCAACCAGGTCCGGGCCATGGCGTCGATCGCCGCGCTCGAGCCGATCGGTCCGGGCTCGTACCGCGTCGAGCCGGCCGGGCTCGACGGCATCATCCAGCAGCAGCGGTCGGCGGGCGCCGAGATCGCGCGGGTCGAGACCGATCCGTACACCGGCCAGCGCAAGATCACGATCAAGCCGAGCGACGGCTCGCCGCCGTTCACCATCACCGAGGCGCTGCCCGAGAAGGCCATGCGGACGGCGATGAAGATCGATGGCGGCGAGGCCAAGCCATTCGAGCAATGGCTCGACGCGGAGTCGCGGAAGCGTCCCGGTGACGCGCAGATCGGGCAGCTCCGCGAGATCTACCTCCGCGACCCGCGGGCGGCGATCAACCTCGCGGCGGAGCGCAATGGCTACCGGCCGCGCGAGATGAAGGTGCCCGAGCCGATCGTGCATGTCGACGGCAAGGCGGCTCCCCACCAGCGTGGGACGGGCGAGATGCTCACGAACGGCCACGAGGTCGCGCAGCAGATCGGTGGCGGCGTCTTCGCGATTGCCGACGACACGTTCGTCGCACAGCCGCACCAGGTCGGCGAGCTGCGAGGCCAGTGGAAGGAGAAGTTCGGTCATGACCCGGGCCCGGGTCACTACGATCCCGCGAAGAACGCGGTGTACTTCGAAGGCGACCTCAACGTCGGCGGAAAGCGGACGACGGTCCGCGTACAGGCCGACCTCGCTCCGCGCATCGATAGCTTCGGACAACTCGACGCAGGAACGAACCGAGTCGTGGGCCAGCCGGTCGACCTCGCTACGGGTCACGAGATCCTTCGGCAGCTCAACCGCGGCGAGGCTGTTGCCCTGAAGGCGACGGGCATCAGCGGCGAGCCGCGCATGCCAGCCGATCCTGGGACCGAGTTCGGCATCGGACAAACCTCCGATCGCCGCGCCGTGATCATCCGCGGCCAGAGCCACGCAGTCGACTGGATCGGGCTGCCTGGAATCACACCGCGTGGCCACACTCATCCACCGGTCGAGGGCAACCGTCTCCGGGGAGAGTCGGTTCCGCTCGTCGAGCTGATCAGCCCGACGCGCGATCCGCACGTGTATCGCGAGCTCGTCTTCCCAAGCGCCTCCGACTTCGCGGTCATGGCGCAGCAGAAGGTCGATGGACACAAGGTCTATACCGGGTTCGTCGTCAAGGACGGTATGGCCTCGCAGGCCGCCGCGACCGACCACACGACGCCGCGTCTCGAGTTCGAGATCAGGCTGCCGAAGGAAGTCGGACAGCGAGACGGCGGCGAGCGCGTCTATCACGCAACGGCGGAGGGAACGATCGGAGGGAAGGGGAAGCCGGTCATCGAGGTCGACGTCTGGGCGACTTACAACGAGCGGACTGAGACCGGAAACCTCTTCATGACCGAGCCGCCGGGCGTCAAGCCCATCACGGCTCCGAAGACCGACCGCTCGCAGCAGACCGCGATGGCGTCCGATCCGAAGGTCCTCGCCGAGAAGCCTGCCGAGTCCACGACTGCGCCGCAACCGCAGAGGAACTCGCCTGTCGGCTCCGAGGCGCAAGAGCCGGTTCCCCAAGAGCGGCAGCGCGAGCCGAAGCCTGAGCCGTCCAAGGCTCCTGAGGGCCAGGAAGCAACGTCAGCGGAGCCGAAGGTGGAAGGTGAGCCCGCGAACGAACCACAGTCGGCGCCTCAGAAGCGCGGCACGCCCGGTCGCAAGTCCCGGACGAAGTCAGACGGCGATGATGCAAGGCCATCGCAAGCGAGAGGTTACGAGGGGGAATGGCCGCCGCCCGAACCCGGCCCGCGCCCACCGGAGGGCTCGTCACCCGAGGCGATGGCGACGTGGCGCTACCGTCGTTACGTCAGGGACAAGTGGAAGCAAGGGAAGGCGCCGGATGAGGTGCTAACCGAGAAGGGCTACGAAGCAGGTGGTCACAGCGACGCCGCCGACAACGGCGGTCGTCCGGGTCGTAACGGTGGAAAGAAGCAGGTCTCGACGAAGGACAAGCTGGCGAAGGAGGAAGGATGGGACGTCAACGAGACGACGACGCTTGGCTCGCGAACGAAGAACGGGAAGCCGATCGAAAACTACGTGGACGGGATGAGGGAGAACCCGGAGGGAGGCATCGACTACCTCGAGGTCGATCACCTCAACAAGAAGGGTAAGCCGAGCGCAACGTATCAGCGCAAGCTGGCCTCCGAGATCAAACAGCTCGGCCCGAATGACACGTTGACGATCGTCGACTCCACGAATTCGGCGCGTCGGATCAAGTACACTGCCGAGGACATTCCCAACGCGGAGAGGGTCGTCGAGCAGCGCACGGTGCCAGGCGAGGATATCAAGGCCGATCCCAACCCGAGTCGTCCGGGGCGCCTAGATAAGCCGCCTTCGGGTGAAGGCAGCAGGAACTGAACGAGACCGTCATGGCGAATCACATCTACATATATTGTAAGGCCGACCATGGACTCGAGTACCGTGATGTCGTCGAACGGATCGACACTACCGGCCCAGACGACATCACGATTGACCCGCCGTCCGAGGGAGAACTCGCCACGAGTAAGGAGTGGGATTTCTTCGCCGTCACACATGGAACGAGTAAGCGCCCCGTCCAGATCCAACGGATAACCGGTGACGATGTCCGGCCGATGATCGACGACGCGCTCGAGCGCCTCGATGACGGAACGGGCGAGACCGATCGCGTTCGCGAGCACCTTCGCGCTACCCGCCAGGTGTTTCACATCGAGCTTGGAGATGTGCCCGACGAAGTCTGGAACATGCTCGATGAGACGGAGCTGTTCATCGCCAGGAAGCTAGACGGCATCATCGGAGCGAACGAGGGGTTCTACGATGCCGAGCTGTCTCAGTTAGTTGAGATCGAGTGACTGCGACGACACCGAGACGCATGACCATCGGAGGCGACCAGACGATGACCAAGGTCGGCGAACGTGACCTCAGCCAGGTGAAGGATCGGCTGGCCATTGGCCCCGCGCAGGCGCATTCGGCAGACGCACGTCTTTGCGCCGAGATGCTGGGACGGTGTCGTGGATCGCGCGCATCGCATTTCACTGGACCCGCCGCATTCCGTTCGGCGATGTCGCAGAGCGCTTCGACGACGACCTGCGGAAGCTTGCGGGGGCCGTGTGAGCGCTAGCGAACTGCTCGCGACATGGACCGCATGGTTCGGCGAGCTCGGCTCCAAACGCTTCGAGATCGTGCGCGTCCCCCTCACCCGAGCACTCGGGGAGCGGCGCTACGCCGAGCTCCCGTCGCTGGCAGAGCAGGTCTGCCGCGCGATGCTCGTGGATCACGAGGGAGCTCGCTCCGAACTCGGACCTGTCTTCGTGATGGTCGAGGAGATCGTTCACGCGTTGCGACCCACGCATGCTCGCGCGGACATTACCGCGTCCGCGATCGTTGCGATCGTAGATCTCGTCAACGCGTTCGCGTCGGTGGGCACCCCGTTGCCGAGCATCGTCGATGTCATCGCGCGGTCGTTGCTGGCCGAGCTCACACCGGGGCAGCTCTTAAATGACGAGCGCGTACGAGCGGGGCTTGCCGCTCTCGCGTTCGGCGATCTGGATCTCACGCGGCGGTTCGACACCAACGAGTCGGACACGCTCCACGCGTTCTTGACCACAATGAGCGGCAAGCGCGATCGCGTGATGTATCCGCAGGGGTTCACAGTGCTTCCGATCATTTTCCGCGCGCTGACGCAGGAGCTCGATGCCGCGACCGCGCTGTGGCTCGGGCGCCTCGCGTTTCGCGAGGTGATGGCGCAGTCAGCGGGCGAGGTCGTGCGCGAGACGCGCGCCTTTATCGAACGAGCGATCGAGCGTGACGAGGAGACGCGTCAGGCGAAAGCCCGACTGCGCGCCCACGAGGAAGCGGCCGCGTTCGCGTTTCCGCATGGCGCATTGGTTGCCGCGGGAGCATTTCGGATCACGGACAAGCTGCGCGGCATCGGCTCTCAGCAGCTGTGGCGAGCGGTGCGCGTGTCGGATGGGCGCCAAGCTCTGGTGGCATTCGACGTCAAGCTGGCACGAATTCCTGCCGATTCGGTGCGCCCCGCCCTCACAGCGCGAAGAGCAGTGAACGTCGAGCTCGCGTATGCCGGTGAAGTCGACGACCCGCCCGACCTACACTGTCATTGGCTATGCGTCGAGATCCCGGCGGACGGGACCTGGTTGCCGGACCTCATCGTTGGGGGCGTCAGTCCACGGCAGGCGATCGAGCTCGCACGATCGGCGGGACGGTTGCTCGTGCAGGCACTTGCGGCGGGCACCGTGCTCGCGCGGACTCGGCCGGAGTACATGTGGGGCGTGCGGGACGGCGAACGACTCACGGTCACCGCGGTGAGCGACCGTCCTTCCGAGCTGTTCGAACGCAGGACATACGACATGGTCACGATGCCGCCGTTCGAGCGCGAGTACGCGGCGCCTGAAGTGTGGTTGAGCAGCCCTAGCGATCGTTCGCTGGTCTACTCACTCGCAAAGATGATCGTCGACTGGGCCGGTGGCGCACCGGCTTCGATCTCGGCGCTCCTCGAACGCGCGCTGAGCGAGGAGCCCGCTGATAGACCCGGGTTGGACGCGTTCCTGGCCGAACTCGACACTGGTGCAGAGGAGCGGTGAGGGTCCGGGCATGACTGGATCGCTCGAGCCGAAGAACGTCGAAGACGATGGAACCGCTGTCGCCTGACCATCCACAGATCAATCTGCTTTTTGCGATCGATGGCGAACCATCCGACGCGGACGCACGGGCAATGCAGGATCTCGTCGAAGCGTTGGTTTCGTCGAAGGAGTGGACGCTGAGTCCACCAGAATTCGTGAACGAGGAAGACGACTCCAGCGATGACCCAGAAGACAAGCCGATCATCACAGTCGGCGGCGTGATGCGGCTCTACTCGTCGTTCCCGCCGTGGGACGACAAAGTACCGGCCGCCGTCGACCGGGCGCAGTACGACGAGGTCGTCGAAATCGTCGAGAGACTGACAGAGTTCTCGCTCTCGCGCGGGGTTGACATTGTCTTCGAGTACGACGGCGAAGTTGTTGGCAAGATCCGAAAAGGGCTTGCCAACGATTCTCTGAGCGACGGGTTGCTCGGTGAATGGGGCCGCACACTCGAGCGCGACACACGGTGACGCAGCTATGAATCATCCACCGGCACGGGGATACATGAGCGCTCGCGAGTTGCTCGAGACGTGGACCACTTGGTTCGAAGGGCTCGGGAGCGAGCGCTTTGAGATTGTGCGAGCTCCTCTTGTCGCTGCGCTTGGTCAGCGACACCACGCTGACCTTCCATCGCTCGCGGACCAAATCTGTCGCGCGATGCTCGTGGATCCCGAAGGCGCCCGCGCCGAGCTCGGTCCGGTATTCGTGATGATTGAGGAGGTTGTCCGCGCGCTACAGCCAATACAGGCTCATTCCGATGTCCCAGCAGCAGCGGTCGTAGCGATCGTGGACCTCGTCAATGCATTTGCGTCGATGGGCACGCCGCTGCCGCAAATCACCGATGTCATCGCGCGGTCGCTTCTGTCCGATCTGAAGCCCGAGCGCCTCACGAATGGCGAGAAGCAACGAGTGGGGCTCGCCGCGCTGGCGTTTGGCGATCTCGAGCTAGCGCGCCGGTTCGACACGGACGAAGCCAGCGCCCTACACGCGTTTCTCGTCGAGATGAGCGGCAAGCGCGATCCGGTCCTGTATCCGAAGGGGTTCACCGTGCTGCCAATCATCAACCGCGCGTTGGCGCAGGGGATTGATGCCGTCACGGCCCTATGGCTCGGCCGGCTCGCTCACCGCGAGGTAATGGGAGAGCCTGCGGGCGAGGTGGTGCGCGAGATGCGGGGCGACATCGACTATGCGATCCGGCACGAAGCGAGGGTCCGAGAGGCGGAAGCCGCCGAGCGCGAGGCGCTAAAGGAAGTGGCGGTCGCGTTTCCGCACGGGGCCCTCGTCGCAGGAGGGGCATTTCTCATCACGGACCATCTACGTGGCATCGGAGCTCGGCAGCTCTGGCGTGCGATGCGCGTCCAAGATGGGCGTCAGGCACTTGTCGCGATCGACGGGAGGCTGTCGCGGATTCCAGCTGAATCGATACGCCCGGTCCTCGCGGCGCGCAAAGCGGCGAACGTAGAGCTCGCGTTTGCCGGGGAGGCCGACGACCCGCCGCCGCAACACCCCCACTGGCTTTGCGTGGAGATCCCGACCGTGGGCGCATGGTTACCTGATCTCGTCAGCGCTGGCGTCGACGAGCTCCAGGCGATCGAACTCGCACTCTCGGCAGGCCGTTTGCTTGCACGAGCACTCGCGGAGGGGACGGTGCTCGCTCGAGTACAGCCCGAGTACATGTGGGGCGTGCGCCACGGCAGACGAGTCACAGTCACCGCAATGAGCGATCGGCCAGACCTGCTCTTCCAACGCAAGACCTACGACATGGTCACGCGACCACCATTCGAGCGCGAGTACGCAGCGCCGGAAGTCTGGTCGAGCAACCCCACCGAGCGGTCCCTCGTTTACTCGCTCGCGAAGATGCTCGTCGACTGGGCGGGTGGCGCGCCGGCTTCGATCTCGGCGCTCCTCGAACACGCGCTGAGCGAGGATCCCGCTGACAGACCCGGGTTGGACGCGTTTCTAGCCGAGCTCGAAGAGATCAGCGCTCTCGAGCACAAGGCATTCGTGTTCGACTACGAGTCGTTCGAGCGAGAGCTTCTCCCCTGCTTGGAGGACGCCCTCGCTACCGGGGACACGAGTCACCTCAAGTCGTTCATCAACGTGAACCTAGATGCGCTGCGCGACCCTTATGAAGGCGAGCCGCTCGGCGCCAATTGGGCCTCTCTTATCGAGATTGAAGACGCGCATCAGTACGGCGACTTCGCGTTGACGAAGTACTACAGCCCGACCGCCGACATAGGGCTGGGCTCGGCCTGGGAGCGCGTGCCTGACTTGGCGACAAGCTCGTCACGGACGGAGTCGCCGATTCTCGGCACCACGATCGGCCCGCCCAATAACCCCTTCGATGCGGGAAAGATGGGTTCGTACTTCCAGTCCGCGAAGAGAGTTCGCGAAAACTACGAGGCGTTGCTGGAGCTCGCGAAGAAAGCGGGCTCGCCTGAGCTGGACACGGCAGTGAAAATGCTGGAAGTGGCGGCGAAGAGGAACGAAGGACTGTATGTCACGTTCTGATCTCGCTTCGAGATCACACAGTTCACGTTAAGCCCGTCGGCCCAACCCCCGACGACGACGCGTCCGACGACACGCTTGAAAATTGTCGAGGAACCAAAGGCGAACTAAGGCAAGGCGCGCGCATTCCTGGACTGTCGCTGGCCCGAGCACGTCGATGAGGTCGACGAAGAAAGCGTAGGCGGCGGGGAAGCTATTCGCACCGTCGGTCTCTTCGTGAGCCGCCGGTTGCGCGGGTGTCGTGGTTGACGTAAAAAGCGGGTGAAGGCGGGCACGCAGATGGGGACGTACCGAGGCATCCGCGATGGTCGATGTCGGCGCGGCGGAGCGAGCACCGCGTGGCCGCCCCTGGCGGTGTTCGTCGCGTTGACGGGGTGCGGCTTCCCGGAGCTGGCGCGACTGTCCGGCGATGCTACCTCCGGCGGCGACGACGCGCTCGTGGTCACCGCGTCGCCGGCGGTGTTCGACTTGTACGCGGGTGCAGCGCTCGACACGCTGATCACCGTCACGAACACGGGCGGGACAACGTCGGGGGTCCCGCTGATTGCGGTCACGGGGCTGACGCTGGGCACCATGACGTTCACCTCGAGCACATGCACGACCGGACTTGCGCCGGGCTCGAGCTGCACGGCGACCGGCCACCTCGCGGCAACCAGGAACGGAACAGTCGACTTCCAGGTGACCGCCACGGCAAGCCCTGGAGGCACCGGGATGGCTGAACTGCGGGTGACCGCGCCGTGCCGCGCCACCTGTGGCGGGAACTTCACGACGAGTTGCTGCGCCAGCTCGCTCGTTGAGGGTAACGCGACCGGTGCGACGCTCGCAGGCACATCGTTCTATCGCGATCACGACGTGGCTGCAGACAACCGCCATCCGAACATGAGCTACCCGGCGACCGTGAGTGACATCCGGATCGACAGGTACGAAGTCACGGTGGCGAGGTTTCGCGCGTTCGTGAATGCGGGACTGGGGACTCAGATGCGCCCGCCGACGCCGGGTGCTGGGGCGCGAACCCTGAACGGGATGGCGAACCAGGGTGGCTGGGACCCGAGCTTCAACACGAGCCTCATGGCGAACACGACCGAACTCAGGGCGGCGCTTAAATGCCACACGACGTCCCAGACGTGGACTGACTCGGTGGTGGGCAACGGCGCAGATGAGGATCGGCCGATAAACTGCATCACGTGGCACGAGGCGGCGGCCTTCTGCGTCTGGGATGGCGGCTTCTTGCCAACGGAAGCCGAGTGGAACTACGCAGCCGCAGGTGGTAGCCAGCAGCGGGCGTATCCGTGGTCACCGTCGAGCTCGCCGGGCGAGCTGACCATCGATTGCTCGTATGCCAATTACCATATCAACAACCCAGGCCCCTGCAGGACCGCGCCGACCCGGGTCGGGAGCGTGTCGCCCAAGGGTGATGGTCGGTGGGGGCAGTCAGACCTCGCAGGCAACGTCGCCGAATTGGTGCTGGATCACTCCACGTTGTATACGACGACGAGTTGCAACAACTGCGCGAACCTGACCGCTGGAGGTGACCGGGTGGTCCGTGGTGGCGCCTTCGACGATACGGCGGTACTCCAGCGCGGCGCGGCCCGCGGCGCCGTCCCGTCCCCGTCTCGCTACTACTTCCTCGGAGTGCGTTGCGCCAGGACACCGTGAGCGTCGAGGCAGTGCCGGTAGCCGTGGGCACCGACCACCACCCGGTCGCGGCGAACCGCTGGTCTACAAGGTCCCGATTAGAATCGCCTGACGAGCGAGACGCCCATTGGCGTGACAACGAGCCGGCTCTTGCGCGCGGTCGCCGCCGACGGCTTGGCCCCATCGCTATCGGGGTGTCTCAGGTACAGCCACAATGCCACGCCCGCAGTAGCGACGCCCGCCACCGCTAATCCCTCTGCGACGTACCGCTTCCGGTTGGCAGAGTCATACAGCGAATCGCGTCGGATCTGATTCGCCATCTCGGCCTTGGCGTCGTCGTAGCTCGAGCGCGCCCACATCTCGAATCCGAGCCCGGCGCCCAGCAACGCCAGCGCCCCAACACCAACGACGAGCGGCATCACGTTGGATCGATGAGGCGCCTGCGCTGGAGCTTTTGACACGGGCGACTGTGGCGCGGTCGGGTTCACGGCCGCGCCGAGCACTGCCAACTTGAGCTTCGGGACCTCGATCGTCTTGGCATCCCGCTCGACCCCGATGGTCAGCGTCGTCGACCACTCCGCGTTGCCCGGCGCGCGCGCGGCGATCGTGTACGTGCCACCGTCGATCGGAAGCGCCCGGTTGTACGTCCCGGGCAAGACGACCTCGCCGTTACGCACGATCTCGAGACCTCCTATCCGGTTCTCGGCCGGCACGGTGATGGCCAGCGTCGACAGCCTTGGCTCGAGCTTCTGCGCGCGATTCTGCGCGATGCCGTGCAGCTGTTGGCTCGCGGCGTCAGTCGCCGAGCGTGTCAGCCGCTCGGCTTCGAGAAACAACCCCCACGCGCTCGCGAGCTGATTGTTCTTCTCGCGGCACGCCGCCAGGTTGAGCAGCGTCGTCACCGCCGGCTCGAGCTTCTGGCTCTCCGCGAACGCGGTGCACGCCTCGCCGATCTTGCCGGCGGTCATCAAGTCGCGGCCCTGGCGGAACAGCACCTCAGCTTGCGCGCCCGCCGGCTGCGCACGTGCGCTCGGCGCCCCTGCGACCAGTACGCCCAACGCGACGACGACGGCGATTCGGATCATAGCCAGCTCCTTCAGCGTGCGATCGGTATACCGTTCTCGTCGACCTGGACCGCGCGCGTGGCAGGCTCCTTGGTCGCGGCCGCGGCAGGCTTTGTAGCGGCGGACTTCTTCGCCGACGTCGACGGCTTCGCCGGAGGCGCAGCCGGCCGCGGCGTAACGACCCACCGCGCCCCATGTACCAGATCGGTCACGTCGCGACCGAGTTGCCACGACGCGATGTCGTCGGCAGTGTCCTTCACGCCGTCCGGTCCCCCCGAGCGAACACCGATGATCTGATCGGCGGGCTGATCCGTGCACGTGATCTCGATCGGATGGTCCCACGGGTCTCGTGCGTCGCCCCCAAGCGAGGCGGCATCCGGGCACGGTGCGCCGGCATGGGTGTGCGACCACGCGACGAAGCGCTCCATCACGCCCTTCAGGCGCTTCGCGATCTCGGCGTCCGGATCTGGCGTGCTCGATTTCGCTAGCGGTGTTGGCGGCGCGGGGGGTGCCACCCCAGATGGGGCCGGCGCAACCGGCGCGGCGGTGTCGACGGGCACCTGCGACTTCGAGTCATTCGTTCCGTGCCACGTGACGACCACGACGATCGCAATGCCGACGAGCGCGGTCACTCCGGCGCCAGCTACGAGCCAGCCGCGAGATCGCTTCGCTGGCGCGATCGACTTCCCCATCGACATCCCGGACGCGCTTGACAGCGTGGTCTGCGCCGCACCCAGGGGGACGGGTGTGTGGTGCGTCGCGACCGCTGTCACGCTCGGCTGCGAGGTCGTTCCGAGTAACGCGCCGATCGCGGCGGCAAGCTCGCTGCCCGAACTGAATCGCTGCGCCGGATCCTTGGCGAGGCAACGAAGGACGAGCTGATCGATCTCGGTGGAGAGCGAAGCGACACGGCTCGACGGTGCGGGCGCCGGCTCGCGCAGGTGCATCGCGATGATGTCGCCCGCACCCGCGGCGTCGAATGGCGGATGCCCGGTGAGTAGCATGTGCAGAACACAGCCCAGCGAGTAGATGTCGGAGCGGCAGTCAACCTGACCGGAACCGCGGCACTGCTCGGGCGACATGAACATCGGCGTGCCCATCACCAGCGACGTCTGCGTCTTGACCTGGGCATCGCCGACGAGCTTTGCGATGCCGAAATCGAGGATCTTCGCGCGTTCGCCGCTCGCAACTTCGGGGTCGCGTACGAGGTAGATGTTCTCAGGCTTCAGGTCGCGGTGGACGATTCCACGGGCGTGGGCGGCGCCGAGCGAGCCGGCGACCTGCCGCATGATGCGCAGGGCGTCAGCCACGGCGAGCACACCGTGGCGTTGCAGCCGGCGGTCGAGCCCTTCGCCGTCGAGCAGCTCCATGACGATGTACGCGCTGCCGTCACTGTGGTGTCCGAAGTCGAAGATCTGAACGATCCCGGGATCCGAGATCGACGTCGCAGCGCGGGCCTCGTTGAAGAAGCGCGCGACGACCTCGGGACGGCTCGAGAACTCGGCGTGCAAGACTTTGATCGCAGCGCGTCGCCCAAGCATCGCGTGCTCGGCCACCCAGACCTCCCCCATGCCGCCCGCGCCGAGCCGATGCAAGATCCGGTACGCGCCGACCTGAGTACCCTCGACCACGAGGCTCGTTTTCGTATGGCAAGGTGGGGAGGTCAAGGGCTTTGGGGGCGGCTCTTTCGCGTCAGGCTCGACGGGTGGAGTGGAGCGCGGCGAGCGTGCTGATACGCTGAGGCGCCGATGTCGCTCGATCTCGACTCCGCGCTCGCAGAGCTGTACCAGGCTCCGCACGCGACGTTCGTCGCGGAGCGCAAGCGCCTCGCGGGCGAGCTGAAGGCCGCGGGTGACAAGGCCGGCGCGACCGCGATGGGTAAGCGCACACGACCGAACATCTCCGCGTGGGTCGTGAACCAGCTGTGGTGGCACGCGCGGGACGCGTTCTCCGCCCTGCTGACGGCCGCGGAGCGCCTGCGCGAAGGAGACCTCACCGCCTCCGCCGCACATCGCGAGGCACTCGCGAAGTTGCGCTCGCGCGCCGCGGCGATCCTCTCGGATGCGGGCAACGCGGCCACCGAGGGGACGCTCCGCCGGGTCGCGCAGACGCTATCGGCGCTCGCCGCGTCCGCTACGTGGGAGCCCGATGCGCCCGGCATGTTGACGGAGGACCGCGATCCGCCCGGCTTCGATGCCGCGATGCTCGCGCCCGCGGTCGCCGGCGAAGGCGCCTCCGACGCGCAGCGCGTCGTCGCGCTGACCGAAGCGGCGAAGAAGAAGGCCAAGGCCGTCGCCGCCGCTGCCGTCCGCGCGCGTGCTGCGGACGAGTTTCCGCCCGTCGATCCTCCGGAGGAGCAAGAGGAGGAGGAAGAGGAAGAGGAAGAGGAGGACGAGGAGGACGAGGAGAAGGAGCTCGTGGAGAGAGAGGAGGAGCTTCCGGCGGAGACTCCCCTCGCACCGGATCCGAAGGAGCTCGCCGCGCAGCTGAAGGCCGCGAAGGCAACGCTAACCGAGCGTGAGGCCGCGGCCGATGATCTGCGCGAGAAGCTCGCCGCGGCGAAGGAGGCGATCACCGAAGCGCGGCGGATCGTCGACGCGCTGCAGGCGCAGCTCGACGACTAGCTACGTACCGTGAAGCGTCAGGTTGCTCGTAGTTCATACTCGTTCGGCATGAGGTAGCCCAGCGCCGAGTGCGCCCAACACTGCTGTGCCCCAATCCAGCGCAGAGCCCGCAGAGCCCGCAGAGCCCGCAGAGCAGAAATTTTTCGAACCCACGTTCGAGAATCCGCCGGGATGTGGGGTGCAGTCCAACAGATCGGTAAGTGTGAAATCTGGGAAGACAGGTGACAGGTCCCGGTGCCGCGCGCTGGAAGAGCGCGCGCTCTCCTCGGTGAGCTCGAAACGGGTCACAAAGACCTCCGCTCTGCGGGCTCTGCGCGCTCTGCGGGCTCTGCGCTATTCTGGGGCACACGCGCGCTCATCACAGCCGCGTGCGCTACCGACTCGAACCAGCGCGTCGCGAAACCACCGAAGGCGTTTTTCGCTTCGGCGCCTCTGCGGTTCAATACTTCTGCCACTCAGACGTGTGGACGTGAACAGGGTGGCGCGGAAGGGCGCCGGCGTGCTCGAGCAACGCGCGCTGGCTACTTGCGGCCGCGCGGCTGGGCGAACGTGACGTCGGCCTTCTCGGTCTTGCCGCCGCGGACGTACGTGATCGTCGTCGTCTGTCCCGGCTTCGCGGTCTCGAGCACGTACATGAGGTCGTTGACGTTCGCGATCTCGGTGGTGCCGATCTGGATGATCAGATCGCCGCCCTTGAGGCCGGCCTTCTGCGCAGCGCCGTCGGGAACGACATCGGTGAGCAGCACGCCCTTCGGCTGGCTCGGGTCCTCGCTGTACGACGGGATCGTGCCGAGCGACGCTCCGCGACGGCGCATGTCACCACTGCCCATCGACTCGGGCGGCGCCTTCACGTAGGTGAGCGTCTTCGCATTCGCGGTCGCGAGCGCGACGTCGGACGCGATCATCGCGACGCGCGCTCCGCCGGCTGCATTGATCTTCGGCGAGTCATCCGTGGCGGTGTGGTAGTCGAGGTGGTTGCCGGTGAACAGGAACAGCACCGGCGCACCCGCGACGTAGAACGGCATGTGATCCGACGGCCCGTAGCCGGAGCCACCCACCGTGCAATCGACGCGCGCTGCCTTGCACGCCGGCAGCACGATGTCCTTCCATTCCTTCGCCGAGTCGCCGCCGTTGACGTGCAGCTGATTCATCCGCATCCGGCCGACCATGTCGAGGTTGATCATCGCGAACACCGGATCCTTCGTCGGCGGGTTCTTCGTGTAGTGGAACGATCCGAGGTCACCCATCTCCTCCGCCGAGAACCCGACGATGTAGACGTCGCGCTGCAGCTCCGCCTTCTTCGTGGCGAGCACGCGCGCGACCTCGAGGATCGCGGCGACACCCGATGCGTTGTCATCCGCGCCGTTGTGCACCGCGTGCACGCTCTGATCGAGCGCGCTGGAGCCGCCCATCCCGAGGTGATCGACATGCGCGCCGATCACCACGACACCCGGCAGCTTCGTCGCGGCGCCAGCGCGGATCACGCCGACGACGTTGTCGGTCTTCGTGCGCACGGGCTCGAGCGCCACGGAGAGGCTCGCCTTGTGCTGCTTCTTCGTGTCGGCGAACGCGGCCGCCCCTTTGCGCGTGATCACGATGATCGGGATCGCGGACTCGCTCTCGGCTGCGGCGAGCTTCGGCAGCGGCGCCTCGTCCTGCTTCGGATCTCCACTGTCGACGACGAGCAGCGCCTTCGCGCCCTTGTTCTTCGCCGTGAACGCCTTGTGCCGGAGATCGCCCAGCCGCGCGGCCGCCTTCGCGTCGAGCTTGACGTCGGGGGGCGTGAACCGATGAACGAGCACGATCTTGCCCTTCACGTTCTTGCCCTTGTAGTCGTCGATCTTCAGCTCCTTGTCCTCGATGCCCCAGCCGGCGGCGACCACCGGCCCGTTCACGGAGCCGTTGCCGCTCGACGCGATCGGCCCGAAGTCCGAGCTCTCGATGACGACGCCGTCGATCGAGAGCGAAGTGGTCGCGCCGCGCTTGACCTCGGTGGTGACCTCGAACGGCATCCGCCAGCTGCCGTTGACACCAGGCTCCACGCCATACGTCGTCAGCTGCTTCTCGACGAGGGCCTGCGCATCTGCGAGGCCCTTGGTGCCGACGCCACGGCCGTCGCGCGCATCATCGGCGAGATAGTTCACGACCGAAGCGAATCGATCCGCGGCCTCGGTCTCCGGCGCGGCGGTGGTCGGCGGAGCGTCGACCCAGTCCGCGATGAACACGTTCGTGTCGTTCTTGCCGGCGACGGTGCCGCTGATCCGGTACTTGTCGCCGACGAGATCACGGCGGTTCGACGAGAACGCGAGCTTCTTTCCGTCGGGTGAGAACATCGGAAAGCCGTCGAACCCACCGGTGTACGTGATGCGCTCGAGCTGCGTGCCATCGATGTTGACCGCGAACAGATCGAAGTCGCCGCTGCGCGGGTTGAGATAGTTCGACGAGAAGATGATCCGCTTTCCGTTCGGGAAGAAGAACGGCGCGAATGCAGCGCCGGGCAGGTAGGTCACCTGCCGCGCATCCGATCCGTCGGAGTTCGCGACGTAGAGATCCATCTTCGTCGGCTTCACGAGGTTCTGAGCGAGCAGCGCCTTGTAGTCCTCGAGGTCCTTCCCGGTCGGGCGCGACGAGCGCCACACGATCTTCGAGCAATCGGCGGAGAAGAACGCGCCGCCGTCGTAGCCGGGCCCGCTCGTCAGCTGCTTGAGGTTCTTGCCATCGGCGTCCATGCGCCACAGCTCGAGATCACCGGAGCGATCTGACGTGAACAGGATGCTGCCGTCGGTCCCGCACACGGTGGCCTCCGCGTCGTAGCCCTTCTCCGTCGTCAGCTTGCGGAGGTTGGAGCCGTCCGCGTTCGCCTTGTAGATGTCGTACTCGAACAGGCCCCACATGTAGCCCTTCGAGTTGTCGGGCGGCGTCGGGCACTCCGACGAGGCCTCGTGCGTGGACGCGTAGACGATCTCCTGATCGCCCTTCAGGAAGTACGCGCAGGTGGTGCGGCCCTTCCCGCTCGACACGAGCTTGATGTCGCCCGTCTTCACGTCGAGCACCTCGATCTGGTCGCACTTGTACGGCGCGTGGTTCGACTGGAGGATCAGCTTGTCGCCGGCGAACGACCAGTACGCCTCGGCGTTGTCACCGCCGAACGTGTACTGCCGGACGTTCTTCAGGTGGATCTCTTCGGGAAGGGCGAGATCCTTCGCCTCGGGCGTGGCCACCACGGGTGGTGTAGCGGTTGCCTTCGCCGCTGGCGGCGGGCAACACGCGCCGAGCACGAAGGTGGACGCGAGGCAGAGGGCAGCCTTCATGTTCGGGAGAGTAACACCAGGCTATAGTGCCGCCGTGCTGTCCGTCGCCGATGCCACGCGCACCGTTCTCGAGCGCGTGCCCAGGCTGGCAGCCGAGGACGTGCCGCTCGATCGCGCCCGGGGACGGATCCTCGCCGCGGAGATCGTCGCCCAGCGCCCGCTGCCCGGGTTCAACAACTCCGCGATGGACGGCTACGCGGCGAGGTCCTCCGAGCTGCCCGCGACGCTGAAGGTCGGCGGTGTGGTCGCGGCCGGCGCACCACACGCGGAGCCGGTCCCCGAAGGTGTCGCGATGCGGATCTTCACCGGGGCGCCGATGCCCGCCGACCTCGACACCGTGGTGATCCAGGAGGACGCGACGGTCGAGGGCGATCAGGTGACGCTACCCGCGGCACCCGCGGGCGACAACGTACGCAACCTCGGCGAGGACTTCGCCGTCGGCGAGTCCGTGATCCCCGCCGGCACCCGGATCACCGCGTGGCACCTCGGTGTGCTCGCGGCCCTCGGCGTGTCGACCGTGACGGTGTCGAAGGGACCTCGGGTCGCGCTGATCGCCACGGGCGACGAGCTCGTCGACATCGCGACCCCACTCGGCCCCGGCCAGCTCGTCGACTCCTCTGCCCATGCACTGGTCGCGCTCGTCGAGGAGCTCGGCGGCACGGCTCACCGCGTCGGTATCGCGCGCGACGACGTCAGCGCACTGGCGGATCTGATCGCCGCCGCGCTCGGCTACGATGTCGTGATCACGACCGGAGGAGTATCGGTGGGCGATCGAGATCACGTGCGCGCCGCGCTGGCCGCGGTCGGTGTCGAGCTCGAGCTCTACAAGGTCGCGATGAAGCCCGGAAAACCGTTCTCGTTCGGGCTGCGCAATGACGAGCGCAAGACGCCCGTGTTCGGATTGCCCGGGAACCCGGTCTCCACGGCCGTCGCGTTCGAGCTGTTCTTGCGCCCCGCGTTGCTCACGATGCAAGGCGCGACCGTCGTCGATCGGCCACGCGCACCGGTGCAGCTGGTTCGCGGTTATCGGAAACAGCCCGGCCGGGCTCACTACCTCCGCGCGAACATCGTGCGCAATGGAGATCATCTGATCGCGCATCCGCATCCGAAACAGGGCTCCGCCATGCTGTCGTCGCTCGTCACCTACAACGCGCTCGTCGAGCTGCCCGCCGACGTGACCGAGCTCATGCCCGGCACCATCGCCTCTGCCATGCTGCTGGAGGCTGTATGAGCGACCCCATGAAGGTCACCGCGATCGAAGCTGGACGCGCCGACAAGGAGCTCGCGCGTCACTACCCCGAGGCCGGCCGTCGGCAGCTCGCCGAGCTGTTCGACGAGGGCTGTGTGCGCGTGAACGGCAAGCGCGCGAAGAAGGGCGACCGCGTCGAGGTCGGCGATCTGATGGAGCTCACGCGCGCGCCCGTCACCGGCGAGGCGTTCCGGCCCGTGCCCGATGCCGAGGCCGCGGAGCGGCTCGTCGTGCTGCTCGAGCGCCCCGAGCTGATCGTGGTCGCGAAGCCCGCGGGAATGCCGACTCAACCGCTCAAGGCCGGCGAGCTCGGCACGGTCGCGTCGGGCATCGCACACCGGTGGCCGGAGTGCGCGGCGATCGGCGACGATCCGCGCGACGGTGGCCTCGTTCACCGACTCGACATCGGCACCTCGGGTGCGTTGATCGCGGCGCGCTCGCTCGACGCGTATCGCGAGCTGCGCGAGGCGTTCGGCACCGGGCGCGTCGACAAGGTCTACCTCGCGATCGTCGACGGACGCCCCGTCGCTCGAGAGTGCGACGCGCCGCTCGTGCAGCGCGGCAAGAAGGTGGCCGTCGATCACACCGACGGCCTCGCCGCGCACACCGCGTTCTCGGTCGATCGCGCCTCCGCATCGCACGCGCTGGTTCACTGTCATGCGCGAACGGGCCGCATGCACCAGGTGCGCGCGCACCTCGCGTACGTCGGCGCGCCGATCTCCGGCGACACGCTCTACGGCGGAACCACGGTCTCCGGGACCGAGGGCTTCTTCCTGCACGCGGCGATCGTCACGTTCCCGCTCGGCACGCAGCAGATCAAGGTCGAGGCGCCGCTCCCCGAGCGCTTCACGCAGGCGCTCGCGGCCTGCGGCCTGTAACTCAGGCCGGGCGCGCGAGGTCGCAAGCTTCGAGGAGACACAGCATGCGGCCGGTCTTCAGCCGCTCGTCACGGTCCGGCTGCAGCTCGACGAGATCACCGACGGTGCGCTTGCCGTCGAGCAGGTCGCAGACCCCAACGAGCCCCTTCACCTCGAAGCGCTCGGGTCCGACGCGCCGCGTGCGCGATGCGCGCAGCCGGATCGAGCCGTTCTTCGCGATCCATGTCTCGATGTGATCGTCGGAGAGCGCCATCGCGCCCGCACCGAGGATCTCGAAGGCGTTGAAGTCGAGCGGGAACGCCTCGCGCGGGTTCTCGCGGCCCGCGTACCAGCCGAAGCCACCCTTGTTCCACGTGCAGACGTCGATGATCTTCGATCGCACCTGCCGCGTGAGGTGGCGGAACACCTCGAGCGGCTTCAGGAGGCCGAGGCCGACGAGCGTGTCGCCGAGCTTGCCGCCGTAGTGCGGCATCATGGCGAGCGCCATCGCGAGCTCTCCGTCGGAGAGCACGCCCTTGCTGACGAGGTAGTTGCCGAACAGCTCGCTCGCGACGTTCGACGAGACGTACTCCGGCTGTCCGTCGCGGACGTAGATCTCCTTCTTGATCCCGCCGATGGCGACGACCAGCAGGCCCGTCGCACGCGCGGTCATCAAGCGGAACAGCACGCGCAGCGGTGACGTCAGGTGGAACTCGCCGGCGTCATCCGGTGATTCGGTGATGTCGGAGAGCGCGGGCGGCGTGGGCGGCCGCTTGCGCATCGCCTCCTCCTGGCTCGGCGGCTTCACGCCGACGTCCGTCGACCGCAGCGGCTCCTCGGTGAGGTCGTCGAACGCGCGCATCTGCGAGTCATCCGCGGCCGCCCTGCCCTGCGGGCGCTCGTGACGCTTTCCAGCCGCGTTCGTGGCGACCGAATCGCGCAGGCCCGGAGGAGTCGGCGCGCTCGGCGGAGCGGGGTCGAGGATCAGACCCGGCGGTGGCTCGGGCATCGTGATCGCCTCGACGGCCGCGCTGATCGTGTCGGCGATCGGCACATCGACGACTGCGCTCTCACTCTGCTCCCTCTCGATCGCGTGACGCGGCGTGGTGCCGGTCGCCGTGCGCGCCGGAATCGTCTGCGGCACCGTCACCGGCGCCTTCCCTGGACGACCGGCGACGGTCTCCGCACGCTTGCTCACCTGCGCTGTCGCAGTTGCGGCGGCCGCCGCGAGATCGCTCACCGAGATCGCACGGCCGGGCTTGCCCGCCTCCTCCGTCGGGGAGGACTCGTACGACAGCGAGATCACCGGCGTGCTGTCGCCGCCCTCGACGATGATCAGCGGCGCACCGTCGTTCTCGCTCGGCGAGCGGCCGACGGCGATGTCCTCGGCGAGGCGGTCGGGCACGGCGGCGGCCTTGTTCAGGCGCTCCTTCACCGAGTCCTTCAGCTCGATCACCACGTCGGAGATGTTCTTCGGCGTGACGCGGTGGCGGTTCTCGAACAGCCACTCGTTCAGGACATCGCGGAACTGCGCGGCACTCTGCCAGCGCTCCTCCACCGACTTCTTCAGCGCCTTGCGAACGATGTCGCTGAGGCCGGACTCGACATCCATGCCGTACTTGTCGAACCGCGTCAGCTTCGCGTCGCGGACCATCAACAGCACGTCGAGCTCGTTCGCCGCTGCGAACAGACGCCTGCCCGTGAGCAGCTCCGCGAGCACGACGCCGACCGAGAACACATCGCTGCGTGCGTCGAGCTGTTGCTCGATCACCTGCTCGGGAGACATGTAGCCGTACTTGCCCTTCAGCGTCCCGGACTTGCTCTTGTGGGCACGGTCCGGATCCTCATTCGCGCGAGCGATGCCGAAGTCCACGAGCTTGATGTCGCCGCGCAGGCTCAGCAGCACGTTCGACGGTGAGATGTCGCGATGGACGATGCCCATCGCCTTGCCGTCCTCACCGGTGAGGTTGTGTGCGTAATCGAGCGCGTCCAGCGTCTCGTGCGCGATCCAGGCCGCGAGGTGCGGCTCCACGCGGCGCCTCCGGGATGCGAACTCCCGCAGGAGGGCGAGCACGTCGATCCCATCGACGTACTCCATGGCGATGAACAGCTGGTCGTCGACCTTACCGAGCTCGAAGGTCTGCGCGATCTTGGGGTGGACGAGGCGGGCCGTCAGCTTGGCCTCGTCGATGAACATCGCGTTGTAGGTCTCGTCGTGGACGAGGTGCGGAAGCAGCCGCTTGATCACGACCTTCTTCGTGAAACCGTGCTCCCCCGGCGCGGTCGCGATGAACAGCTCCGCCATCCCGCCCAGGGCGAGGCGCTCGACGAGCTGGTATCGGCCGAAACCGATCGGAAAATCGCCCACGAAGGACCAGATCGTATCACACGGGCAACAGCGGTCTTGTTTACGTACGGCGCATCAATAAGTGGCCAGCGCGCTCGAGAGAATGCGCCACTGCGCTGTCGAGCCGATCGAAGTGCTGGAACGCAAGTCCGTGCGCGGCCGTCGCCGTGGCGGTGCGCTCGCGCAACGAGCGCCGTGCATTCGAGAGCAGCACCTGGAGCACGCTGCCTTCGGCCTGATCTAAGAACCCTTTGTAGCCGACGTCGAACGCATGCTCCGCGCTCTCGGAGAGGCCGCTCGTGTCGACGATCAGGCACGGCGCGCCCGTGCCCACGGCGAGCATCCATGCGCGCGAGAGCAGACCGTCGATGACGTTCGCAGTCGGTGACCCCACGAGGAACACGGCCGGCACTTTCGGGAGCACCTCGACGACAGGCGTGCCGAGCTCGAGCTGGTCGCTGACGCGCTCGCGCAAGCTCTGCAGGCCGGATGCGGCGAACGTGTCGAGCGCGACGACGGTCAACCACTCGAAGAGCCGCGTCATCTTCGCGGCGTCGTCGGGAGTCACGATGCCGGCGACCACGTCCCGCAGCTCGAGGAGCAACGCGGCGATATCGAAGCCGGTCGCGCCCTCGCTCGAGAACTGCGCGCCGAGAAAGGCGGCGTTGCGCTCGAGCTCGCGCGTTGCATCGGTGCCGGGCTTGAGGTCATCGCCGCCGGTGGCCGCGACCACCAAGGCCTCGACCAGGTTCGCGACCTGGGACGTGTGCATCGCCGCCTTGGACGCCCGGCGAAAGCGCAAAGGAGACCGTTCGAACCGGACGATCCAGCTCGCGAGAATCTCGCTCGAACGCTCGCGGATGACGGCCGCGAGCCCGGGTCCCTCACTCACAAGGGGATCGTAGCAAGCGAGAGCCCGAGTCGCCATGATAGGATCGGCTCCGGGTGAAGCTGAACTCGGTGGCTCGTTCGGACGTTGGCCGTAAACGTCAGATCAACGAAGACGCGTTCTTCCGCGACGACGAGCGCGGCTTCTACGTGGTTGCCGACGGTGTCGGTGGTCACAACAAGGGTGAGATTGCCAGCCGCGAGGCCGTCGAGCAGCTGACCATGTGGATCTATGGGGCATCCCGGGATCTGGACCGCCTCGTCGAGCGGGTGATCGCCGGGGACTCCGAATGCGTGTGGGAGATCCGCCGACTCCTCGAGAGCGGCGTGAAGAACGCCTGTTACATGGTGTTCGGCATGGCCGAGCTCGACCCCGAGAAGAAGGGGATGTCGACAACGCTGTCCGCGATGCTGGTCCGAGCGAACCTCGCATTCGCGGTGCACCTCGGCGACAGCCGCGTCTATCGCGTCCGCAAGCAGAACGTCCTGCAGCTGACCGAGGACCACACCCTCATCAACTACAAGGTGAAGCACGGGATGATGACGAAGCAGGAGGCCGAGAAGGCCGCCGGCAAGAACGTCATCACGCGCGCCGTCGGTCACAAGGACTACGTGCAGGTCGACACCGCCGACATCGACACCGCGGCCGGCGACCGCTTCCTGCTCTGCAGCGACGGCCTCCACGGCTACTTCACCAGCGACAAGGACGTCTCGGATCTCTGCTCGGACGGCGATCTCGAGGAGTGCGCAGAGGCGGCGATCGGGATGGCTAACCAGCGCGGCGGCAAGGACAACATCACGGCCATCGTGATCGAAGTGAAGTAGGAATACTCCGCCGCGCCACGGAGTTACCTGGAAGCTCCGCGAAACCTTGTCCGCGGGACGGTGTCCTAGGTGCAGATGACTCGCCGCGCTCGGCTCGTGCTCTCCGGGGTTCTGCTGATCGCGGTCATCGCGCTCGGCCTCGGCACGGGCAGCGTCGCCATCCCCGGTCGCCCCGACAGCTCGCATCCCGGCCTCGCCGCGCCGTCGTCCGCGCGGACGATCGATCCGGCGTTCGGCGCTGCGATGGCACGGGGCGGACGCAGTGGGCGGCTGCCGTTCTCGGGAGTCGTCGACGATCCCGATCGCGACGTGACGATCAGCGGAACGATCGTGGACGCGCGCACCGGTGCGCCGGTGCCGAGCGTCGAGGTCGTGTTCCGCAACGAGACGGGCGAGGAGACGGTGATGGCGGGCGCGGACGGTCGCTACAAGATCGCGATCGCGCGCGGCCGCTATCACGCATTCGTTCGCGACGAGTCGGTGCTCTCCGTCGGGCGCGCGGACAACTCGCGGTTGCCATCGCTGCCGTCCGCGGAGGTCGCCGGAGTTCCGGATGAAGGGCTGATGCCGATCGTCGTCGCGGCGCGCGATGCCGAGGCGGTGGATCTGAGCGTGATGAGAGGCGGCACGATCATCGGTCAGGTCGTCGACCTGCGTGGTGCGCCGATCGCCGGCGCCGTCGTGCGCGCGCGAGGCGGGCAGCTGCGTCCGACGCTCGGCACCGATGTCGCCGAGACCGACGCGGCCGGGCGCTTCGAGCTTTATCTCCCGGCGGGCGGCTACGCGCTCGAAGCGACCCACGAGCGATACGCGGGCGTCGCCGATGCCTCGACGCGCATCAACCTCGGTGCCGGTGCGCGGCAATCGAGCACGCTGACGCTGACCGCGGGTTGCGTGATCGCGGGACGCGTGACGGATGCGCGCGGCAATCCGAGCGGTGATGGAGCGATCGAGAAGCGGTGGGGCACCACGGATCTCGAGTTCGGACCGACGGGCCGCGTGGAATCGGACGGCACGTTTCGCTGGGTGACCACCGAGGAGACCGACGTCACGCTGCGCGCGTGGCCGTGGAAGTCGCCGCCGTCGGAGAGCCGCACGTTCTCGTGCCGCGACGGGGCGCGGTTCACGAACGTCGTGTTCCAGCTCCAGAACCGCACGCCGGATATCGAGGGCACGCTCGTCGACGAGAACGGCGCACCGGTTCCGTTCGCGTTCGTCGACTTCGCACCACAGAGCCCCGGTGGCATCGGGCAGCAGGAGCGCACGGACGCCGAGGGGCGCTGGCAGGTGTTCAGCATGCCCGCCGGGCAATATCGGATCAGCGCGAGTGCGGCGGGCCACGGCGTCACGGTCGCGACGGTGTCTGCGCCCGCACGTGATGTCGCGCTGCAGCTCGGTGGCGTCGGTCGCATCGAGGGCACCACGACGCTGCTCGCGAACGGAACGTTCGAGCTGACCGATGTCACGTGCGCCGACGCGCAACGCGGTCGCGGTGGGATCCGGCTCGCCCAGCAGCACCGGCTCGTCCAGGTAACCGCCGGCCACTTCACGATCGACGATCTCCCGGCGTGCAACGTGTGGGCACGCGCGACGTGGCGAGATCAGAACGTGCGCCTCGACGTCGAGGTCCCGGCGAATGGCACCGCGACGGTCGAGCTCGAGCTCGGACCGCCGCGAGCGAAGACGGTGCGCGGAACGGTTCGCGACGAGGACGGCCGCCCGATTCCCGACGCGCTCGTCACCGCCGCGTACAAGGCCGATCGCAACGCGCTCACGCGCACCGATGGCACCGGGCGCTATTCGCTGCAGACGTTCTCGGGCGCGACGATCAACGTCGAGGCGCAGGGCAGCTCCGGCATGGCGAGCGTCGGTCAGGCGAACGTCGACGATGAGCAGGTCGACGTCACGCTCGGCAGCAACTGAGTCAATCGAACGCGAGACCGAGCGACATGCCGCTGGTCATGATGAAGCCTTCGCGGGTGATGAGGCCGACCGAGTAGACCTCGAGGCCGAGCACCACGCCGCGAAACCGCACGAGGTCCACACCCGCGCCCACACCGCCGCCAGGCCCCGCACGCTTCGTGTACTGCGGGATGCTCGCCTCGTCCACGCACTGGTTGCAGTGGTAGGTGCCGGCGCCAGCGCTCAGGTTCAGCCACAGCGACGGACCCGGCCAGTACTGCACGCCGACGAGCGCGTAGGTCAGGTTGTTCGCCACGAGGTTCATGTTGAGATCCCTGTGGAACTGCGCGGAGCCACCGAGGATCATCATCAGCACGGTCTTCGGCGTCGCGACATGCCCGAGCTTGAGCGCGAGGTTGCCACCGGTCCCGGTGCCGCCGCCGATCGTCACCGATGGCCCGAGCGCTCCACCGAACACGATCCCGCGACGATGCTCGATCGACTCGAGGTTCGCGTCGCCGGCTCGGGTGGCCGCGGGGTCGGGCGTCGGCTCGGCGTGCGCGACGGACGCGAGGATGACCAGCAGGACCGCCGCTGCCCGCAAGATCTAGGTGACCTCGAGCACGGGGAACGTGCGGCGATCACCGAGGTGGGGCTGGTCCGGGAGCAGCAGGCGCGTGACGACCTCGCCGCCGATCAGGTGCTTCTCGATGATCTCGGGGATGTCGGCCACGGTGACGTGCCCGTACCAGACCTGCTCGGGGTACACGACGAGGGTGATGCCGTACTCGCATTGATCGAGACATCCCGCGTTGTTGGCGCGGATGGTCTTGGACAGCCCGCGAGCGGTCAGCTCGGCCTTCAGTCGATCTCGCACCTCGACGCCCCCGCGCATCTTGCACGAGCCACGCGGGTGGTCGGCCCCGCGCTCGTTGATGCAGACAAAGACGTGGCGCTGGAAGCTCGGCATCCGCGACGAGATTAACACGCACCTCTCACCTGGACCTACCGTGGCGCAGTTGAAGACAAACCTGGGTTGT
Source organism: Deltaproteobacteria bacterium (assembly GCA_013813765.1). Lineage (GTDB taxonomy): Bacteria > Myxococcota_A > Polyangia > Haliangiales > Haliangiaceae > JABFXX01. The sequence continues at coordinate 13,605 of JACCRC010000041.1, read as the reverse complement.
CGCATGCTCGTGCCGTCGGTGAGCGAGTCGCGTCCAAGGTCGCCCGCCGGCTCTTCGCTGGTGGGACAGGTGCTCGGGAACTACCGCCTGATCAGCGAGCTCTCGACCGGCGGCATGGGCACGGTCTACCGCTGCCAGCACGAGCTGCTCGGACGCTTCGCGGCGATCAAGCTCCTGCGCCCGGAGCTGTGCAGCAACGACGTCCTCGTGCAGCGGTTCTTCAACGAGGCCAAGGCGGCGACCGCGATCCGCCACCCCGGAATCATCGAGGTCTACGACTTCGGCTACACGGACGACGGTCGTGCCTATCTCGTGATGGAGCTGCTCGAGGGCGAAGCTCTGGCGACCCGACTCGCGCGACGCGGGCGCCTCACCGAGCTCGAAGCAGCGACGATCGCGCGCGCCATTGCGAACGCACTACGGGCAGCGCACGCGCAGGGAATCGTCCATCGCGATCTCAAGCCCGACAACATCTTCCTCGTTCCGGACGCCGACGGTTCGGGTGATCGCGTGAAGGTTCTCGACTTCGGCGTCGCGAAGCTCACGGACCCGTCTCCGACGAACGTGCGCCATACGCAGACCGGTGCACTGATGGGCACGCCGCTGTACATGGCACCCGAGCAGGCGCGAGCGGCCGGCACGATCGATCACCGCGCGGATCTCTATTCGCTCGGCTGCATCCTGTACGAGCTACTCGTCGGCAAGACGCCGTTCGTGGCCGAGGGCGCCGGCGAGATCATCGCGTTGCAGCTGTTCGGAGAGGTGCAGCGGCCGAGCGAGCGGCTCGCCGAGCTGACCCCGGAGATGGATTCGATCGTGATGCGCCTGCTCGAGAAGGAACCGCATGATCGGTTTCAGAGCGCGGCCGACGTGCAGCAGGCGCTCTCGAGTGTGAGCGCGCAGATGTCGTCGCGACTCTCCGCCGAGCTCGGCGCCGGCGAATCGCGCCCGCAGCTGATCATGCCGACGCCGATGCCGTCGACCGCGGGCACACTGCGTCTCGGGCTCGTCGACGAGCGGGCGTCGATGCAGCAAAAGCGCTCGGCGCTGCCGATCATCGCGGGCGTGGTGACGGTGGTCCTCGCGGCGGGGGCCGGCTTATTCGTGATGACGGGCTCGAGCGATGACGAGCCACCGGCGAAGAAGGCGCCCGAAGCTGCCGTGACTCCGACGCCGCCGCCCGCTCCGGTGCCATCGCCCGCGCCGCCACCGGCACCTCCTCCGCCGAAGGCCGTCGTGGTCGAGCCGCCCAAACCCGCGGTCGTCGAGCCGCCGAAGGTGCCGGTGATCACGAGAAGGCGTGACAAGCGCGTCGAGGACATCACCGGCCCGGTCGTGAAGCCCGACGGGATCCGCGGCGATCGCCCCCCCGCCACGACCGGACCGGTCACGCGCCCCGGAATGCGCACCACTGAAGGCGCGCCGATCGAGCCCGACCTGGGTCCGCCGTCGAAGAAGGAACCGTGATGCGCGGAACGCTCTCGCTCGTACTGCTGGCCGCTTCAGCGAGCACCGCGCTCGCGCAGCCCGCCGACCCAGCAGGACCGCTCGCACAGGTGCGAGACGAACAGCAGCTCGCCGCGACGCTGAGCGTGATCACCAATGATCCGGCGATCCCCGTCGATGATCCCGAGATCCGCGCGCTCGCGCAGGCGCTGATGGTCGAGGGCGTCAAGCAGCTGCAGGCGAAGTCGTACGATCAGGCGCTCGCGAACTTCCTCGAGGCATACGAGAAGTTCCCAAGCCCGAGGATCCTCCTGAACATCGCGTCGACCCTGCGCGACATGGGGCGACTCGCCGACGCTGCGAATACCTACCAGCGTTACCTCAGCGATCCGGTGACCGGGCCCGAGCGCATCGCCGAGGTGAAGGAGGTGCTGCTTCGCCTCGACGAGCAGCTCACGATCCTGACCGTCCGCGTGTATCCGAGCGGCTCGGATGTCTCGATCGACGCCGGGCCCTTCATTCCGGTAGGCACCGCCCTGCTCACGCGCGTGCGTCCCGGCATTCACCTGATCCGCGTGAAGGCCAAGGGCGGCTCGAACGAGGTCTCGATCAACGGTTTCGAGGGCGAGTTCAAGGAAGTCCCCGCGACAGTGAAGCTCGAGGTGGAAGGTGTAGCGCCTCCCGAGGTGAATCCGAACCTCATCGCCGCACCTCCCGAGAAGGTCGAGGGCTGGCTCATCACCGGTACGAAGTACAAGTCCGACAGCGGAGCGGGAAACAGCCGCAAGGTCAGGACCGGCTACGCGGGTCCGGAGATCAAGGCGATCGTGCCGAACACCTACACCACCGGCGATGACGGCCTGGTCGCGCGCAACAACGACGACGACGACATCAGCTCCGGCCTCGTCGCGGCGCTGCGGATCGATGGCGAGGGCCGCGGCGCCGCTGGCGCGTTCGGCATCGCGATCTCCCGCAATCGTCTCGAGGCGGAGCTCTTGTTCCTGAAGTCGGACTCGACCGGCGGTTATCTCGGCGTGCGGTATCGCGCGTGGACGTCATGGGTCCGGCCGTACGTCGGGATCGGGATGCCCGGGTTCGCGTACACGACGAGGACCTCGATGGGTGAGTCATCGACGAAGCTCGCGATCGGTGTGCGGGCCGCGGCAGGCGTCGAGCTGAGAATCAACGGTCACCTCAGCGTGAAGGGTGACGTCGGCTACGAGCACTTCTTCGTCGATCAGGACTCGACCGGCATCGATGCGAACATCTTCGTGCCCACGCTCGGCGTGATCGGTCGCCTGTGACGCGTCGACGGTGGATCAGACGCGGTCTCGCGCTCGGAATCGTCGTGGGCTGTGTCTCGATCAGCATGAGCGCCCCGATCCTGTCGGTGACTCCGCCGGTGATCGAGGTCCACACGCCGCTGAACAGCGGCGGTAGCGGCAGCGGCATGCTGCGCAACACGGGCGATGCGGCAGCGTCGGTCGCGTCGATCACGCCCGACAGCTCGTGCACCGCGACCGGAGTCAGTGGCTTCGGGTCGCCATCGCCTCCGTTCACGCTGGGTCCGGGCGGGATGCAGGGCATTGGCATCGGCTGCACGGGAACGCCCACCTACGGCATTCGCCGCTGCAAGCAGAACATCAATGGAGCCGGGGCTCAGGTGTTCACGAGCTACACCGGGCTGTGCATCACCGAGGGCACGACGATGTTCATGCCGTCCCCGTCGAGCGTGAGCTTCCCCGACGTGCCGGTGGGATCGACGAGCGCGCCGCAGTCGATCACGGTGCTGAACCCGATGTCGAACCCGCAGTCGACGTTGATCTCGCTGCAGCTCGGCGATCAGAACGGCAACTTCGCGATCGGCGCGCCGTGCCTCGCGAACGGACCGGGCTGCGATGCGCCGATCATCGTGCCGCCGATGGGCATGTTCAACGTCACGGTGACGTGCTCGCCGCAGACCGTCGGAATGCACACCGCGCCGCTGCACATCGTCGGCAACGGCGGGACGCGGGTGTTCCCGGCGATCCTCCTCACCTGCAACGGCACGAGCGCCGGCGGCACACCGGCGATCAGCGTGAACCCATCGACGGTCCCGCTGATGAGGCCGGTCGGCGCGGGGTCAGCATCGAGCATGGTCCGCGTCAGCAACATCGGAATGGGAAGTCTGACGATCACCTCGATCGCGCAGTCGGGGAGCGCCGACTGGTCGTACTCGACGACCGGCGGCTGCCTCTCGTTCCCGTGCACGCTCCCCGCAACCGGCTCGTTCGACATCATCACGACGTTCACGCCGTCCGCGATCGGACCGCGTAACGCGACGCTCACGATCAACTCCAACGATCCGCTCATGCCGATGTTCCCGGTGCAGCTCAACGGGACGGGCCAGGGAGCGACGCTCGCGCTGTCGACGAACCTGGGAAATCCGCCGACGCTCGATCTCGGCACCACGCCGATCGGGATCCCGACATCGGCGACGTTCGACCTTCGCAACGACGGCAACCTGGTTCTCGATCCGGTCAACCTGATGCTGACCCAGACCGCGGGCGCATTCGGGGTCGCTCCGAATCCCACGAACATCGGTGCGTCGTCGCTTCGCCAGATCACCGTCACGTGCACGCCGCCCGACGCGATGCTGTACACGGCGGACCTCGACATCACCGCCCCGACGGCGCAGAGCGGAAGTCCGCTGATGATCGAGGTCCGGTGCACCGGCACCGCCGGCAGCTTGTTCTCGACACCGTCGAGCGTGCAGCTCGGCGAGATCCGGACCGGCAGCCCGCGGGTCACCCGCACGATCACGCTGAAGACGTCCGGACCTCCGCTGACGATCGACTCGCCTCCCGCGCTGGTGACGCAGATCCCCGGCGTCGCGGTCACGGCGCCGACCGGCTCGCAGATCACCGCGGCGGCGCCCATCACGTTCGACGTCACGATCGACGCCGGTACGATGGATCGCGAGCTCACGGGCACGATCGAGGTCACAGCCGGCGGGGACACGCTCACGATCCCGGTCACCGGAAAGGTCGTCACCGCGGCGCTCGAGTATCCGACGCAGCTCCGCATCGGCAGCTTCTGCGTCGGGCAGGCGACCACCGGAGCCACGGCGCGGCTCAAGGCCTCGGGGACCGCGACGATCAACCTCGGCGCGCAGCCGGTGCTCGACAGGATGTCGGCGTCGCCGTTCCAGCTGATGTACACGTCGCCGGTCGCGTATCCGTACTCGCTGCCGGCGGGCCAGACCGCGAGCGTCGAGGTCACGCCGCTGCGACAGATGGCGAAGGGCGTGCAGGCCGACGTGCTCGTGTGGACCACGGACGTGTTCGGTGATCCATCGCCGCGGACGACCGTCACCGCCGAGTTCGTCGCGGAGGGCGGCGCGATCGCTCCGCAACTCGTGGACTTCGAAGGCGTCAGGCTGCGCGCGGTCGGCGAGCCGCACGTCATCAAGATCCAGAACTGCGGCATGCAGCCAATGGCGCTGTCGGGCCCGTTCATCGACCCCGAGGGTGAGTTCCGCGATGACTCCCCTGCCCCGCTCCCCGCGATGCTCGCGCCGAACCAGGTCGCGACGATCAACGTCAACTTCGCGCCGGCGAAGATCGGGCTGCGCACCGCGACGCTCACCGTCGAGTCGTCGACCGGCACGCTGAGCGTCATGCTCACCGGGCTCGGCATCGCCGATCAGGACAGCACCGTCGACTCGAAGAGCTTCTATGCCTGCGACTGCCGCACGAGCGATCCGAGCGCCGCGTGGCCGGTGCTCGTCGTGGTGCTCGTGCTACGTCGCCGTCGACGATCGGCTGCCTCAGCCGCCGAATAGACGCTTCAGGATCCCGGGCTTCTCCGCCCGCGGCCCCTGTTCGAGCGCGGCCTTCATCGCCGCCGCGTTCTCGAATCGATCCTCCTTCTTGAACGCGAGGGACCTCGCCACGATCTCGTCGAGCCACGCGGGCACGCCGGGCCGCCGCGCGATCGGGTGGCGCTCGAGATCGCCGTCCATCACCTTGGAGAGCAGATCGCGCTTGTTCGTCCACGTGTACGGCCAGTCGCCGACGAGCAGCTCGAACATCACGACGCCGAGCGAGAACAGATCCGCGCGGCCATCCACGCCCGATGGATTCAGGTACTGCTCGGGGCTGATGTAGAACGGCGTGCCGAGGATCTGATCCTTCGACGTCAGCTTGAGCTCGTCCTCCACCTTCGCGAACCCGAGATCGAGGAGCTTGACCTGATCGCCCGCGGGCGTCGGGCAGATGTAGATGTTCTGCGTCTTCAGATCGCGGTGGATCACGCCGCGCCCGTGGAGCACGGTGAGTGCATCGAGGATCGAGATCGAGATCCACACCACCTGCTCGACGGCGAGCGGCCCCACGTCCCTGCGCATGGAGTACAGCTCGCGCCCCTCGAGTCGATCCATCTCGATGTACGCGCAGCCATCGGTCGTCGTACCCGCGTCGTGCACCGCGACGAACGCGGGATGCCCCAGCGCCGCCGTCTCGCGCGCCTCGCGTACGAAGCGCTGCGAGAGCTCCACGTCCTTCGCGTAACGCGCGTGCAGGATCTTCACGGCCACGGTCTTGTTCAGCACCGGGTGCTTTGCCTCGTACACCGCGGCGATGCCGCCGATGCCGATCGCGGGACCGAGCGTGTACTTGTCGAGCTGCTGTCCCGTGCGCAGCAGGCGGCACGGCGGCTCGTCGGGGTGATCCTTGCCGCAGAGCAGACAATCCGCCATCGCGGGAACCATAGCCCGGATCAGCGCTGATCGATCGTCTCGGCGAGCTTCGCGATCCGCGCGAAGCCCTTCGCTTTCGCGTCCTTGATCAGCGCGGCCCGTTCATCGGCGGCCTCCGGCTTGCCGAGCAGAACGAGCACCTCGACACGTGCGAGCCGCGCCGCCAGCACGTGGCCCGCCGCGCCTTGCGCCTCGGCCTCTTTCCGCGCCGCTTCGATCCGGTCGAATCCTTCATCCGGATCGCCGAGCAGCGCGTGCGCCATGCCCGACGCGAGCTGGTGCTCGGTGCGCAGTGCGAACGACTCGAGCGACGCTGCCTTCACCTTGCCGAGATCCTCGAGGGCCTGCTGCGACGCCCCCTCGGCGAAGTGTGCGCGCGCGATCAGGATCCACGCTGCGGCCTCCGCGCGCGTCGCGCCGGCATCACCGGCGGTCTCGCGCAACGCGGCGGCCTTCGTTGCAACGGCGTCGTGCTTGCCGTCGTCGAGCTCGAGCTCCACCGCGGCGACCTCGATCCCGAGCGCGCCCGGACCGGATCTCGCCAGATCGCGCCCGTCGCCAAACGCGTCACGCGCACCGGCGCGATCGTCCGCCGCAGCCGCCGCCTCGCCGACGAGCTCGTAGCACAGTGCCGCGAGCCCCGGCGAGCTCGCCGAGAACGAGCTCGCACATGCGGCCCCGTGCGTGCGCGCACCCCGCAGGTCTCCGGACTCGAGCGCGATCGCCGCGCCGGCGAGGTGCGCATACGCCCCCGCGATCGGATCGGCCCCCTGCCCTTTCACCGCCGACGCGAAGTGCGTCCTCGCCGAGGCGAGCTGACCGCGCAGCGCGAGCACCAGCGCCTCCGCGGACTCCGCCACGGAGGTCTGCTGCGGCTGCGCGTTCTGCTTCGTGAGCTGCGCGGCCATCTCGTACTTCTCCGCCGCGTCGTCGAGCCGATCGCGCTCGATCATCGTCAGCAGCCACGTCGTGCCCTTGTCGTTCGTCAGCGACTTCGCGTCGAACGCGGCGAGCGGCGCCTGCTTGCTCGGCTCGCGCGAGCGCAGCACGTAACCGCCGACGACCGCACCGGTCACGAGCAAGATCGCACCCATCGCGATCGCGAACTGGCGTCCCGCACGGCTCGGCGGCCGCTGCAGATCCGCGAGCAGCGCCGACATCGACGGATAGCGATCCGACGACTTCACCGACAGCCCGCGAAGCAGAATACGTCGCAATCGCTCCGGCACCCCGTGCCCCTTCGGTGGCGGCTGGAGCTTGCCCTTCAACACTGCGTTCGCGAGCGCGGCCGCGGTCGGCGCGGGGAACGGCCAGTCCCCGTAAAGCGCGTGATGGAGCGCGACGCAGAACGCGAACTGATCCGAACGCTCGTCGGCGCGCTCGCCGGCGTGCTGCTCCGGCGCCATGAACATCGGCGTGCCCATCACCGCACCCGTGCGCGTCAGCGGGCTCATCGGACTGCGCGCGAGCTCCATCTGCGCAGCCGCGATGTTCGCGCGCGTCTCCGCCGGCAGGGTGTCATCGGTGCCGAGCGCACGCGCGAGCCCGAAGTCGGCGACACGCACGCGCCCGTCCTTGCCGAGCAGCACGTTCTCGGGCTTGAAGTCACGGTGCACGAGCCCCGCTGCATGCGCGGCCTCGAGCCCGCGCCCCGCCGCCGCGAACTTCTCGAGGATCTCCGCGTGCGTGTGCTTCTGCTTCAGCCAGCCCGCGAGCGTGCCGTCGTCGAGCAGCTCCTGCGCGAGGAACACGATGCTGTCCTGGCGGCCGACCTCGTACACGGTGATCACGTTCGGGTGCGTGACCCGCGCCATCGCCTGCCCCTCGCGAAGCATGCGCATGCGCTCCTCCTCGGTCGCCTGGGCTGCGCGGAGGATCTTGAGCGCGACGTGACGATCGAGCTCGGGATCGTGCGCGCGGTAGACGATCCCCATCCCGCCCTTGCCGAGCTCACCAGTCACGACGAACCGCCCGATCCGCGTGCCGTACGGGAGATCAGCCTCGGAGTCGATGCTCACTTGGACGTGGCGCCTCGGATCTTCTTCAGCTCGGTAAAGAACGCCTCGATCTCCGACGGCTTCGTGTAGAAGTGCGGCGCGATCCGGATCCCCGCGGTGGGCCGGTGATCGCAGAAGAACTTGCGGCGATTCAGCTCGCGGCAGACATCGGCAGCGCCCACGAAATCAAACACCACGGAGCCGCCCCTTATTTCCGCCGGGCGCGGGCTGTTGAGCTTCATGCCGAGCTCATCGACCCAGTCGATGCACAGCTGGGTCATCACGAGGCTCTTGTCGCGGATCTTGCGGACGCCGATCTCGCCGATGATCGTCTGCCCGGCGCGCGACTGGTACAGCGCCGCCACCGCCGGCGTGCCACCCATGTAGCGCCAGATGTTATCCGCGTAGCTCTGGTCGGGCATCGTGAACGCGAACGGCGCTTCGTTGCCGAACCAGCCGGTGACGCGCGGAGCGAACTGCTCGATCAGATCCTTGCGCACGTACAGCCACGCAGCTCCGGGGCCGCCGCACAGGTACTTCACGGAGCCACCGCACGCGAACGACACGCCGAGCTCGGTGACATCGAGCGGCACCGTTCCGATCGACTGGTAGCAATCGAGGATCACGTGCGCGCCGACTTCCTTCGCGCGCGCGCAGATCTTCTTGATGTCCTGGATGTACGCCGACGAGAACACGACGTGCGAGATCGGAACGACGAGCGTCTTCTCGTCGATCGCAGCGCACATCGCATCGGTATCGATCGTCGTCCCGTCCTTCGACGGCACGAGCACGCACTCCGCACCGCGCCGCTGCTCCGCCTGCCACACGTACGACACCGTCGGGAACTGCAGCGCCTCGTAGACGACCTTGTTGCGCTCGGGCTTGTAGTCGAAGCACGACGCGAGCACCGCCATGATGCCCGACACGTTCTGGTGCATGACCACGGTGTTTGGCGGCGCCGAGATGATCTTCGAGATCCGCTCTGCAGCGCGATCGACCTCGGGCAGCCAGTCGCTCCACGCGGTGATCGACTTCGTCTGCCACAGATCGAAGAACGCCCCGAGGTCGTCCTTCGCCTTCGCCGGCACGCAGCCGAGCGAGTGCGAGATCAGATGGACACAGCTCTCGAGCGCAGGGAACTCCTTGCGGTACTCGAGCAGGCTCTCGGCAACAGGATCAGCCATGCCGGCTGGGATATCACGGCGCGGGCGTCGGTGCCGGCGCGGGTTCCGCCGGTCCGCTCGGCGGATTCAGAACGGGCTCGGGCTCGGGCGGAGGCTCGGGCTCGGGTTTCTTCTTCTTGCGGACGAGCGGAGGAGGAGGCTCGTCCATGCCTCCCTGCAGGACCGTGTTTCCCTCGCCGCCGAGCAGCACCGCGAGCGCGACGATACCGCCGAGCGCGAGCCCGACGCCGGCACCGATGGCGCCGCACGTCGCGACCATTCGGCCGTCGGAGAGATCGAAGCCCGTGCCGATCTCGCACGTCATGAAGCCGACCGTTCCTCCGACGAGGCCCGACGTGACCGCCGGATGCTTCACGGCGAACGCGCAGCTCGTCAGCGTGAGAGTGAGAGTGAGAGTGAGAGTGAGAGTGAGCGCGCGCATCAGCCGTGGTAGCCGGTCTCTTTGCCCTTCGCCGCCTGCGCCGCCGTCCAGTCGCTGAACACCTCGTCGCGCACGTCCCACAGCGCCGGGAAGAACCGGGTCTTGCGCCCGCTCTCGAGGAGGTCGGAGTGCTTGCCCTTCAGCGACGGCGTACCGGTGCCGATGATCCGGTACACGAGCATGAGGTGACGATAGCGCCACGTCTGCAGCAGCTGGTCGTAGTCGACGAGCCCCTCGCACAGCTGGAACAGCTGGTGATGCGCGTGCGGATCGTCGTAGATTGTCCGCAGCGTCACGCCCTGCTTCTCGAGGAACGCGCTGAACGCCGGCCACACGAGCTCACCCGGAAGCTTCAACATCGTGCGGAATCCAGGCGACTCCTGCCCCGAGCCGCGCCCGAGCCCGGTGCGGATCGTCATGTAGTCGGTCGGCGCCATCGTATCGAGCAGCTCGACCGAGTGGAGCAGTACGTGCTGCACCGTCGAGACCCGCCGCATCGTCGTGATCGCGCGCGCCGCGGCACCGTCGGCGAGGAGCCTGCACACGAAGCGGAGCTCGTGCTCGATCAGCTTCATGTAGAGCTCGTGCGCCTGGTGCACGACCTGGAACTGCAGCTCGTCGTGGCAACTCAGCGCGTCGCGCGTCTTCTGTAGCGAGAGCAACTCCTCGGTGCGGATGTACTTCTCGTAGTCGGTGAGCGCCACGAGCGCTTGATATCACGAGGTCGCGGCGGCGGGGCTCCGGTTTTCAGTGGCACGAGAGGCGCAGCACGCTGACGGAATCACTGCCCCTGTTGGAGACCGCGAGGTCCTGCTTACCGTCGCCATCGACGTCCGCGATCGCCACGCCCGATGGGCGGAGACCCGTGCCGTAGTCGACTTTCGGACCGAAGGTCCCGGTGCCGGTGCCACGCAGCACCGCGACCGTGTTGCCGGTGTCGATCGCGACCGCGATGTCGGCCTTGCCATCCGCGTCGACGTCGCCGATCGCGAGCCCGGCAGGCGCCGAGCCCGCGGCGTAGTCGACGCGCGGCATGAACGTTCCGGTGCCGGTGCCGAGCATCACGCCGATGTTATCGGTCGTCATCGAGACGGCGACATCGAGCTTGCCGTCGCCGTTCAGGTCGCCGACCGCGATGCTCTTCGGCTGGTAGCCGAGGTACGCGTCCTGCTTCGGCTGGAAGGTGCCGTTGCCGTTACCGCTGTGAACGCTGACGTTGTACGCGCTGACGTTCGCGGTCACGACGTCGAGCTGACCGTTGCCCGTGATGTCGGCGACCGCGACCGCGAGCGGCGACGTGCCGGTCGTGACATCGCTCTTCGCCATGAACGTGCCGTCACCGTTGCCGAGGAACAGCGACATCGTGTTGCTGCTCTGATTGACGACCACCAGGTCGAGCTTGCCGTCGGCATTCATGTCCCCGGCGGCGATCGACGTGGGCCGCGTGCCCGTCGTGTAGTTCGTCTTGGTCTGCAGCGTGCCGTTGCCGTTGCCGAGCAGGACCGACAGCGTCGAGTCGTTCGTGTTGACCACCGCGACGTCGGGCCGCGAGTCGCCGTTGAAGTCGCCGGCGACAATCGCGCTCGGGTTGAGCCCGGTGCCGCCGTCCTTCTTCGCCTGGAACGTGCCGTCGCCATTTCCGAGCAGCACGCTGACCGTGTTCGCCGTCGCATCGGCCGCCGCCAGATCGCGCAGGCCGTCGCCGTTGAAGTCCGCTGCGGTCACCGCGCTCGGGCCGGGTGCCGTCGCGAAGTCGCGGCGCTGGCGGAAGCTGCCGGTGCCCTCGCCGAGCAGCACGGTGAGCGTGTCGCTCGCGTTGTTCGGGATCACGAGATCGAACTTCGCATCGCCGCTGACATCGACGATCGCGAGCCCGCTGGGAGACGCGCCGGTCGTGAACGAGACCTTCGCCGCGAACGTTCCGTTGCCGATGCCGCGCAGCACGCTCGCGGTGTTCGTCCCGTAGCTCACCGCGACGAGATCGAGCTTGAAGTCGCCATCGATGTCCTTGAGCCCCACGGAGTACGGATTCGCGGCGACGGGGATGTCGGTCTTCGTCTGAAACGTGCCGTTGCCGTTGCCGAGCAGCAGCGCGACGTTCGATCCGCTGTAGCCACCGACGACGACATCGGCCTTGCTGTCACCGTTCACGTCGCCGACGGCCAGGCCGCGTGCGTTCGTCGCCGCCGCGTAGTCGAGCTTCGCCTGCAGCGTGCCGTCGCCGTTGCCGAGCAGCACGCTGATCCCCGACGCGGAGTAGTTCGCCGAGATGACGTCGAGCTTCGCGTCGTTGTTGATGTCCGCGATCGAGACCGCATACGGAGAGCTGCCAGTCGCGAAGTCGGTCTTCACGAACGTCGCATCGCCGTTGCCGAGCATCACGCTGACCGTGCTCGCCGACGAGTTCGCCGTGACGATGTCGACCTTGCTGTCGCCGTTGACGTCCGCGGTCTCGACCCACTGCGGGTAGGTTCCGGAGGCGACATCGCGCTTCGCCTGGAACGTGCCGTCGTCGTTGCCGAGCAGGATCGACACGGTGGACTGTCCACTGTTCGCGACCACGAGGTCGGCCTTGCCGTCACCGTTGAAGTCGCCGAGCGCGACCTTCGCCGGGGTCGACCCGGTGGCGTAGTCGTTCTTCGGACCGAACACGCCATCGCCGATCGCGAGCATCACGCTGACCGTGTTGTCGCTGCTGTTCGCCGCGACGAGGTCTGGCCGCGCATCTCCATTGAAGTCGCCGATCGCGACGCCCATCGGCGTCGAGCCGGTCGTCGGCCACGGCACCGCGAAGCCGGGCGTCGTGCAGCCGGTGCCGGTCTGGCCGTCCCCGTTGCCGCCGCCATCTCCCATCTGCGAGTCACCGTCACCGGCGTCGACGGGACTGTCGGCGCCCGCGCCCATCGGAGAGGCCTTGCCACACGCGGCCGCGATCAGAAGACAGCTGCCCAAGAATGGGATCGCTCCCAGAAGCACTCGCATGTCCATCCAGACGAAGGACCCTCGCTTCGAGTCGCACCTGCCCGAATTGGTGCGATTTATGTGCTTGTTTTTATTTATTATTAGCGAAAGTTGTTAGCACTCACCGCCGAGGGTTGCCAAGCCAACCAGCAGTGTCTATAGAGGCGTTCATGAAAATTCGTCCACTGCACGATCGCATTCTCGTCAAGCGCCTCGAAGAAGAGACCAAGACCTCCGGCGGCCTGTTCATCCCGGACTCCGCGAAGGAGAAGCCGATCCAGGCCAAGGTGATCGCGGTCGGCGCGGGCAAGCGTGACAAGGACGGAAAGATCATCCCGCTCGACGTGAAGGCCGGCGACAAGGTTCTGTTCTCGAAGTACTCGGGCTCGGAGATCAAGATCGACGGCGACGAGCACCTCATCCTGCGCGAGGACGACCTCCTCGCCGTTCTCGACTGATCCGACCCTTCAAAGCTCGAACACAGAAAGCAAACTGAACCATGGCAGCCAAAGAGATCATTTTTTCATCTTCCGCCCGTAACGAGATCGCGAAGGGTCTCAACCTTCTCGCCAACGCTGTGAAGGTCACCCTCGGCCCGCGCGGTCGTAACGTCGTGATCGAGAAGTCGTGGGGCGCTCCGACGGTCACCAAGGACGGCGTCACCGTCGCCAAGGAGATCGAGATCGAGAACAAGTTCCAGAACATGGGCGCGCAGATGGTGAAGGAGGTCGCTTCCAAGACCTCTGACGTGGCCGGCGACGGCACCACCACCGCGACCGTGCTCGCGCAGGCGATCTACAACGAGGGCGCGAAGCTCGTGGCCGCGGGTCTCAACCCGATGGACCTCAAGCGCGGCAT
>JACCRC010000014.1 GCA_013813765.1 Deltaproteobacteria bacterium | reverse complement strand
GGCAGTGCGCGGGCACGGCAGTGCGCAGGGCCATGGCGGTCGCGGGCACGGCAGTGCGCGGGGCATGGCGGTTCGCGGGCACGGCAGTGCGCAGGGGCATGGCGGTTCGCGGGCACGCAACCCACGGGGCGGAGCTTGGCGGTTAGTAGCGCGGCTTCAGCGACGCGCAGAGCACGTCGGCCGCCTTGAACACGGTCGCGGCCTGATCGATCGATGCGCGCGCGCGGACGAGGTAGATCGCCGCGGCATCGAGGTGCACGTAGTAGTAGCGGAGCGCGGAGGCATCGCCTTCGAAGGTGTAGTGCTTCACCGGCTTCACGGCGCCCTCGAGAGAACCCGCGTCGATGCGCGCGCCGTTGCCGCCGTGCAGACGCTCGGGCGCCGGGATGTTCTCGCCGATCAGCGGACCGAACAGATGGATCGCGTCGTGCGACGCGCCCTCGTGCGCGAGGTGGAACGGACCGTCGGGCGCCATGACGTCACCGGTCGCGCGCAGCGAGAAGCCGGCGGGCCACCAGCAGTCGATCTGATCGGTGACGATGCGCCAGATCGCCGGATGCGCGCCGATGCTGACGGCCTCGAGGATGTCGGTGTGGTCGCGCATGCCTGCGGAGAGCACGAGCTGCGTGGTGCCGCGCTCGGCGCTCGAGTAGGTGACGATGCTGTTCTCCGACATCGAGTGTGGCTGGAGGTGCATCGTGGGTGCTGCGCCGGGCTGGATCAGCAGCGTCCGGATCTGTCCCGACGAGCGCGCCGCCGGGAGATCGAACGGACCGAACACGAGCGTGCCGTCGGAGAGATGCGCGGACGCGATCGGCATGCGCGGGCGCGCCTCGATGCCGTGACCGGCGATCACCAGCGTGAACTGGCGCGGGCCGAGAACGAGCGTACCGCGCGATCGCTTGAAGACGTCGAGTAGCCCCATCGCATGCGATCGTGCACACGATTCGAATCACGGAACAACTTGTTCGCGTTTGGTGGGCTACCCCACGCCCCGAGAGCGGTGTGACTCAGGCGCCCGGATTCGGCATCGCGACGACCGTGATCCGGTTCTCGATCGAGACCGACAGCTCGGAGCCGCCGGCGGCACCGTCGAGCGTCACGCGGTTCGTGCGCCTCACCTCGATCTGGTTCTCGTGGGGCTTGTCCTGCTCCGACTTCAGCGCACCCGCAGCCATGGAGTAGGACCCCGAGTCATCGATCGAGACGCGATCGAGGTTCTCGGCGTCGATCGCGGCGGAGTCCGCACCCTTGGCGGACCACTTCACCATCAGTGGTAGCGTCGAGTCGACGGTCGCACCGGCCTGCGGCTCGGAGAACGTGTGGATCGAAGGACCGTCGACGCGCACGTCGTGCACGTTGTCCGGACCACTCTCGACATCGAGGATGTAGACCTCGTCGTAGCCGGGCGCCGTGCCGCGCCAGCGATCGTTGTCGTCGTGCGCGAGGACGATCGTGCCACTCGAGCTGGTGATCGTGACGCTGCCGGTGCGGACGTCCTGCCCGTTCAGCTGGATGCGCACGCTGAAGTCGGTGTCGAACTCGCTGGCATTGCGCGCGTTCGCCAGCCGTGGCTCGGCGGTCACCGATCCGTCCACCGTGAGCGTCCTCGATCCGGTGCCGGGATCATCGCCGGCGCCAGGGTCGAGGTCGCTACCGCCACACGCGGCGAGGCCGAGAAACATAGTCGATGCAAACTGGAAAAACTTCATAGTCAGAAACCCCCGTGACACCGAGTTTCTCGACGAAGAACACGTGGGTCAATTCCACAAAATCTGCACAGTGTCCGCGCGCACGCTTCGTACACCCGTGTGGTACGGTCGATGGCATGAGCCTCGTGGGACAGATCGCAGAGCTCCAGAACTACGCCACGTTCAAGGAGCTGTCCTGGGAGGGCAGCTTCGAGGACTACCTGAACCTCGTCCGCAAGCAGCCGACGGTGACGCGGAACGCGTATCAGCGCCTGTACGACATGGTGCTCTCGCACGGCGTCGAGGAGTACATCGACAACAAGAAGAAGCTCGTCCGTTACAAGTTCTTCCGCGACGAGCAGCACGGCGGACGCGACGCCGTGTTCGGCCTCGACGTCCCGCTGATGCGCCTGATGAACGTGCTGAAGAGCGCCGCGCACGGTTACGGCAGCGAGCGCCGCATTATCTTGCTGCACGGCCCGGTCGGCTCCGCGAAGTCCACCATCGCGCGCCAGCTGAAGAAGGGCATGGAGGAGTACTCGAAGACCGCCGACGGCGCGCTCTACACGTACTACTGGAACCTGCCTGGCCCGCTCAGCGAGCACGCGGGCGGCAGCGAGACGTTCCCCTCGCCGATGCACGACGAGCCGCTCCGCCTCATCCCGCAGGAGTGGCGCGCCGCGACGATCGACAGGCTCAAGCTCGGCAACGACGACCACCGCGTGAAGATCTTCGGCGACGTCAATCCGGCGTGCCGGCTGATCTACAAGGAGCTGATGAAGCACTACGCGGGCAACTTCGAGAAGGTGATGAGCCACGTGCGCGTCAAGCGCCTCGTGCTCTCGGAGCAGGACCGCATCGGCATCGGCACGTTCCAGCCGAAGGACGAGAAGAACCAGGACTCGACGGAGCTCACCGGCGATATCAACTACCGCAAGATCGCCACGTTCGGCTCTGACTCCGATCCGCGCGCGTTCAACTTCGACGGCGAGTTCAACATCGCGAACCGCGGCATCCTGGAGTTCGTCGAGATCCTGAAGCTCGACGTCGCGTTCCTCTACGACCTGCTCGGCGCCACCCAGGAGCGCAAGATCAAGCCGAAGAAGTTCGCGCAGACGGACATCGACGAAGTGATCCTCGGCCACACCAACGAGGCCGAGTACAAGAAGCTCCTGAACAACGAGTTCATGGAGGCGCTCCGCGATCGCACGATCAAGGTCGACATCCCGTACATCACGAAGGTGTCGGAGGAAGTGAAGATCTACGCGAAGGACTTCACCACCGACCGCGTCGGCAAGCACGTCGCGCCGCACACCCTGTACGTCGCGGCGCTGTGGGCGGTGCTGACGCGTCTCGAGGATCCGAAGAAGCACTCGCTCTCGCTGCTCCAGAAGGCGAAGCTGTACGACGGCAAGACGCTGCCGGGCTTCACCCAGGACAACATCAAGGAGCTCCGCAAGGAGGCGCAGCGCGAGGGCCTCGACGGCATCTCGCCGCGCTACATCCAGGACAAGATCGCGAACGCGCTCGTCAGTGACAAGGCCGAGGGCGCGATCAACCCGTTCATGGTGCTGAACGAGCTCGAGAGCGGCCTGCGCAACCACTCGCTGATCTCGAGCGACGAGCAGCGCAAGCGGTTCGGCGAGATGCTCTCGGTGGTCAAGCAGGAGTACGAGGACATCGTGAAGAACGAGGTCCAGCGTGCGATCAGCGCCGACGAGGACATGATCGCGAAGCTGTGCGCCAACTACATCGACAACATCAAGGCGTACACGCAGAAGGAAAAGGTCAAGAACCCGTACACGGGTCAGGACGAGGAGCCGGACGAGCGGATGATGCGGTCGATCGAAGAAAAGATCGACATCCCGGAGAGCCGCAAGGAAGACTTCCGCCGGGAGATCATGAACTACATCGGCGCGCTCGCGATCGAGGGCCGGCAGTTCGACTACAAGACCAACGAGCGGCTCCACAAGGCGCTCGAGGCGAAGCTGTTCGAGGACCAGAAGGACTCGATCAAGCTCACCTCGCTGGTGTCGAGCGTCGTCGACCGCGACACGCAGGCGAAGATCGACGTCGTCAAGCAGCGCCTGATCAAGAACTTCGGCTACGACGAGGTCAGCGCGACCGACGTGCTGAACTTCGTGGCCTCGATCTTCGCTCGCGGAGACGTGAAGAGCTGATGGACCCGCTGGGCAAAGGCCCGGTGACGGTGGAGCTCAACCACACGCTGGCCGAGCTGTTGGCCCGGCTGTGCGTGGAGATGGAGACCGACGATCCGAGCGGCGTGCTGTCGCGGGCGCTCGGACTGCTCGATCTGGCACAACGAACGAAGCGGCAGGGCGGTCGCCTGTGCTTCGTCAATGAGCGCGGCGAAACCTCGGACGTGGTGGCCTAATGTCCCAGAAGATCGATCTCGATCACGGCCGCTTTCGCCAGATCATCCGCGGCAAGATCAAACAGAACCTCCGCAAGTACATCTCGCAGGGCGAGATGATCGCGAAGAAGGGCAAGGACACGGTCTCGATCCCGCTGCCGTCGGTCGACATCCCGCACTTCAAGCATGGCGACAAGCAGCAGGGCGGCGTCAGTCAGGGCAACGGCGAGGTCGGCGACTCGCTCGGCCAGGACGGCGAGGAAGCGCCGGGCGCGGGGCAGGCAGGCGATCGCCCCGGCGACCACCTGCAGGACGTCGAGATCTCGCTGCAGGAGCTCGCGGAGATCATGGGCGAGGAGCTCGAGCTGCCTCGCATCCAGCCGAAGGGCACCGAGAAGATCGTCGCGTGGAAGGACAAGTACTCCGGCATCCGCAACACGGGCCCCGAGTCGCTGCGCCACTTCCGCCGCACGTACAAGCAGGCGATGCGCCGCCAGATCTCGATGGGGACGTACGACCCGAAGAACCCGGTCATCGTCCCGATCAAGGACGACAAGCGCTATCGCTCCTGGAAGAAGGAGCCACTGCCGCAATCGAACGCCGTCATCATTTATATGATGGACGTCTCGGGTTCCATGGGCGACGAGCAGAAGGAGATCGTCCGGATCGAGTCCTTCTGGATCGATACCTGGCTGCGCTCGCAGTATCACGGCATCGAGAGCCGCTACATCATCCACGACGCGATGGCGAAGGAGGTCGAGCGCGACGTGTTCTTCTCCACGCGCGAGTCCGGCGGCACGATGATCAGCTCCGCGTACAAGCTGTGCGCGAAGATGATCTCCGAGGAGTATCCCTCCACGCTGTGGAACATCTACCCGTTCCACTTCTCCGATGGCGACAACTGGTCGGTCGACGACACGCACACCTGTGTCGAGCTGCTCAAGAAGGAAGTGTTGCCGAACGTGAACCTCTTCTCGTATGGCCAGGTCGAGTCGCCGTACGGCTCGGGTCAGTTCATCAAGGATCTGACCGAGCACTTCGACGAGGACGAGCGCGTCGTCACGTCCGAGATCAAGGGCAAGGACGCGATCATGGACTCGATCAAAGAGTTCCTCGGTAAGGGCCGCTAGAGATGTCGATCAAGCGCTTCCCGGCGTACCTGCGCGACATGCAGGAAGAGGTCGAGGGCTACGCGAAGGGCTACGGCCTCGACTTCTTCCCGATCCTGTACGAGGTCCTCGACTACAAGACGATGAACGAGGTCGCCGCATACGGCGGCTTCCCCACGCGCTATCCGCACTGGCGGTTCGGCATGGACTACGAGCAGCTCTCGAAGAGCTACGAGTGGGGCCTGTCGAAGATCTACGAGATGGTGATCAACACCAATCCCGCGTACGCGTACTTGCTCGGGGCAACTCGCTCACCGACCAGAAGATCGTGATGGCGCACGTCTGCGCGCACGTCGACTTCTTCAAGCACAACTACTTCTTCTCGAAGACCAATCGAAAGATGATCGACGGCATGGCGAACCATGCCGCGCGCGTGCGCCGGCACATGGCGCGCCACGGCCAGGACGTCGTCGAGGACTACATCGACACGTGCCTGTCGCTCGAGAACCTGATCGATCCGATGTCCGCGTACATCCAGCGCACGGCGAAGCCCAAGGCCGCGCTGCCCGACGAGCTCGGCGACGACGAGAGCGGCCCGGTCGGCAAGCTCCGCGCGAAGGGCTACATGGACACCTTCATCAACCCGCCCGAGTATCTCGAGGCGCAGAAGAAGAAGAAGGAAGACGAGGCGAAGAAGCAGAAGCGCCGGTTCCCCGAGCACCCGCAGCGCGACGTGCTCGCGTTCCTGATCGAGCACGCACCGCTCGATCACTGGCAGCGCGACGTGCTCGAGATCGTGCGCGACGAGGCGTACTACTTCGCGCCGCAGGCGATGACGAAGATCATGAACGAAGGCTGGGCATGTCTTCGATATGATTCGCTAATTTTCACGAACGCTGGGCTCGTGAAGATGGGCGATCTGGTGACAAACGAGATCGCAGATATCGTGTTTGACGGTGACTCCACGCAGCGCGTCTACGATCGCAACATCATCCGCGATCACGCAACAGTCACCGTCAAGACGCGCCGCGGCCTCGAGCTATGCGGCTCGAACAACCATCGCGTCCTCCTTTCCGATGGCGAGACTTGGAAGCGACTCGACGAGCTCGCGACCGGCGATCACATCAAGGTCTCCGGCGGCGGCGACACGTGGCCCGAACAGCAGCAGCGTATCGACTGGCAACCACACGGTCACGTGACGCTATTCGATGTTGCGAAGCAGGCCGACGTCTCGCTCTGGACCGTGATCCGCCACCGATCCGGAGGCGCCACGCGCCGTGCCGAGGCGATAGCGGAGGCACTCGAGACGTACGAGTTGCCGCAAAACCTCTCGCTGGCGCAGGTCAAGCGCCGCGCGCCCTTACGAGTCCCGAAGCTCGTTGACGCGCGCGTAGCGGCTTTCCTTGGATACCTCGTCGGTGACGGCCACATCAGCAAGGTCAAGCGCAACCTGGGCCTCACCACCGGCGACGAGCCGCAGGCGCAGCACTTCCACGACCTCGGGCACGAGCTGTTCGGCGTGCTGTCGACGACCAAGCGCGAGGACAACAAGTGGCGCGTGCTGCTCCACTCGCAGCATCTCACCGACTTCCTGATCGAGTTCTTCGGCCTCACGCACGGTCCGAGCGCTCGCGAGAAGCAGATCCCCGAGAAGATCCTGCGCTCGCCTGAGCCGGTCGTCCGCGCGTTCCTCCGTGCGTACTTCGACTGCGACGGCTACGCGGGCGAGCAGGGCGTCATCCTGAGCACGATGAGCGACAAGCTCGCCGAGCAGACGCAGCTCCTGCTGATGAACTACGGCATCCTCAGCCGGAAGCGCAAGCAGACCGACGGCTGCTGGCACCTGCACGTCACGGGCGCGTCCGCGAAGGTATTTGCGGAGCGCATCGGCTTCGGTCTCGAGCGCAAGCAGAAGGCTCTCGACGAGTACGTTTCGTCGAAGCAGTGGTTCAAGAAGGAGACCTGGGACGACGAGGTCGTGTCTCTGGAGCACGGTCGTGCCGATGTCTACGACATCTCGGTGACCGAGACGCACCGCTACGCCGCCGGTGGCTTCATCAACCACAACTCCTACTGGCACTCGAAGATCCTCACGGAGAAGGCGCTGACCGCGGCGGAGGTGATCGACTACGCCGACGCGAACGCCGGCGTGCTCGCCACGTCACCGGGCAGGCTCAACCCGTACAAGCTCGGCATCGAGCTGTACCGGAACATCGAGGACCGCTGGAACAAGGGCCAGTTCGGCAAGGAGTGGGACGAGTGTGACTCGATGGACCAGAAGCGAAACTGGGACCGTCGCACCGGCCTCGGCCGCAAGCGCATCTTCGAGGTTCGCAAGCTCTACAACGACATCACGTTCCTCGACGAGTTCTTCACGCTCGAGTTCTGCATCGAGCAGAAGTTCTATGCGTTCGGGTTCTCCGAGCGCAGCGGCAACTGGGAGATCATGAGCCGCGACTTCAAGAAGGTGAAGGACCAGCTCCTGAAGAACCTCACGAACCGCGGCCAGCCCGCGATCGTCGTCGAGGACGGCAACTTCGAGAACAAGAGCGAGCTGCTGCTCCGGCATATCCACGAAGGCGCCGACCTCGACTCCGGTCAGGCGCGCGACACGCTAAAGAACGCCTCCAAGGTGTGGACGCGCCCCGTCAACTTGCTCACGCGGATCGAGGGCAAGGGGAAGCTGCTGCGCTGCGAGGACGGCAACATCAGCGAACGGAGCGCGGAGTACTAGCGATGAAGCTCTGGGCGTGGGGGCAGTCGGACCCGGGGCGCAAGCGCGAGCGAAACGAGGATAGCTACCTCGTCGATACCGAGACGGGCGTGATGGCGGTCGCCGACGGCATGGGCGGCCACCAGGGCGGAGCAACCGCGAGCCGCATGGCCGTCGAGTTCCTCGGTCAGGAGCTCGCCGCGGCACGCGGCAACTTCGAGAAGGCGCTTGCCACGCAGATCCGGGCGACCATGCGCGTGACCCAGGAGATGGACGCCGTCGATCCGGAGGGGCCGACGGACCGCGCGCCCGGCGTGAAGTTCGTGGCGAACGCGCCCACACCGCCCGTGGGCTACGACCAGACGCTGCGCGACGGCGAGGTCCAGGCGTTCACACCCGCGCTCGAGCTGATGCGGGGCGTCGTGCGGCGCGCGAGCTCCGAGATCTTCGAGGCGGCATGGGCGAAGCCCGAGCTGCGCGGCATGGGCACCACGCTGACGGCGGTGCTCGTGCACCAGGGCCGCGCGCACGTCGTGCACGCCGGTGACTCGCGCTGCTACATGTTTCGTGACGGCCAGCTGCGGCAGCTCACCGACGATCACTCGTGGATCGCGGAGCAGCTGCGCTCCGGCTCGATCAGCGAGGCCGAGGCGAAGAGCAGCAAGTTCCGCCACGTGATCACGAAGTCGATCGGGTTCGAGCGCGAGATCGAGGCCGACATGAAGACGGTCCCGGTCTCGGCGGGCGACTGCTTCGTGCTGTGCAGCGACGGCATGTCGAACTACGTCGAGCACGGCGAGCTCGAGCGCATCGTCGCGATGACCTGGTATCGCAAGCTGCCGTCCACGCTCATCGAGCTCGCGAACAGCCGCGGCGGTGACGACAACATCACCGTCGTGGTCGGCCTGGTCTCGAACGCGCCGCCCTGAGCCGATCTTCAGCGCGCGACGACGGCCTGCGGTGCGACCTCGGGCGGCGGCACGATCGTCACGTCGATCGTGCGTCCGCCATCGTCGGTCCTGACACGGACCTTCGTGGTGCCGGGTGCCTTGCCGACAACAACGAACGCGGCAGCGGTCGCCTGGTTGTCGGGTGCATAGACCCCGCCGTGGCTCGGTTGCAGCACGCCGAGCGAGGCGTCGTGGACCTCCGCGATCGCCGGATCGTCGGAGGTCACGCGCAGCTTGGCGCACGGGCCGCCGTGGCTACAGGTGACCGCGATCGCGACGCCCTTCGACAGCGCGAGCCTGTAGCCCTTGATGCCCCAGAAACTGTCGATCGTATCGAGGCGCGCGGCGCGGCCGGGAGGCGCGAGCGACTGTGCCGAGAGCGTCGGATTGCAGCCTGCGGCAAGCGCGAGGACGATCAGCGCAACGCGAATCACGGGACCACCTCCACGTCGACGGAGGTCGCGATACCGCCGAGCGCGACGGTGACCCGCGTGACGCCGGGAGCGCGCGCGCGCAGGCGCCGCCGATCCGACGAGCCGTCACGCAGCACGGAGACCGTGCCGTCGGTGCTCACCGTCCACTGCGCATCGGAGTCGCCGGTGAGGCGCTGCGCGCGGTTCCAGAGCGTGGGCACGAGCGTCACGTCCTCACCCACCGCGAGCCCGATCGAGCCTCCGATCCGATCGCCGTCGCGTCGCGCGAGCGTGATCTTCGTGATCGGCGCAACCCACATGTGCTGGAAGTCGACGACGGCGCCGTCCTCGGTCGAGATCAGCACGGCACTCGCGCCGGGTTGCTTGGCGACGAGGGCTCCGTCCTCGACCGCGAGGACCGAAGGGTCCGCGCTATGGAGGACGAGGTTCGGTGTCGCGCTGCCGGAGATCTCGGCAGAGACGTCGGGGTGGAATCGCGAGCCGATCGCGAGCGGAGCGATCGGATGGCGGCGCGAGCACGCGGCGTCGTCGGCGGCGCACTGGCCCACGATCGATGCCTGTTTCATCGCGCCGCTCATCCCGCAGCCGGTGAGGGAAACCAAGATCAAGAGATGTCGCATTGCAGATCGAACGAAGGGAGGATATGCGCCTTACATGCGGACCTTGCTGTTCGGCCTGCTGGCGCTCGCGGCGTGTGATCGGCACGACAAGCACCCGCCCGCTCCGGTTCCCTCGACCCCGTTGCCAGCTCCTGCCGCGTCGCCCACGAAGGCATGCACGCTGGCTCCGATCCCGCTGCGCTATCCGGAGCCGAAACGCCTCGTCGCGATCGGTGACCTCCACGGCGATCTCGCAGCGACTCGCTCCGCGCTGCGTGCGGCCGGTGCGATCGACGACAAGGACACGTGGATCGGCGGTGACCTCGTTGTGGTGCAGACCGGTGACGTGCTCGATCGCGGCGATGACGAGCGAGCGATCCTCGATCTGATCTTCGCGCTCGAGCCCCAGGCCAAGGCCGCGGGCGGCGCCGTGATCATGCTGCTCGGTAACCACGAGCTGATGAACGGCGCAGGCGACTTCCGCTACGTGACGCGCGGGCAAGACTTCGGCCAGGACCGCGTGAAGGCGCTGACGCCCGGCGGCACCTACGCGAAGAAGCTCGCCGCGCACAACGTGGTCGCGATCGTCGGCGACACGGTGTTCGCGCACGGCGGTGTGCTGGGCGAGTGGGTCACGCAAGTCGACGAGGTGAATCGCTCGTCACGCTGCTGGCTCGACGGGCAGGGCGGGGGACCGGAGACGCCGCCGCTCGCGATGGTCTCCAACGAGAGCCCCGTGTGGACGCGCGGCGCCGGCATGCCCGAGGTCGACTGCGCTCAGATCGCGAGATCGCTTCAGGCGCTCGGCGTCAAGCGCATGGTGGTCGGCCACACGGTTCAGGAGAAGGGCATCTCCAGCCGATGCGACGACACTGTGTGGCGGATCGACGTCGGCCTCGCCAAGCACTATGGCGGGCCGATCGAGGTGCTCGAGCTAGCTCCGGGCGCGCAGCCGAAAGTTCTGCGCGGTACTCGCTAGTCCATCTCGATCTCGGGCTCCGGCGCGGGCTCCGGCTCCTTCGCAGGGGCCGGAGTGTTCGCCTTCGGAGCCGGAGTCGGAGCGGGCGTCGCGGCCTTCCGCGGATCGACGATCTTGATCGTCTCGGGGCGCTGCTTCGTCTCCTGGCCGGCGGGGCACACGGGCGTTGCATCGTCGCCACGCTCCTGCACGACGCCACCGATCTTCGGGTTGCCGGCCGCGCCGACGACCACGAGGTGCGACTCGGGGACGCCCTTCGCGATCAGGCGCGCCTTCACCGCGTCGGCGAGCTTCTGCGCATCGGGCAGCTTCGGCTGCGAGAGCGCGATCAGCCACTTCGTGACCTCGCTGTGCCCGAGCATGAGCAGGGCGATGTTGTCGACGATCACGTTGCCGGCGGGCGACAGACCTGCGCCCTGCATCGTCGGCATCCGCTCGACCTGCAGGCGGTCGCCATCGACCTTCGCGATCAGCGTGCCACCGGCGTCGGGACAGCCATCGTCGTCCTTGATGCCGTTCAGCGTCTCGGCCTCGGCCGGGCACCTGTCCTTCGCATCGGCGACGCCGTCCTTGTCGTTGTCGAGATCGGGGCAGCCGTCGTCATCCTGGAAGCCGTCCTTGTCCTCCGCGCACACGGGGCAGCGATCCGACGCGTCGACGACGCCGTCCTTGTCGTTATCCGCCTCGGGGCAACCGTCGCCGTCCTCGAAGCCGTCGAGGTCCTCTTCTTCCTGCGGGCACTGATCTTTCGCGTCCATGACTTCGTCGCCGTCGGAGTCGCGCATGTTCGCCGGGCAGCCGTCGGTGGCGAACGGAGGCAGGCCGTCCTCGGCGTCGTTCGGGCACTTGTCCGCGAGGTCCTCGATCTTGTCGCCGTCGTTGTCGAGCTCCGGGCAACCGTCGTCATCGTCGAAGCCGTCGATGTCCTCGGCGCGCTCGGGGCACTTGTCGGTCGAGTCGGGGCGGCGGTCGCCGTCGTTGTCGTCGTCGGGGCAGCCGTCGTCGTCCGCGTGGCCGTCCTTGTCTTCTGGAATCAGCGGGCACTTGTCGCGCGCGTTCTGGATGCCGTCACCGTCGGAGTCGCGGACGTCGGGCGAGTAGCCGATCGAGATGAAGAAGCGGGCCTTGGGCGAGCCGATGCCCTTGACGAGGCCACCGCCGGCGCCGAGCACCACGGCGATCGAAGGCGTCGCATACAGGCGAAGACCACCCTCGGCCTCGAGCGGGCTCGCATCGAGCGAGAAGTCGGGCAGACCAGCGCGGCCAAAGGCCTCGCCGATCACCGAGAACCGATCCGTGATGCGGACGGCGGCCGCGGCGCCCCACACCAGCTGCGGGCCGATCGTGCTCTCGTAGATCATGCGCGGCTTGCGGAGGAGTGCGCCGCCATTCGCGCCGAACGACAGCTTGCCGACGTCGTACTGCACCGCCATCTTCGCGTGCAGCGTGGGGAGGTCGTCGCCGATGAACTGCGAGTCATCACTGCCGAACGACGTCGGCAGCGTCACGCCGCCGATACCGGCGACCTTGAGCGCGTCCTTGCGATACAGCCGGTACTTGCCCTCGACCTTGAGATCGCCGAGGCCGGTGACGTTCAGGCCGTTCGGAGCGCCGCGGCCCGTCTCGGGCATCAGGCCATCACCCGAGAGCTGGAAGATGATCGGCAGGTTCGCGCCGACCATGAGCTTCTCGTTCACGCCGTAGGCCGCGGTGATCTGCATCGCGGCGATGTGCTTGACGACGACCGTGCGCTCGGACCCGACCTGGTCGGGGTTCGCGGGATCGACGTTGTAGATTGTGAACGGCCGGGTCAGGTACGTGACCATCGCGTCGACCGAGAGCTGCTTCGGCGCGGCGACATCGCCATCGCTCACCGTGAAGAACGTCTTCGGCCCGATCGCGTACTCGAACGTCTGGAGGTCGATCGAGGAGTCGAACGGCGGCGATTGAGCGAGTGCCGTGCCGGTGCTGGCGACGATCGCGAGCCCGAGCACAGCGCTCATCCCCCATGGATTGCGCATTGCGATCATTGTACGCCCGTTGCCGACGCCACCGAAAGTGCTTCGGGTATCGGTTGGATAGGGTCCGATCGCCCCTACTTCGGTAACGTCATATCGAACGTCCAGACCACCACCGACGAGACTGGGCGGTTGTCGGTGTCGATCGCGGGCTCGAACTGGAGGTCTTTGGCCCGGGCGAGAGCCAGCTCGTCCAGGCCGTGACCGAGCTTCGAGACCAGCGTCGTCGAGCGGACCTTCCCGGTCTCGTCGACCACCAACCGGACCAGGATCTTACCCTCGATCCCGAGCTGCTTGGCTTCGGCCGGGTAGTCCTTGCCCGCCTTCCAGTAGCCGAAGTCGCCCTTTGGCATCGCGCGCTTCTTGATGGTCGCGACCGAGGTCGGCATCGGCGCTGCGACCTCGGCGCCGGAGCCCGACCCCGCGCCCGTGCCGCCGCCCGAGCCTCCCCGGCCGACCCTCTGGGAGGATCTCTTACCGATGGCTACGCCGACTCCCGTCGCCGACGGCGCGACATTCTCCATCTGGACGACCTGCTCGCCCCCGGTCGCCTGTGGATCGGTGACGGGAACCGGGGTGGCCGGGGGTTCCTGTGCCCGCGCCGCCGCGCGGACCTGCGTCCGCACGACCGTCTTCCGCTCCTCGCGTACCGGCTCCGGCTCGGGCTGCTTGATCTCCGGCAGCGGAGGCGGAGGCGGCGGCGGCTTGAGGACCGGCGCCGGCTCGATATCGACCACCTCGATACGCGGGGCCGGCTTGGGCGGATCGACCGGGTTGAACACCACGAACGCATCGCCCGCGGTGATCAGGGCCAGGTGGATCGCGATCGTGCCGGCGGTCGCGAGCACGAACGGCGAGTCCCAGCGCACCGCGGCTAGCCTAGCAGATCAATTCCGCTCGGCTTCCGCTCAGTTCACTTCGCGGTGACCTGACCGCATGCGGGGCCGAACGCTGCCGTGCCCTGAACGTCGAACGCGCCACCACTCTGGTTGCCGGCCTTCACGTCGTACGAGACAAC
>JACCRC010000006.1 GCA_013813765.1 Deltaproteobacteria bacterium | reverse complement strand
TCGCGATGTTGAAGAGCGTCTGCGGCTTCGGTTCGAGGTCGTACGACTTCTTGAACTCGGCGATGGCATCGTCGTACTGCTGCGCGTTGTAGTAGGCCGCACCCTGCTTGAGGTGAACAGCGGCCCTGCGCTTGTCAGCTACGGCAGGCGCCGCGACGAGCGCGACCAACGCGACGGAAACCAGCAACCGCTGCATCAGTCGATCACGATATCACCGGGCTTCAGCGTGGCTGCGGGAGGTGGAGGTGAGCCCACCGGCTTTGCGGGCTTCGCGCTGACCGGACGTGCCGTCGGCTTTGTGATGGGCGCCGTCGGCTTAACGAGCGCAACCAGCTCGATCTTGCGCAGCGTGCTCTGATCCGCGGGGATCTCGACGCGTTGATCCTGGTAGCCAGCGGCCTTCAGCACGAAGACCACCTGGCCCTCGTCGGGTGCGCGCGTTGTCGAATACGGTGTCGTGCCGAGGAGGCGGCCATCAAATGCCCAGACCTCGGCCTTCGGCGTCGCTTCGATCTCGAGCTTGATCGTGGTCACCGAAGGTGGCGCTGGCACGGGTGCTGCGGGTGTGACGGGTGGCGCTATCGGCGATTGCGTCTGAGGCGCAGCGGCCACGTTCGGTTCGGTCGTT
Organism: Deltaproteobacteria bacterium; assembly: GCA_013813765.1. GTDB lineage: Bacteria > Myxococcota_A > Polyangia > Haliangiales > Haliangiaceae > JABFXX01. The sequence goes on along the minus strand of JACCRC010000006.1, from coordinate 2,178 downwards.
TCTTTGCCGCGCGTTGCAAACCACGTTGCACCGACCCCGATCGCCACGACCGCGACAGCCGCGACAATGAGTGGGGTCCGGCTCTTGCCCCGCATGTGCGTCATCGATTGGCCGGCAGCTCCGCCAAGCGTGGTCCGCGATTGGCCGGCGATGATCGTCGCCTGTTCGTGCAACGCGGCGACGACCGGAGTTCCCGAAGCTGGCGTTCCCACCTGCGACCATGAAGAGGCCGAGGTCGGTCCCATCCCGCCGTGCTCACCGAGCGCCCGCTGCACCGCTCCCATCGTTTGTGGGCGATCACCTGGCGGCTTCGCGAGCATCGCGCCGATCAGATCGTTCAGCGGTATCGGCAGGTCGGAGATGATGGATCGCGCTGTCGGCGGCGGCACCATCTGGTGTTTCGCGATGAGCTCGCCTGCTTCGCCATCGAATGGAGGCCGGCCACAGACGAGCTCGAACAGAATGCAGCCGAGCGTGTAGATGTCACTTCGCGGATCGATCTGCGCAGCGGAGCGACACTGTTCGGGCGACATATACGGTGGCGTGCCCATGACAACTTGCGTGCGAGTCGCCACGCCAGAGGTTGCTGACTGCGCGAGCTTCGCGATGCCGAAGTCGAGAACCTTGACGCGCTCGCCGCTGGGCATTGCGGGATCACGACACAGGTAGATGTTGTCGGGTTTGAGATCGCGATGAATGATGCCAGCGGTATGCGCTGCCTCGAGCGCAGACGCGACCTGACGGGTGATCTCGATCGCCGCATTCGGGGTCAGTCGGCCAGCGCGGGTCAGGCGATCGGAGAGGCTCTCACCGTGGAGCATCTCCATCGCGATGTACGCGACGCCGTCGGAGGCAGTGCCTGTGCCAGACACCTGGCCGCACTCGAATACCGTGACGATGCCGGGATGGGCGATCTTCGCCGCCGATCGCGCCTCCTGTAGAAATCGTCGAAGGATCTCTGCGTTGGCGGTGTGCTCGGGATGCAGGAACTTCAGCGCAACTTCGCGGTCGAGACTCGAATCGCGCGCCTGGAAAACGACCCCAAACCCTCCTTCACCGAGCTTCCTTCCGAGCTCGTACCTCCCGATATGCATGCCCGAAACAAGAGACATCCCAGAACCCTACCACTCAGTCATGGCGGGTTCTGCGTATCGCGGAACGACGAATTCCACACGAGAACTTCTCGTGTCGGTGGCGCGCTCACACCCTGGGAGTGATGATCAATCGTCGTCGGCAGGAGCGTGCATCGCGACCGCCGGAAACGACGACAGGCCCCGGCCACATGAGCGACGCCCCTCTCACTCGTCGGAACCTGAAGACTCCCTCGACTCGAGCGCATGTCGGGGGCAATTCTCCGCGCCAAGCTGCCGAAGAAATTCCGGCGATCCCGGCCACTCGAGCGTCGCGATCACGCAGGAGGTCTACGCGCAGCTTCACGCCGACACGTTTCGCCGAGGACTACAGCCGCGTCGCGTTCGCGATGCAGAGCGCGAACCCCACCGCTACCCGATCCTCTTCACGGCGGGCGCCATGTGAGGGCTGAGCCACCTCGCCCGACAAGCCGACCACGCTGTGCTCCCTCCGCTCGTGGTGCTTCGAGGTTATCGACGCCGATCTACTGGTTTGCGCGCGTACACACGTCGGCCCGGTTGTTGAACACCGGAACAGACATCTCCCAACCCCTAACCAGGATCACCCCGTATGTCCCGCCTAGCCTCCTTGTTGTTCGCCGGCGCTGCCGTGCTCTCCTTCACTGCCTGCATGTCCGAAGGCTCCTCCGAGGAGGCCACGGCACTCGCGGGTAACCTCGACATCGACGGATGCGTCAAGATCGAGGGCTCGGCCATCGGTCAGGTCGGCGTCTCGGTCACGCTCGGCACGCTCTCGGTCACCTTCGACTCGTGGATCGCCAAGGACGGCGAGCCGAACGAGTACGTGGGCTTCACGCTCAGCACCGGCGCGACCTTCTACGTGAAGGCAGGCAACAACGCCGACGACCTGCTCGAGGGTTCGGGCACCAGCTGGGTGAACCCGAACGGCACGGGCGGCTCGGCCGTCAAGGGCATCTCGAACATCCAGATCTGCGAGATCACGCCGCCGCCGCCGCCGGCTGACGATCCGCCGCCGCCGCCGCCGCCGGCTGACGACCCGCCGCCGCCGCCGCCACCGGCTGACGAC
>JACCRC010000535.1 GCA_013813765.1 Deltaproteobacteria bacterium | reverse complement strand
GCTCACTACGGCCGCGTGAAGCGCGATCTGCCATGGCGTCGCACGCGCGATCCGTACGCGATCTGGGTCAGCGAGATCATGCTGCAGCAGACGCGGGTCGCCACGGTGATCCCGTACTGGGAGAAGTGGATGGCGGCGTTCCCGACGGTGCGTGCACTCGCGACCGCGCCGCTCGACGACGTGCTCGCCGCGTGGGCGGGCCTGGGTTACTACTCGCGCGCGCGCAACTTGCACCGCGGTGCGCAGTCCATCGGCGAGTCGCTGCCTCGCACCGCAGCCGAGCTGCGCGACGTGCCGGGCATCGGGCCCTACACCGCCGGTGCGATCGCATCGATCGCGTACGGCGAGCGCGCGCCCCTCGTCGACGGCAACGTGGCCCGCGTGCTCGGCCGCGTGTTCGCGATCGAGCACGACATCAAGTCGACAGCGGGGCAGAAGGCGCTGTGGTCCAGAGCGGGCGAGCTGATGACCGCGTTGCCGGCCGCAGCCGCGCCGGGTGATCTGAATCAGGGCCTCATGGAGCTCGGCGCGACGGTGTGCACGCCGACGCAGCCGCGCTGTCTCGCATGCCCGCTCGCGACGCTGTGCACCGCGAACGCGACGGGTCGCCAGGACGCGCTGCCGGTGATACCTGCGCGCAAGAAGGCCGCCGACCTGCCGGTGCTCGCGCGGATGCTGGTCTGGCTGCAGCACGGTGACGAGATCGTGCTCGTGCGCCGCGCGCCGCAGGGCCTGTTCGGTGGGCTGTGGGAGCTGCCGACCGACGACGTTGCCGAGGAGCTCGACGCGGCGATCGATCGATCGCCCGTCGCCTATCACGACCAGACGCTGTCGCACCGCCGATTGCGCGTCACCGTGATCCGCGGTGCGATGCCCCCGCGCCTTGTTCGGCCCACGGATCCGGGCTACGACGCCATCACCCGCGTACGCATCGCCGACGCAGGTCAGCTCGGAATCGCCGCGGCGACGGCAGCTATCCTGACGCAGTACCAGGACACCCCATGGAGCTCGATCCCAAGGCCCTCGCCCTCTTCAAAGAGGGTTACGACAAGATCCTCGAAGGCATCGCCCTCCTCGGGTTCGACGTCAAGGACGAGAACTTCGCGGACACGGCGCAGCGGGCGGCCAAGGGCCTCCACGAGCTGATCCACGATCAGCAGCAGGCGCGCGCCGAGGTGAACGCGCTGCTCGCGAAGTGCTTCCCGGCGAAGTACACGGAGATGGTGATCTCGAAGCACAACACGTGCTTCGGGATGTGCCCGCATCACCTCTTGCCCGTGATCTACCGGATCTCGATGGCGTACATCCCGACGGAGAAGGTGCTCGGGCTGTCGAAGCTGTCGCGGCTCGCTCGATTGATGTCACGCGCGCCTCGCCTGCAGGAGGATCTGACGCACGAGCTCGCCGACATCCTTCACCAGGATCTCGCGAGCCAGGGCTCCGCGGTCTACATCGAGGGTCTGCACATGTGCATGGCCGCGCGCGGCGTCGGCGCTCACGAGGCGCGGCTCGTCACGAGCGGTGTGCGCGGGGTCTTCCTCGAGCTGGCCACGCGCGAGGAGTTCATCAAGCTCGTCGTCGCGCCGCCGACGACACTCGTGTGACCGTCGGTTTTCTGCACGGTTTCCTCGGCTCGCCCGAGGTCTGGGATGGGATTGCCGTGGGCGGCGTGCGAGTCGCCCTGCCCGGCCACGGCGGCGCAGCCGTGCAACGCAAGTGGGACGACAACATCGAAGCCGTCGCGCGTGCGCTCGGCCCCGTCGATGTCGTCGTCGGATACTCGCTCGGTGCGCGCGTCGCGCTCGGGCTCGTGGCGAGCGGGAACGTCGGCCGTGCGGTGTTGATCTCGGTGAATCCGGGGCTCGATCACGGGGAGCGCCACACGCGGCGCGCCGCGGATACGAAGTGGGCGAAGCGGTTCCGCACCGAGCCGCTCGCCGACGTGCTCGATGCCTGGGAAGCGCAGCCGATCTTCGCGACCCGCTCGCGCGCCCCCGAGGCGGAGCGGCAGGCGCGCCGGGCTCGCCGGCTCGCGCTCGACCCCGAGCAACTCGCGCGCAGCCTCGAGGCAATGGGTCTCGCCGAGATGCCGAACTTCACCTACGACCTCGACGAGCGCTTCGAGCTCATCGTCGGCGCCGATGATTCGAAGTACCTCTCGATCGCGCAGTCGCTGCACGTTCCGACGCACGTGATCGCAAACTGCGGTCACGATCCGACGCTGGAGCAGCCCGCGGCGCTCGCGCGCGTCCTACGCGAACTTGGCGCGTAGCTCGTCGGGGATCTTGATCGGCCGTCCCGACGAGAACGACATCATCGCCCACGTCGTCGCCGCGCGCGCGACCACCTTGCCGTCGCGGATCAGCTCGGTCTTGCGGATGCACGAGGCGAGCTTCCAGTCGTCGACCCAGGTCTCCGCGGACAGTGTCTGTCCGACGGTCACTTGCCCGAGGTAGTCGATCTCGTGGCGGCGGACCACGAACACCGCACCGAGGTCGCGATACTGCGCGTGGTCGTAGCCGAGCGACCGCGAGTGCCCCATCGCGACCTCGAGGACCCAGCGGAGGTAGACGAGGTTCGAGACGTGGCCGAGCTCGTCGATGTCGGCCTCCACCGCGGTGATCGGCATGGTGTAACGGACGGTCACGAAGGGGCTCGTATATCGTACTCTCTAGGATGATGGATGATCCGAGTGTCCGGACGTTGAGGGTGCGTCTCGAGCAGGGGCAGTCGAGCGCTGCGGAGGCGGTGAAGTCACTCGCGGTCGCCGCGCTCGAGGCGCCGACACGCCACGATCGACTCGACGCGTGTCGATTGCTCGGTGACCTCGCGGGCCGCGCGTTGGGTGCGGACTGGGACGTCGCCGAGCGCGCGGCGTTCGCGCTGCTCGAGGCCGCGCGCGTCGCCGACACCGCGGCCGATCGACGCGGTGTGCTCGCCGCGATGGGCCGCGGCTTCCGCAACATCTGGCTCTTGCCGTTCGTTCACCGCCGGCTCTCCGATCGCGACGAGACGATCGCCGCGGTCGCGCTACAGGCCGCCGGCGGTCTCGGCTTCCCGGCGCTCGAGGAATCCGTCGCCGCGTTCGTCAGCGAGGGGTCCTCGCCGAGCATCCGCAAGGCCGCGATCGAAGCGCTCGGACGCATGGGCGCGATGAGCGCCGTCGATCGGCTCGTACCGCTGATCCTCGGCGATCCGTCGGAAGCCGCGTGTGCACTGACCGCGCTGACCGAGATCCGTTCGCCGGCGGGGCGCGACGCGGCGCTGGTCGTGCTCGATCAGGATCTCGAGCCAGAGGTGCAGATCGCATCGGTGCGCTACCTCGCCGAGCTCGGTGCGCTGGAGGTCCTCGCGGTGCTGCGCCGGCTCGCGCGCCACGACGACGCCTCGATCCGGCTCGCCTCGTCGCTGGCATCACGTGCGCTCAAGGCCGAGCGAAGCCGTGACGCGGGCGAGCGGTTCTTGATCGCGCTCAGCGAACCCGATCGCGCCGTTCGTGCCGTGCTCGCGCGCCGGCTGCGCACGCTGCCGGTCGCCGAGGTGCTCGAACAGGCGGAGGTCCTGCTCGGAGAGGACGCGGCCGGGGTCGTGCAGATCCTCGCCGAGATCCGCGAGAACGAGGTCACGAAGTACTTCCTCCAGCTCGCCGCGCGGGCGGATCTACCGGTCGCCGTGCGCGCGCGTGCGATCGGATCGATCGAGGCGAACGCGACGTGGGAACGCGACGAGCTCGCGAAGGTCGCGCTCTCGCAGACCGCGGATGACTCGCTGCGCGCATCGGCGATCCAGGCAATGGGTGCGTTCGCGCTCAGCACGGAGCTGCTCGATCGCGTCTCCGGTCTCGCGTCGTCGAAGGTGCCCGCGATCCGCGGCGCGGTGCTATGGGCGCTCCAGCTCGCCCGCCGACCGGGCGATGGCAGCGATGGGCCGAAGATCGCCGCCATCGTCGCGCCGATGCTCGAGGACAGCGATGCGATGGTGAGGCGGCGCGCCACCTACGTCGCCGGCAACCTCAACCTCGACAAGCTCGCGCCCGCGCTCGCCAAGATGCTGGTGATCAACGACGAGGCCGACGAAAAGCCCGCCGTCGCCGCGAGCACGTCGGGTCAGTTCTCGAGCGCCGCGATCTCCATCCCACTCGACGAGCTTCTCGACGACACGCCGGCACCGACGGGGAACCCGCCCGACATCAGGCTCGCGGGCTACGTCGCACTCGGCGAGCTCGGCATGCCCGGCGTGATCAGCGAGGTCGTGGCCGCGATGCGGCGCGAGAAGGATCCGCGCGTGCTCGGTGCCGCATCCAACGCACTCATCTCGGCGAACCCCGACAGCGCAGCGCTCGCGCCGCTCGCGGGTCGCGCGAACCAGCTGCTCAAGGATCCGGATCCGCGCATGCGCCACGCCGGTGCGGAGATCGCCGGTCTGCTCGGCGGTGCGGTTGCAGCGGCCGCGATCGCGCCGCTCGCCGAGGACGACTCTCCGACGGTCCGCGGCGCTGCCGTGTGGGCGCTCGGCAAGCTCGCCGATGCATCGACCGAGAAGGCGCTGCTGTCGGCGTTCAAGGACGAGGATCCGGCGGTCCACGAGCGCGCCGCCGCGGGCCTGCTCCGGCTCGGCACACCGAGGGCACTCGTCCAGGCGATCGAGTTCGTTGCCGGCGACGGTGATCCATCCGCCCGCGGATCGCTCGCGGCCGCGATCACGATCTCGAAGCCGAACGCAGCGGCGCTCGCACCTGCGATCGACGCCGCGCTCGCCAAGGTCGACTCCGATGATGCCGCGTTCGAGCCGCTGCTGCGCATGAAGCTCGCGATCGCTGCGCACGAGAGCGACAGCGGTCCCGCCCTCGACGTCGACGCGGAGATCATCTCCGCATTCCCCGCGTACGCTCAGCTCGTGCGGTTGTCGGGCTTCGAGGCGATGGTGAAGAGCCTGCGCACCGCCGAGTCGCTGTTCCATTCGACCGGCGCGCAGAAGGACGCCGATCTATCTCCTCCGATCACGCTGTGGATGAAGGTGCTCGAGAACTACGTCCACGCGTGGCTGGGGCCGCGCATGGCCGGCCTCCAGCGCGAGCCCGCGGTGCTGTTCGATTATGTCGATCGCGTGATCGGCGGCAGCTGGCAGGGTTTCCAGCGCTGGCTCGAGCCAAAGTGGAAGGATCCGGCCGAGGTCGGTGGTGCGCGCGTCGACATCCCGCTCCGTTCGATCCCGAACGCCGCGCGCGATCTGCAGGAGCACAAGCGCAAGCGCCTCGACTCGCCGCTGTCGGTGACCGAGTGGGCGCGCATGATCGTGCTGTTCGCCGTCGACCATCCGTCCGGGTTCAAGAACCTCATGAAGGTCGGTTGTGCGCAGGCGAAGCAGAGCGCGGAGAAGACCGTCGCGCTCGCGCACCGTCTTCACACGCTCGCGGCCGTGCGAAACCTCGTCACGCACCGCGCGAGCGCAGGCGTGGCCACCCTCGCCGCGTTCCGCAAGAGCTACTACACGGCGTTCGAAGATCTCGTCGCGCTGGCTTAAGACCCGCGCTTGAACGCGTCGTCGAGCTTGTCGCGGAACCCGTCGATCTGCGAGCTCGACTCGTCGAGCTCCAGCACGCCGTCATCCTCGGTGACCCGGCTCCAGTCGACCGTGTCGAGCGCGGGCTTGAGATCGAGCCTCACCGGCACGGTCGCGTCGCCGCCGGGAGGCAGCGTGACCGCAAAGCCCCTGACGTCCACGCGGATGCTGCCGCGGTCCTCGATCACGAACACCTTCGTGTCGCCGCTGACCCGGACGGTGCCCCTGATCACGTACGACGGGGTGCCGACCGCTGCATCGATCTCGAGGTTCACCTGGGAGTACAGCCCGGGTGGCGCGTCGAAGAACGACACGGTCGCTGGGTTCTCGCCCTGAGCCTTCCACTCGAGGTCGAACGGGATGTTCGACATCGGCTGACCGTTGTCGCCGATCACCTGCAAGCGGTCGACGTGAAACAGCGCGGACGTCACCGTCGTGTAGTTGCCGATGGGGCCGGGGACCGCAGGGGCTGAGGTCCAGCTGACCAGCAGGCCGTGGAGCGGCGCCGGTGCGTCGTTCGATGCGGAAGCGTCCGAAACCTGTGTGTCATCGCCACCACCGGTCCCACCTCCGCCACAGGCGGAGAGCAGGACAATGGCGATCACCAAGCGCATGGCACAGAGCTTGGTGCAACGCGGAGACCACGTCCAGTTGCGTTGCAAGATCGCGATTTTGTGCGCGCTCGTGCTGCGCAGACTCCGGCGACTGTGCACGATCTGTACAACCCCATGGGCACCGAACCACAAACGCAAGCGGGCGTCACCGAGATGGCGGTCTCGACGGAGCCGCGCGCGTTCCTCGTGATCCACATCGACGAGGAGGGCTCGCGCGTCGTCGACCTCCCCGATGGTGTCGATGTCACGTTCGGCCGTTCGCGCGGCGCGACCATCAACCTCGACCACGAGAAGGTCTCGCGCATGCACGCGAAGGTGCGACGCACCGGCGACCTGATCGAGGTGGAGGACCTCGGGAGCCGCAACGGAACCCGGGTCAACGGCGAGAAGGTCGAGGGCAAGCACCGGCTCGCCCACGGCGACGAGATCTCGGTTGGCCCGATCGTGGCGATCGTCGGCGCGTCGAGCGCGCTGCGCCGGCCCGCCGCCGTCGCCGATCCTGCGACTGGCGAGCAGCGTCTCGTGGCCGAGGTCGATCGCGCGGTCCGCTACCACCGGCCCGTCACCGTCGCGATGATCCGCGTCGCGAACGACTCGGTGATCGATTCGATCGCCGCGACGCTGCGCCCGATGGACATGATCGCGGAGGACGCCGGTGACGACTACCTCGTGATCCTGCCCGAGCTGTCGCGCAGCGAGGGCGACGCCGCGATCAAGCGCGCGCTCGACTTCGCCCGGGCGACCAACACGCCCGCCACCTCGTCGACCGCACTCTGCCCCGACGACGGTACGAGCGTGGACGTGCTGATGTCCCAGCTCCGCGCCGGTCTGCGCACCGGCCGCGTGGCGCGCGCCGAGACCGCCGTCCCCACGAATCCCGTCGTTCACGATCCGGCGATGCAGCGCGTGTACACGCTCGTCGAGCGGATCTCCGACACGCCGATGACCGTGCTGCTGCTCGGCGAGACCGGCGTCGGCAAGGAGATCGTGTGCGAGGCGATCCATCGCCGCTCGTCACGGCGCGACCGGCCGCTGATCAAGCTCAACTGCGCCGCCCTCCCCGAGACGCTGCTCGAGAGCGAGCTGTTCGGTCACGAGCGCGGCGCGTTCACCGGCGCCGATCGCCGCAAGGTCGGCTTCTTCGAGGCTGCCGATGGCGGCACGCTGTTCCTCGACGAGATCGGCGACATGCCGCTCGCCCTCCAGGCCAAGCTGCTGCGCGTGCTCGAGCGCAAGGTCATCACGCGCGTCGGCGGCACCACCGAGGTCGCGACGGACGCTCGCCTGATCGCCGCGACCCATCGCGATCTCGATGCCGACGTGCGCGCCGGCCGGTTCCGCCAGGACCTCCTGTTCCGCATCGGAGGCTTCACGATCGCGATCCCGCCGCTGCGCGATCGCCCCGGCGAGATCGTTCCGCTCGCGGAGCACTTCGCGCGGACAACCGCCGCCGAGCAGGGCCGCGCCACGCCAACGTTCACCGACGACGCGCGCGAGGCGCTCACCGCGTACGCGTGGCCAGGCAACGTGCGCGAGCTCCGCAACGCGGTCGAGCGCGCGCTCGTGCTGTCGAGCGACGTGATCGCCGCATCGGATCTACCGGACCGAATGCACGACGCGACCCACCAGGTCCGTCCGGTCGCGCGCTCCTCCGACGTGCGCGGTCACCTCGCCGAGGTAGAGCGCGCTGCGATCGTCGCGGCCCTCGAGGCCGACAGCAACAACCAGACCCGCGCAGCGCGCCGGCTCGGTCTGTCGCGCCGCGCGCTGATCTACAAGATGGAGAAGTACGGGTTGAAACCTCCGCCGTCTCGGGCAGATGGCTAGCGTCATGGCGCTTGTCTCCCTCTCGTCTCCTTTCGGTGTCTGCAGCTTCCGGTTGCGAGCGATGCTTCTCGCTTCGCCTACGGCGAGTCATGCCGAGCGCGAGGCGCGGTTACGGCGTCGCACGCGGTTGGATGGAGAAGTCGGAATCGACCGCTCCATCCGAGAGCAGTGAAGTCGACGATGACACCGTCGGCGCGTTGGCTTGACGACCATCCGCGCGCCCGGCAATGTGTGAAGCGGAGAGCGTGAGATTCGAACTCGACCGAGTTGCAGCTCGGTTCTTCAGGGTGAAGCCCTTGGCGTTCCACAACGCAGGACGCTCTCCAAAACAACCCCGGCCTCTTCTTCGTTAGCCTGTTCGAGAGGCCGGGGGCCGTACCGATATTTAGGCGCGCCTCGGGGCCGGGCGCGTCTCCCTCCTCATCGCACTCTCCGACGACATCCGGATCACGACTCGGCCTCGTCTTCCCAGGCGATCGACGATTCCATTTCCAACGCCTGCACGTACTTCTTGAGCCGTGCGACGTTCTTCTTCGTCAGGCCAGTCTGCGGCAGCACGACGGTCATCACGACCCCGTCTCCCAGGTCCCAGGGCCGGGCCTGTCCCTGCCCCGAAACGGGCATCTGTACTTTGGGAATAGCGGGACTTTGGGGTCGTGACGCCACGGCGGCGGAGTTCACGACAGAACGATCTTCGACAGCTTCGCTGGTAGTTTCGTCCCGTTTATCCGATGCCGATACGGGAAAATCCGGCGCCGAATCCCGCAGCTTGATCGCATCGCGCAACGAAAGAATGAACGCGTCGGCCGCCTCGTCGGAGGCGAACTTCCACTGGTAGCGCAGCTTCGCCTTCAGGTTCGCATCCGACGGCAAGCCGTCGGGGTATGCCGCGAGGACCTCACTGAAGAGCGCCGGCATCATCGCGAGCTTTCGCATCATCGCGAGCCGTTCCGGAGCGTCCTCCGGGTGCACGAAGATGAAGTGGGCATCGTCGGTCACGCGCACTTCCTTCTTCGGTGCGCCATGGAGCAGTCCGTAACGCTTCATCGCGGCCAGGGCTGGCACGGAGGCGCCATTGAGCTTGTTGTAGCCGGCGTGCTTTGCGGCCAACTCCGAGCTAACGAGATGCTTTTGCTCGGACTCCCAGATTTTGCGGACCTGCTGTTAACGGCGGACGTTTCCCGTCGTGATCTGACGGTCGACCGATCACGCCCGCTGGCGGCGTGATCGACTGGTCTTCGCCGGCGGGCGATCAGGATCGAGCTGGTTTTTGTTGCGCCAGGACTCG
>JACCRC010000529.1 GCA_013813765.1 Deltaproteobacteria bacterium | reverse complement strand
GCCGGACCACCGCCGCCCGAGCTACCGCCACTGCCGCCGCCCGAACCACCCGCAGCGGGACCGCCCGCACCGCCAGCAGCACCGCCCGCGGCACCGCCGCCCGCAGCACCAGCCGCAGCCTGCTTCTCCTTGACCTGATCCTTCGCCTTCTCCGTGGCGACAGCGCCGAGCTCACCGGTGCCGGATCCCGAGACCTGGGCGGCAGGCGCGTTGTTGACGTTGATCGTGCACTGCGAGCCCGAGACGGTGATATCGCCGCCGGCCTTGAAGCCGAACGACGACTTCGCGTGCATCAGGAACTGCTTCGACTTCATCGTCAGCTTGTCCTTCGTCCCCATCTTCAGCGTCTTGGCGTGAAGAATGACGTTGGCTGCTGCTTTGATCTCGATGTCGCCGTCGCACTCGATCTTGATGAGCTTGTTGACCGGGTCGAGGACGATCTTGTTCTTCTTCGTCTTGTCGACGACGGTGACCTTCTCGGCTCCGTCCTTGTCGTCGAAGATCACGCGGTGACCGCACCGCGACTTGATCATCTTCGTCTGGTTCTTCGCGGACTCGTTGACCTCGGGCCACTCCTGCTTCTTGCTCCAGGCGGCGCCAATGACGATCGGCCGATCGACATCGCCATGCTCGAACACGACGAGCAGCTGGTCATCCTTCTCCGGCAGGAAGTACGTGCCGCGATCCTTGCCGGCCATCGGGACGGCGATGCGCGCCCAGTACGTCTTCTCCTGGTCGTTGAGCCACGGGAACTTCACCTTGACGCGATAGCCGGGGTTGCCGTCCCCATCCTTGTTCTCGTCGACGATCGCGAGATGCACGCCACGCAACTTGTTCGCGCGTTGCGCGAGGTGCATCGGGCGGTCGATGGGGAAGTAGCTCACAGGATCTTCATCAACGGTGCGTCGTAGTTGCTGGGAGATCCGGAGGTGATCTTCGCGGCGGACGAGCCTTCGAGCATCGTCTCGCCGACGGCCTTCACGTCGACGGTCTCGAGGACGTTCATCTTGATGCTCTCGCCGGCTTCGATCTTGAGCTTGCCCTTCGCGGTGATCTCGAGCTTGCCTTCCATCGTCGAGACCGACACGCCGGTGTCGCCCGACATCGGCGGCTTGTAGGTCGCGCAGATGTTCGGACCCGCGCCGTCCTTGGCGAAGTTTCCGACACCGAACATGTTCTTCGCGGTCTTGTCGGCGAACGTGATCTTGACCTTGCCCGAGTCGTCGAAGATCAGCCGGTGGCCGGAGCGGCTGCGATAGCCGCGGAAGTTGTTCTTGCCGTCCTCGTTGGGCTCCGGCGAGAAGTCCGGCTTGCTCCACGCGCCGCCGAGGATCACCGGCTGCGAGGTGTCGCCGGCGATGAACATCACGACCACGACGTCATCGACATCGGGCAGCGTGTACCAGCCCCACTTCTTGCCCTCCATCGGTGTCAGGAGCTGCGCCCAGTGCGTCTGATCGATGTCGCCGCCGTCCAGCCACGGGAGCCGGATCTTGACCCGGTTCATGTTGTCCGGATCTTTGTTCTGGCAGACCACGCCGTAGTGCAGCCCGTACTGGACCAGATCGAGGGTATCGAGTCGCGGTCCGCCGGGGCGCATGGTTAGATCTTCTGCCCGTCGCGAGCGACCTTGAAGACCGTGATGAAGCCGGCGTCCTTGCCGGTCTTGGACGTGGACATGCGGTGGGTGATGCCCATGACGTAGTAGTTGCCGTTGAACGGGTCCTTGTCGGGCTCGTTCTTCGCGTTCGCGGTGATCTTGATCGTCTGACCGAGCTCGACCTCGGTGTTGCCGGCGCACTCGGCCTCACCGGTGATGAACGTCAGGTTGAGATCGCGCAGGCGCGCCTTCGCGATCGCCTTCGCCTCCTCCGCGCTCCAGATCGGGTGATCCACCGTGAAGGTCTCTTCCTTGCCGAGATCCTTCGACGCCGCCGCGGCGTCTTCCTTGCCGAGCGCTGACTTCTCGACCGATGCGTCGCCGGTGATCAGCTCCTTGGTCTCCGGGTTCCAGCCGCGGACCGTCACCTTCTTGACGACGGCGCTGGAGTTCAACCGAGGGGAGAAGGTACGCAGGGTTCCGCCCTCGTCCACGGAGAGCTCCACCTTGCTCGAGTTGCCGAAGTCCGGCTCCTTGACGTGGATCTTCGTGTCGACGCACCACACGTGACATCCGAGCCTTGCCGCGCGCGTGCGCAGGAACTCGAGGTCCGTCTGGTTGTGCTGGTAGACGTGCTTGTACGTGATCGCCGTCTTGTGCTTCCACTCGAGCGTCAGGCCGCCGTCCTTGACAACGTCCTTGAGGATCGCCTCGTCGGTCTTCTCGGTGTACGTCACCGACTTCCGCTTGCGCAGCAGCCGGTGCATCTTGTTGAGCGCGCGGATCGTGAGCTTCGTGGTGTCGCCGCCCTTGTAGGTCGCCTCGAAGCCGACGATCTCGCCGACGTAGATCGACTTCTGATCCTCACCGACCTTGATCTCGAGCTTCTGCCCGATCTCGAACTTGCCGGCGTAGATGTCGTTCTGGTTCGACAGCACGACCGCGGCCATGTCCGGCTGGAACATGTCTCGCTCGACGTGATAGGAGACGAAGTCCGCGTCGGAGACCTCGTTGCCATTGATGAGGATGTCGACGTTGGGTGAGGCGGCGCCCATCGCTACTGCTTCTTTGCCTTCGTGACCGTGTTCGCTTCCTTGAGCTTCACGGTGCAGGTGGCTCGCAACGGCGTGCCGTCCTTCGCGAACATCGTGTACTTCGTGGTGAGGCTCTCGATCACGCACTTGAACTTGCCGATCGGCGCCCAGGTCACCACGCACTGATGCGGCAGCCGCTCGTCGTCCTTCGTGGAGTTCGGCTTGCGAATCGTGGCGAGCCGCGCGAGCGTGCTCACCTGCTTCTCGACCGACTCCGCCTGTTCGAAGCCGTCGAACAGCAGCTCGAGGGTGAGCGTACGCCCTTCGGCGCCGCCGAACTCGAGCGCGATGTCGTCCTCGCTGGACTTCGCACCCGGCTTCGCGGCCTTGCCCGACTTCGCCGCGCCCGCGGCGCCCTTGCCGGTCGCGGCTGCAGGCGCTTGCCACTTCGCCGTCAACCCGACCTCGAGCTGCGCCGGATTGTACTGCGCGGTCACGGTGTTCTCATCCGTGGGCTCGGAGAGGCTGCCGATCGTGATCCGTGTGGGCGTTTCGAAACTCATAGATAGGGCTCCCCGTTTCGTGACCGCGCCAGATCCATCATCACGAGGATCTGCCGGTAGACATCATCGGCAATCTTGTCGACGTCGACGTCGGCACCCGCACCGGCGCCCTTGGGGCCGGCGCTGGCGGCCGCGGCAGGGGCCGGAGCGGCCGCATGCGAGCTCGCGCGCGACGACGCGGCGATATGTGAGGCCGGCGCTGCGGTCACGAGCGTGAGCTCGGAGAGCGAGAAGCCACCGTCGGACGACGATGTCGCGCTGCGCTGGTCGAGCATCTTGCGGGCGGCCGCCTCGAACCACGTCGGGATCTCGACCTCCCCGCCGCCGCTGCGCGACGAGGGCCGGCCGGTGCGGACGAGCTCCTGGGCGGCGGTCGGCGCGCGGTGCACGATGGGGAGGTCGCGCTCGCGTGACGACGACGACGAGCTGGACTCCGCACGCGCGACCGACTGAGCGAGCTCGCCGGTCGACGGCGCGACATACGAACCGATTGCCTCACCCGCGCGCGACATCAGGCCCGAGAGACCGGGTCGCGCGGAGACCGCCGGCATCTCGCCCGCGCCAATCGAGCGCGCACGGCTCGCAGCGCGAGCAAGCGACGGAAGTGTTCCCGCGGCGCTCGCGGCCTCGATCTCGGCGACCGTCATTCCATCGGTCGCGTAGACGACAGGGAGTACATCCCACGCCGAGGCGGCGCGCTCGTACGCGGAGACCGGCGCATCTTCACCACGGCCCGCGAGGGCGAGGGCACGTGCTGCACGAGCCGCCGGCGACCAGGTGCGCCCGCTCGGCGACTGGCTGAGCGCGACATAGAGCGCGTCGAACCGCGCGCGACGCGCCATCGGAATCATCGCCGCGGCAGCACCGAGGACGTCGGCCTCGGCGGGCTCGGCGAGCGACGGCATCGCGATCTGCGCTGCGACGCCACCCGTGGCGCGCGCAGAGGCGGCCGCGCCAGCTGCAGTGGACGACGACGAGCTCTGCACGCCACCCTCCGCTCCAAACGTTCCAACCGTGCCGCCCGCGGGAGCCGCGAGCGTGGCGGTGGTCGGCGTGACGTGGTCGGCGAACGCAGCGAATGTTCCGATCTCGGCGACGGCCTGTGCCGCGAGCAGCTCGAGCGCGGCAACCGACATCGACTGCAGGCTATCGGGCGCGGGCGCGGCCAGGCCGAGCGCAGCGACGGTCGCCGACGGCCAGAGGAACGCACCGCGAGGAACACGGCGTTCGACGCCGAACGCCGACGATGGCAGCAGGGGGGCCTCGGCGCGTGCGAACGCGTTGTCGGCTTCGTACGCAGCAAATGCGGTGGACGCAGGCGGCGCGGAGTGCGCCGACGTGGGGTGCGCGGCACCACGCGCGACCGCTGAGAGGGCGCTGGGCGCTGAGAGTGGATATGCGGTGGTGATCGCCTCGGCGCGCGCGGACTCGCGGCGCTCCGTCGCGATCGCCATCGCCTGCACGAACGTGCGATCGACGGTGCTCGCCATCGCCGCGAGCTGCGCGGGACCCGCGAGCGCGAGGCGCCCAGCCTGCGCAGCCTCCGCCGGACCGAGGCCATACACGCGCGCGGCGAGCACGAGCTCCGGTGCGACGAAGTCGAGCGAGAGATCCGAGGCCGAGCGCTCCTGCGCGACGGACCAACCGTGTGCGCGGTCACCGATCATGCCGGGAGCGGTCCACGCGGAGCCACCTTCGGCGGCAGACGGCATCACGTCGCCGAGCATCGGCATGCTCATCGACTGGCTCATCATCCGCGCGGCGGACGAGCTCGCGGGTGGAGCAAACACCTGCGTGAACGACGGCGCGACCTCCGCAGGCTGGCCGAGCGACACACTGGGAGCCCCCGCAAACGACGGCGCGGCAGCGGACGACTCGACGTTCCACGACAGCAGCGCGGTGCGCAGCGTGGTCAGCGGAGCGGCGTAGGTTCCGGGCAGCTCGGCAGCAGCGACGCGCGCTTCGCCGCTCGAGGCGCTCGCCGTGCGCGCGGTCGGCGCCACGTCGGAAGTCTCGGGTGCGACGTACGCGAGGTCGAGCTCGGGCGCAGCGCGCTCGCTGAACGCAGCAGCCTGCGTACCGGCAGTCGCAAAGCTCGCCCACGCCGGCGAGGCCAGACCGTGGACGACGAGCTCCTCGGCGGCAGGCGCGAGCAGACCGGCGAGGTACGTCGCGGACAGTCCGCCGCCGAACAGCGCGCGGATGTCGAACGACGCCGTGGCCGGCATCGGCAGCACGTGGCGCAGCGCGGGGGCGAACGGCGACGCGGACAGCTGGGCCGACAGACCGGCACCCGGTGCGCTCGGCGCGGCATGCGCGACGGAGTCAGCGGGCATCGTGCGAGGGAGGTCCCGCGTCGCCGGTGCGGCGGTGCTCGCGGCCGCGACGACAGCGGCGGTCCGCACGCCGGCTGTGGCTGCGGCGATCTGCTCGAACACGTCGTCGGGCGTCGCCGCGTTGTCGTCGAACCGCTCGATCGGCTGCACGCCGGCACGGAACGTCGGCGTCGGCGTCGCGACGCTCGGCTGCCCCGGCCCGTAGA
>JACCRC010000470.1 GCA_013813765.1 Deltaproteobacteria bacterium | reverse complement strand
GGTACGACCTCCGCGACACGCTCGCGGGCTCGATCAAGGAGGACGCGCTGCGGCGCTCGCGGCCCTGGTACGCGCTGATCCTCCTGAACAAGAAGGTGTCGCCGAGAAAGCCGACGTCGATGGACGTGGATCTCGGCAAGCGCGCGAAGGCGAAGAAGCTGCCCGTCGAGGCGCTCGAGACCTGGAAGGAGCAGATGTCCGCACTCGACGCGGTCGTCACCGTGGCGGATCTATCGGAGGCGATCCGCGCGCGTGATCAGATGCGCTGCGAATCCAGTCGGCTCGGCGTCGCGTACAGGAACGGAGATCTCGAGCTGCTGACCGCACTCCTGCTCGTGCCGCGCACTGCCGAGGAGCTGCTGTGGAAGCGCAACCGCGCCTGGATGCCGAAGCTCGAGGGCTATCTCGCATCTGGCGGCGCCTTCGTCGCGGTCGGCCTCGGCCACATGCTCGGTGACAGCGGTCTGCCGTCGCTGATGACGCGCGCGGGCTACACGGTCGAGCGTGCGCCGTGAGTGGCTGAACGTATCGATGGGCCAATCGAGCGGGCGCGCGTTACGAACCGCGCCGTGAAGCGCACGTACGTCCTGGCCCTGCTTGCCGCCTGCAGCTCGCCCGCTGGCGGTGGCGACGACACGATCGACGAGCCGATCGAATGCACCGACAAGCCTGTCCACACCCCCGCGGCGGGCGCGTTCACGAATATCTCGGTGTCGAGCGGGATCCAGGCGCGAAACTTCGTGCCGAACCCGACGACGCCGATCCCGATCAACGATCACAGCCGCCTCGGCTTCATCGATCTCGACGGCGATGGCTGCGACGACATCGTCGCGCACGATCTGTTTCCGAACGCGCAGGCGGGCATCCCGTTCACGCACCTCGTGTTCAAGAACAACTGCGACGGCACGTTCACCGAGGTCAGCGCGGAGAGCGGGCTCCGCGACGTGCAGGCGGGGTTCTTCGCGTTCGGTGATGTCGACAACGACGGCGATCAGGACGCGTTCGCGGGCCTCGACATCCCGCTCGCGGGCAAGGCGAGCTCGCTGTGGCTCAACGACGGGCGCGGCCACTTCACGCAGAAGGTGAGCAGCGGCGTCGAGGGCATGATCGGCAACACGGTCGCTGCGAACGCGGTGTTCGCTGACTTCGACGGTGACGCGAAGCTCGATCTGTTCGTCGGCAACGGCCAGACGAGCTACGCCGCGCTGGACGATCTGTTCATCGGCAAGGGCGACGGCACGTTCGTCGCGGCGCGCTCGCGGCTCGCGGGAAGCATCGGCAGCCCGTCGAACGGCAGCGTCGCGTGCGATTACGACAACGACGGTGACCTCGACATCGCGGTCGCGGTCTATGGCGTGTCGAACGGCGGCGCGCAGAACTTCCTCTATCAGAACGACGGCGCCGGCAACTTCAAGAACGTCGCGAAGGAGAACGGCTTCGCCAGCCTCGCCACGGGCAACTACTGGATCAATGCCACGGGCATGGGCAAGAACCCGGAGCCGGGCAAGGCACCGGGCACGTACGTCGGCTCGAACGCGTTCGGCCTCACCTGCGATGACGTCGATGGTGATGCTGACATGGACCTCGTCGTGTCGTCGATCTCGCACCCCGGCGGCGATTACAACCGCACGTGGTCCGACCCGACGGTGCTCTTGCTCAGCAGCGGCGCCGAGGGCGGCTACACGTTCACGAACGCGTGGCTGGATCGCGGCCTGCCATACAACGAAGGTGACGTCGACGCGGCGACGGTCGACTTCGACAACGACGGGCGCATGGACATCTCGCTGTCGCGTACCGACAAGTACGAGGGCGGCTACACCGCCGAGCGCCAGAAGGGCTGGCTCGGGCTCATGCACCAGACCGCGGACGGGATGTTCGAGGTCATGGACTCGCTGATCGGCGTGAAGGGCGCGCAGAACCACGGCTGGTCCGATATCGATCGCGACGGCGATCTCGATCTTCTGATCGGCGGCCGCGATCAGGGCGGTGGGCGCGCAAATCTCCTCTATCGCAACGAGCTCGGCAGCAAGCACCACTGGCTCGCGCTGAAGCTCGTCGGCGACGGCGTCGCGATCAACCGCGATGCCATCGGTGCGCGCGTGACGATCACGGTCGGCGGCAAGACGCTCGTGCGCGAGGTGCGGTCGAGCCGCGGCACGTACAACTCGATGGACACCCGTGTGCTCTACTTCGGCCTCGGCGATCTGGGCTGTCAGCTCGATGCCGAGGTGCGCTGGCCGGATGGCACGATCGAGCACTTCACGGCGTCGCAGACGGGCGTGGATCGCATCGCGACGATCGCCTACGGAAGCGGCGTCCTCTAGCTATACTCGGCGGGCGCGATGCTCGCCCGGCTCGACATCGATCGATTCGCGATCCGCTCGGCCTCGGTGGCCGACGCGCCGGAGATCGCGCGCGTTCAGACGAGCAGCTGGCAGACGAGCTACCGCGGCATCCTGCCGGACTCGATCCTCGACACCATGGACACGGCGCGCCGCGCGACGATGCGCCGCGAGATCCTTCTCGATGGCGACGCGCTCAACCTCGTCGCGTACGACACCACGTTCGGCGACCTCGTCGGCTTCTGCAATGCAGGCCGCAGCCGCCGCCAGGGACCGCGTGTCGGCGAGCTGTACGAGATCTACATCGTCGATCGCGCGAAGCGGTTCGGCCTCGGCCGCGAGCTGTTCGAGAGCACCGCCGCATGGTGCCGCGCACACCAGATGACCTCGCTGATCATCTGGGTGCTCGAGGAGAACCACCATGCCCGCCGGTTCTATGCGGCGATGGGCGGTCGCGAGGGGGCGCGCACCGAGTCGTCGGTGCGCGGCTTCCCGGTGGTCGAGCTGTCGTACGTCTGGGACGCGCTGTAGCGGTTACTTCGCGACCTTGCAGAGCCGCGTCGCGCCGAGGCCGTTGCCGTCGAGCGCGAACACCCACGCCGAGCCCGCCGCGACCGCGAGGTCATACGCGTCGTGCATCGGCTGCGTGCCCTCGACCGCGGCCGAGTCGAGCGAACCGGTGCTGTCCACCATGCCGACGACGAGATCGCCACGCGCGTCGATGTAGCTGACCCAGTAGTGCGCGCCGTCGAACGCGATGCGGGGCGAGGTGCCGAACCGCGTCAGCAGATTCTCGTTCGCGATCGGGTTGTGACCGTTCACCTCGATACGGGCGATCATCACGCTGGCGCCGCGCTCGTAGACCATCCAGCCGCCGCGCTCCTCGAAGTTGACCGCGAGTCGGCCGTTCTTGCACGCGTACGGCCGGGTCGACTCGACGCCCGCGGCGACGCGCTGCAGGTGACACGTGGTCTCGGTCGACCACGCGACCATCGCGTCGTTGCCGTACGCGGCGGTCGTCATGCTGGTCGGCACGCTGTGCGCGAGCGCCGTGCTGCCCATCGACGCCCACTCGGCATCGAAGCGCGTCGACATCATGCCGCCGGCACCGCCGGTGGTCGCGATGCGGGCGTTGCGCGACCAGACGACCGTCTGATCGCCCACCAGCGAGCCCGACGCGATCGCGAGCTCGCGGTACTCGGTCAGGTCATCCTTGACCGCGTTGATCGAGACCTGGCCGTTGCTGACGAGACCGACGATGTACCGATCGTCGAGGCGCGTTGCCGACAGATCCGTGAACATCATGTCGGAGCGGATCTTCCGGCCCGTCGGATCGCCGATCACCGTGCCGCGTCCATCGACCTCGAAGCCGCGCAGCATGCCGCCGCTCTTCGGCACCATGAACAGCGCCGCGCCGGTGACGGTGGGAACCGCACGTACGACGCTGTCCTTCGCGTCGTAGTTGACCGAGTCCCACGTCCGCGTCGCGCAGATCTCCGGAAGCACCTTCTGCGCGGTGTTCGTGTCGACGGCTGCGCCTTGATCGGCACCGTCATCCATCGGATCCGCAGGACCCGAGAGGTCGTCGCCACAGCCCGCCGCTACCGCCAGTGAGAACGCGAGAAAGGAGCGCATCGTTCCACTATCGCTATTCGCGTGTCCCTCCGGAAGTCCCTGATCTAAAAAAACCGTACATTTCCACATACATACAGACACACTTATGTAGGTGTTTCTTCCAAGTCCGCGAAAGCCGACCATGCGGCCATGAAGTACGTGCTCGCCGCCACGCTGCTCGCGATTCCTGGAATAGCCGCCGCCCACGTCACCCTCCTGGAACCGCCCCCGCGGACCACGATGCAGAAGAACCGGCACTGCGGTGATCCGGCGGCGCCGCGCAAGGCGCCGAAGGTGTACGCACCGGGCGCGACGATCACGGTGAAGTGGAAGGAGACAGTCGAGCACCCGGGTCACTACCGGATCAGCTTCGACAACGACGGCAACGACTTCTTCATCCCACCGAACGCGACGGCGACGACGGTGGGCATGGATCCGACCGTGATGGTCGATCTGATCGCCGACGTGCAGGGGAACTTCCCGGTTCAAGGCCGGATGTACTCGCAGGACATCACGCTGCCGAACATCGAGTGCACGAGCTGCACGCTGCAGTTGATCCAGGTGATGACCGACAAGCCGCCGTACACCACGGCTGCAACGAGCGACGATGTCTACTTCCAGTGCGCCGATATCCAGCTCTCGAACACCGCGCCGCCGCCGCCACCGATGGTGGATGCCGGTGTTCCGCCGAGCGGTGATGCGTCGACCGTCGATCCGCCGTCGAGCGATGGCGGTTGCTCGACGGGAGCCGGCGCCGGACCGCTCGCCGCGCTCGCCTTGATCGCGCTGCGCCGACGCCGCCGCTAACCGCTGCGTGACGCGGGTACCTTAACGATACGGGTGTCCGGACGCGCGGCCGCCGCAGTACCAGGTACTGCGGCGAGGACCGCGCTGCGAAGCGTTCAGTGCTCGAGGAACGACGAGGTCGCCGGATCGTTCGAAGCCGCGCGCTCCGTGGAGCTCACCTTCGCATCGTTGGCGCCCAGCCAGTTCTTCGCCGCATCGCCGAGCTGGCTGATCGCATAGCTCTTGAGCATCCGGATCGCCACTGCACCGACCGCAGCGACGACAGCGCCTCCCATGGTGCGCTTCACCTCTTGCTCGGGAGCCTTCGGCCGGTGCCCGCCGAGAGCGACGAGCACGCCCAGCGCGAGCGCGCCACCGACGGCTGGCCACGGGTGGGCAACGATCTTCGCCTCGATCATCTCGCGATTGACGCCGCTGAGGCGACTCCGGAGCTCGTCCATCTTGGACGCGACGGAGGTCTTCAGGTCGTCGTAGCGGGACGCATCTGCCGAATCAACGGTGGTCTGCATGATGGCTCCTAGCGACGGAACAGGCGCATGCCGACGTAGCCAACGGCGAACGCGATGCCGACGGCCTTGAACGGATTCGCCTTGATCATGTCCGTTGCCTGGTCGAGGACTGCGTTGCCCTTCGAGAAGGCTTCGTCCTTGACCTCGATCGCCTTGGTCTTGATCGCGGCAGCCTTCTGCTCGCCCTTGTCGACGAGGCCCTTCACGCTGTCCTTGATCGAATCGATCCGCTCGTCGAGCTTCTCGCCGAGCTTCTCCGTCGTTCCGCCGTCCATCGAGTTCGTCCCATTGCGGTTATTCATCGGTATTCTCCTTCCGCGGAGTAATGAGCACAGCCCGTGCCTCCGACTAAACCGCATCTGGGCTGCAACGACGCAGGTGTCGGCCTCGAACGCCGTGCGCGCCCGGCGCGACGTGCGGGAGCTCCGCGTGCGAGTTCGCCTGCTATCTCGAGCGTGACAACGTCGCACGCGAGCGTGAGCGCACGGTAAGGGGAGATCCTCACCAACGGCTCACGTAGAGCACGTGCCTGGGCGCTCATCGGGCGATAGCGCACGGCGGACGCCCGTTTCACTGCCTGCGCTTGAGCAGGATCTCGCCGGCGACCTGGTCGCGGGCGGCGCGGGGCGTGATTGCGGCGCCTTGGTCGGCGCGGGACGCGGGACCATTGGCCAGCGTGGACTGGATCTCGGGGGTCCAGCGCGGCTTCCGAACGACCGGAACCATCTCGGTGACGCCGAACTCGAGTGCCTCGGGATCTACGACCACGACCTCGTCACTCGGAACGACCGGGCCCGCGAGCGCCGCCGGTCGAACGCGAACGGGGCGCGTCTTCGTGGGCAGCTCCTCGATACCGCTCAGCTCGTACTCGGCGTACGAAGAGGTTTGCTCCGCGGCGATCGTGCGAGTCAGCTGGCGGACTTCGATCGCGCCGGGGCGGAACGACGGGTCCTTCTCGAGCATGCGGTGCACGAGGTCGCAGAGCTCCGCGGGTGCATCGCACTGGTCGCGTAGCGGCGCGGGCTCGCTCGACAGGTGCATGCACACCACCTCGGCGAGCGTGCGGCCGTCGAACGGCGGGTGACCGGCGAGTGCCTCGTAGGCGATCACGCCGAGCGAGTAGATGTCACACGGCGCCGCAATGTTCTTTCCCGTGGCCTGCTCGGGGGACATGTAGATCGGCGTTCCCGGCGTCAGTCCGTCGAGGGTGAGCCGTCCCATCGGTCCAAGCCGAGCGACGCCCCAGTCGATGAGGCGCAGCGGAAAGCACGGATCGCTCGGCGTCAGCAGCAGGTTGTCGGGCTTGAGATCGCGGTGGACGATGCCGCGCACGTGAACCGCGGCGAGCACGTCCGAGACCTCGGAGAGCAGCTTCGCGAGCTCCGCTGCGGGCATCTTCGGCGAGAAGTGGAGACGGTTCGCGAGCGTCTCGCCCTCGACGAGCTCCATGGCGATCCACGGACGATGATCCGCGAGCACGTTGCACTCGAACACGCGAACAAGTCCGCCGTGGCGGATGTCCTCGAGGATCGCGGCCTCCTGCACCATGCGCGTCGCCATGCCGGGCTGACGGCGCAGCTCGGTGTGCATGACCTTCAGCGCAGCGCGACGAGGGAGCACGGTGTGCATCGCCTCGTACACGGAGCCCATGCCGCCGCGCCCGATCTCCTTGATGATCCGGTACGAGCCGACGACAACGTCGGGGCCGAGTTGGACCACAGGATCGGACGCCATGGGGAGCTGCGTTGCAGTAACCGCGCCGATCAGATTTCGTAAGCCAAGTTCCGGTACTAGTTGTGTACGACGACCGAACGTGTGGCGTCTGCGCACGGATCGCGATCACAGCGTGCCGGCTGGCACGCGGTGTGCTCGCAGTTCGCTCCGACTCATGGTCGGCAACCCTCAACTGTCCCCTCCGGACGAACATCTGGAGGGCGGATTGCCCTCGGGCGGTATGGTCAGCGCCTACCGCGTGGACGGTGTGCTCGGCACCGGCGGGATGGGCTGGGTGTACCGGGCCTCCCATTCGCTTACCGGGCGCGTCGTGGCGCTGAAGGTGATGCGCGAGGACCAGTTGACCCAGGAGCGCGCCATCGACCGGATGATGCGCGAGGCGTCGATCCTCGCGTCCGTCGAGCACGCGGGCCTGCCGCGCTTCTACGAGTGTGGAATTCTAGATGACGGTCGGCCCTGGATCGCGATGGAGCTCATCGACGGCGTGCCGCTCTCGGCCAAGATGCAGCGCGATCTCGTCGCGCCCAATGTCGTGATGGACTTCGTCCACGGCGTGGCGGGAGTGCTCGCTGCTGCGCACGATCGTGGCGTCACGCACCGCGATCTCAAGCCCGAGAATATCTTCCTGACACCGGAGGATCCCTGCTACCGGGTGCGCGTGATCGATTGGGGCATCGCCCATCACCACACCGGTTCGCGCTTCACGAACATGAACGAGGCGATCGGAACGCCGACGTACATGTCCCCCGAGCAGGCGCGCGGCGGACCGACCGACGGCAAGTGTGACGTCTATGGGCTCGGCGTCGTCGCGTATCAAGCGCTCACCGGGCGCCCGCCGTTCCTCGGCGCGACCTCCGTCGAGATCCTCGTCCAGCATCTCAACAAGCCCGCGCCTGCGCTCGCACCGCGCTGCCCCGATGCACCGTATGGACTCGTCGAGCTGGTCGAGCAGATGCTCGCCAAGAGTCACGAGGAGCGTCCCTCCGCCGAGGAGGTTCAGGTCGCGCTCACGCGCCTGCGCATGAAGACGTCGGCGCGGATCTCCGCGCAGCACGAGATCGAGGACGGCGTTCCCGTCGTGATGTTCGGCGAGCAGACAGCGACGACCGCGGTCATCCGAGCACCGCACAAGTCCGTCGCCGAGGACTAAGCGTCCGGACCGTCGGACTCCGCCAGATCGTCGCCGGAGAGATCCGCGAGGTCGGGTTCGAGCTTTGCCTCGACGACCTTCTCGCCGATCTTCGCTTCCTGATGGTGGTGATGAGGAAGCGGATCGGTCTCGCGACCGGGATCCGTCGTCCGCACGTGCGTCGGGTGCTCCTTGTCCTCGTACTTGTGATCCTCGGGCTCCTGCGGAGGTTGGTTGCGCGGCATGGGGCATAAAAGCAGCAAGGTAGGTGCCAGCAACTGGAACGCGGCCGCTCGCGCGCCAGAGCGCGATCGGGGCAGCAGCGCACGCGCTGCGTCAGCGATTCGCGAGCGGCAGCGTGAACGAGAACTCGGAGCCCTGGCCCTGGGCGCTCGCAACGGCAACCTTGCCGCCGTGCGCCTCCACGATGCCCTTGGCGATCGCGAGACCGAGCCCCGCGCCGCCCTTCTTCGTGCGTCCGTGCCAGTAGCGATCGAACACATGCGGTAGCTCAGCCGAGCTGATGCCCGGACCCTTGTCGCGCACCACGATCACGGCCTCGCCCGCCTGGCGATCGACGGAGATGTCGATCGGAGCGCCGCGCGCGTGCTTGAGCGCGTTGCCGATCAGGTTGCCGAGCACCTGAAGCACGCGGTCGCGATCCGCGAGCACGATGGTGCTCTCGTCCTTGATCTGCGCGGTGATCTTGCCGCCGCTCTCCTTCGCGAGCAGCTCGTGATCCGCAGCCGCCTGGCGCACGATCGCCGCGGCGTCGACGGAGCCGCGCGTCAGCGTCAGCGCGCCGTTCTCGATCGCGCTTGCCTCGAGCAGGTCCGCGATCAACCGCTCCGCTCGCTGCGATGCGCGCTCGATCGCTCCGAGGTACCGGAGCGCATCGCCGGTGCTCTCTTCCCGCAGCGCCTCGCATGCGAGGCTGATCGCGTGAAGCGGGCCGCGAAGGTCGTGCGAGACCACCGCGAGAACGTCGTCGCGAGCTCGCGACGCCTGGGTCGCGGAAGCAAGCGACCTCGCCGACTCCGCCTCGGCCCGGCCGATCCGGATGGCGAACCGGATCCGCAGCGCGAGCCTGCGCGGCGACAGATCGCCCTTCGGAAAGAAGTCAGTGGCGCCGGCGTCGACGGCAGCCTGAAGCAGCTCTTCATTCTGCTGGCCCGTCACGAACACGATCGGCGTCATGTTGCCCGAGCCGCGTAGCTGCTTCGCGATCTCGATGCCGGTGGTCCCGGGCAGATCGTGATCGAGCAGAAGGCAGTCGAACGACTGGCTCTTCACGATCGTCAGCGCGTCCTCGCCCGAGCTCGCCTCGGTGATGTCGCACGAAAGGCCGCTCTGTTCGATCGCTCGCCGGATCGCCAGTCGATCGACGAGGTCGTCGTCGATCATGAGGATGCGAATTCGTTCGTTCATGTCTTGGCCACCGCCTCGAGCGGCGGTGGTGCGAACTCGGCCGTGGACCAATAGGTGCGCAGGGCATCCATGATCTCGCGGAACCTGCTCGGTGCGGCCGGCTTCACGAAGTACCCGGCAGCGCCGAGGCAGAACGCAGCATCGCGGTCGTGCGGGTCGTCGGAGGTCGTCAGGATCACGCACGGCAACCGCCGCAGCTTCGGATCGCCACGGAGCTCCTTGAGGAGATCCAGGCCCGACATCCGCGGCATCCGGAGGTCCGCCATCACGACGAGCCGCTCCATCACAAGCTCGCCGGTGCGCAACATGCGGAGTGCCTCGATACCGTCGCGAGCGACCGTGATCGAGGCCACCTCGGGCGCCTGCGCGAGAGCGCGGTGCACGTTCATGACGTCGAGGTCGTCGTCCTCGACGAGGAGTAGATGAATCCGTTGCGACTTCATCTCGGGCTCCGCAGACTACGACGGCTCGGCCTCGCCGGGGTGGCCGCCCGGGTTAGATCCCGATGCCGAACCGTTCGCCGGAAGTGCGGCGTGGCCGTTCGATGGGCCGCTGGTGGGGGCACCAGGCGGCTTGTTGGCGTCGTGACGCGGCTCCTCGAGCCGGCGGTAAAGCGAGCGACGGTCGATGCCGAGGATGCGCGCAGCGTGGGTCTTGTTGCCCCCGACGGCGTTGAGCACCTGGCGGACGTAACGGCGCTCCATCTCGTCGAGCGTGATGAGCTCGCCCGGGCTCTCCGTCGTGATCACGATCTTGCTCGACTGGTGCTCCTGCACCTTGGCCGGCAGATCGTCGACGGTGATCTCGTCGAGGCGACACAGCGCGACCGCGCGCTCCATGCAGTTCTCGAGCTCGCGGACGTTGCCCGGCCAGTCGTAGTCCATCAGGAGGCGAGCCGCGGGACCCGAGATGCCCTGCACGGCCTTGTTGGTCCGCGAGGCGATCCGCTTCAGGAAGAACTGGGCGAGCAGGAGGATATCGCCGGCGCGCGAGCGGAGCGGAGGCACCGGAATCGCGACGACGTTGATGCGATAGAACAGATCCTCGCGGAACCGCTTCTCCTCGACCTCGGTCTCGAGATCTCGGTTGGTCGCGGTGACGACGCGGGCCTCGAACGGCACCTCCTCGTCGCCGCCGACGGGGCGGACCTTGCGCTCCTGGAGGACGCGCAGCAGCTTGACCTGCATCTCGATCGGCATCTCGCCGATTTCGTCGAGGAAGATCGTGCCGGCGCCGGCCTGAACGAAGAGACCTGCACGGCTGCGCTTGGC
>JACCRC010000458.1 GCA_013813765.1 Deltaproteobacteria bacterium | reverse complement strand
CTTAGCCTCCTCGTTCTTGCCGCGCTTTGGGCTCGCCCGCCGCATGGCGCGCACGACGCATGCGCACGACACGCGCACCCGCACGACACGCGCACCCGCACGACCCGCGCATGCGCACGTTCACGTTCACGTGCACGTGCATGCGCATGCGCATGCGCATGAGCATGCGCATGAGCACCGGGTCGCGCACGCGGTTCGGTGCGGTGCGGTGCGTGGTGCGCCTCGTGGAATGCGGTGACCCGAGAAGTGCGAAGAACGAGAAGGCGTGAAGTACGAAGAACCTGAAAAGTTCTGTTTTCGCGAAGCGAAAAAGAAATTTCTGGGCTTGGCGTGCTTGGCTCCTTGGCGTGCTTGGCGCTAATCCGGGGCACGGCAGTGCGCGGGCAGTGCGCGGGCACTGCGCGAGCAGTGCGCGGGCAGTGCGCGGAGCTTGGCGGTTCGCGATGCGCAGCAGCCGCGCGGAGCTTGGCGGTTACTTCCGCGGCGACAACGCGTACACGACCTTGATCCGCGTATTGCCGGCCATGCCGCGCTTCGGCAGCTTCCAGCCTTTGGCGTGCTCCGCGACGCAGCCCGCGACGGCGGACAGATCGGCGAGGCCGGCCTTGGGCTCGGTCGCGACGCCCTTCACCGCACCGGTGTTGTCGCTCTCGAGGTTCAGCGTCAGGTTGCCGCCGAGCTTGGGATTCGCAGCGAGCTGCGCCTCGTAGCAGGCCTGCACTTCCTGGTTGTGCCGGTTCACGAGCGCACCGATCGCGCCCTTGTCGTGCGTGCCGGTACCGGCCTTCGTGTTCTTCACGGTGGCCTCGAGCGTGGCGAGGTTCTTCTGTGCCTCGGCGCGCTTCGTGCCGTCCATGATCAGCGAGATCGTGGCGGTGTAGAGGTCGTGCGCGGGCTGGTAGTAGCGCAGGTCGTTCGCCGTCGCGTAGAGCACGTGGAACAGCAGGCCCATGCCCTGGAGCGCGCCGATGAGATCCTGCTTCTCCTTCTCGGAGCACTTCGCACCGCACGCCGGCATCGCCTCGATCGCCTGCTTGCCGTACTTCGCCGCGACTTCGGGCGCATCGAGGCGCACCGTGAAGTCCGCCTGCGAGTAGCGCAGCACCGGAAGGTCGTTGACGGGCACGGAGGCACCGGCGAGCGCGACGGCCTGATCGAGCGCGGCGACGCCATCGGCCCAGCGACCGGCGAAGCCGTACGACTGCAGCCCGAGCTTCGCGAGCACCTCGTACTGCTGCGCCTTCTGCTTCGCGTTGAAGACCTTGAACATCGCGGGCGTGGTCTCGGCGAGCGAGACATTCGAGCGGCCGGCGAACAGGTACACGTCACGATCGAGCGCCTCGCGGCCGGCCATGTTGCCCCAGCCGTTTGCGGCCGTGACGATCGCAGTCCACGCGCCGGCATCGTCGCTCGCGCGCCACTTCGCCCAGGCGGTCACGTACGCGAGCTCGGGCTGCTTGTCGGAGAGCGCCTCGTTCTTGACGACGTCGAGCGCCGCGGGGTTCTTGAACTGCTTCAATAGGGCGAACGCCCACCACGCGCGGCTATAGAGCGCTTCCTTGTTCTTCGGGTCCGCGTTGACGAGCGCAGCCCAGGCGGTCTCGGCGGCAGCGTAGTCCTCGAGGAGCAGCTCGTAGCTGCCGAGCAGGCGGAGCGTGATCTCGTCGACCTTGTCGCCGGAGATCTTCGCGGCATCACGCAGCGCCTGGCGCGCCTCGATCCACAGCTCCTTCTCCTTCGTCTTGTCGACCTTCGACTGCTGGTAGAGGAGGGTCGCGAGGATCGCGGCCTGCGCTTCCTTCTGGACCGGATCCTTCGTGTTCGCGAACACGGTGCGCTGCTTGTCGATCGTGACCTTCTTCTTCGCCTCCACGAGCGGCATGCCGGGACGACCGAGCGCCTCGGGCTCGAACACCATGCCCTTCACCTCGATCCCCGTCACGTCGAAGCTGACGTCACCCGCTGCCGCGGGCTTGCCACCACCACTGCCGCCGGTTCCACCGCCCGTGGGCGTCGTGGTCTTTTCCGGGGTGCCACCACACGCGACAAGCGTTGCGAGAAGAAACGACAGACGCTTCATATGCGCCGTGTGTACAACGGATCCGCGCGGTGTGGCCACGCGGCATCGCGTGATATGGTCGCAGTCTCCGTGCGGTTTCTCACCTGGGTCGTCGTCGCCTCGCTGTGCACCGGCTGCGTCGTAGTGAAGGCACACGAGCGTGGCAATCTCGCGAAGCGCTCGATGACCAACGATCGCGCATCCGGGGAAGCGCGCTTCAACCAGCACGAGCGCGGATCGCGCGAGGGCGCAGACGGCGGCACAGGCCAGCCGGGCGGCGGATGCGGCTGCAACTAGCTTCGGTCCTGGTCGCGCTGTGCGTGGTCACGCCCGGGCGCGCCGGTGCGGACGGAACGCTGTCGGCGCGCGGTGTCTATTACAAGGAGCGCGCGACGCGCGTCATGCAGCCGATGCTCGACGGCATGTTCGACGTCGGCTCGCGAGGGGTCGCCACCGCGCACTTCCTGGTAGATGCGATCACGTCTGCGTCCGCATCATCGGGTGCAGAGAACGCCGAGCCGTTCACCGAGAATCGCTACGAGGGCGGGTTCGGCTACACGCACGAGCTCGGCAGCGTGATCACGGAGCACATCGAGGGTCTGCGCGTCGGCGGCGAGGCGAAGTACTCGAAGGAATCCGACTACACCTCGGTCTACGTCGGCGCGCGCACCGAGGTAGATCTCGCGGAGAAGAACACGACGCTTGGCCTTGGCGTGGGCCTGTCCAGGGACGAGATCAGCGCGGCGAGCGCGCAGGGTCCGTCGATGCCAACGCTCGAGTGCAGCCCGGGCCAGTCGTTCACCGCGTGCAGCCTGACGGTGAAGGCACTGTTCGCGTCGGGCAGCCAGATCCTGTCGAAGAACGCCGTGCTCGGCGTCACGTATGACGTCTCGAAGTCCGACGGCTACCAGTCGAACCCCTATCGCATGGCGCTCGCCGAGGACGGCATCGCGCCCGAGCGCCACCCGACAACGCGCACGCGCACCGCGGTCGCCGGGTCGCTCCGCTATTACATCCCGCGGTCGCAGACCACACTGATCGGCTCGTACCGATTCTACCGGGACAACTGGCGTGTGTTTGCTCACACCCCCGAGGTTCGGATCTACCAGCAGGTGGGCCGTGTGGCGGATGCCACGGTCCGGTACCGCTACTATGTTCAGGATCGCGCGTTCTTCTACCGCGACCGCTACACCACGATCGATCGAGGGACAAACCCGTTCCTCTCCGACGACGCGAAGCTCGACGATTACTCCACCCACACGTTCGAGGCAAAGCTCGGCATTCTCGGCGAGGCGTTCGGTGCAGGAGGACACTGGTCAGGAGCTCGGTTCGAGGGCATCCTGTCCTACGTCGCGCAAGGCAACCGCTTCGGCAACGCGATCATCGCTCATGTGGCGCTCACAGTTCCTTTCGACTACTAGCCTCCTCCTGTTGCTCCTCTCGGGCTGCGACGACGACGAGTGCGGTCCGATGGGCGCACCGCCCGACGGCCTGACCGCGAGCTCGGTCGACGTCACGCTGACGTTTGGCCAGATGATCTCGCGCGCGGGCAGCGACTGCCCCGATCCAGCGACGCCCGACATCATCGCGGTGACGGTCGAAGGTCGGCAGACCGACGGCACGGGCTTCATCACGCTGTGCATCCCGCGTCCGGATCTGCTCGAGATGGGCAACCGCACGCTCGGCCACACCACATCGACCGCGGACATCCGCATCATCGACCTCGACGGCTCGGCGAACAACTGCACCTACAAGATCGACAAGACGCGCATTCCGACCGGCAAGGGCGCGGGCATCGGCGTGTGCAACAACGGCACGGACAGCGCGGGCTTCGCGCTCGATCTCGACGGCGCGATCTCGCTGACGCGCACGTGCGGAGCGACGGTCGACACGATCGGCGTGAAGCTGACCGGGAAGTTCGCCGTGCCCGCCGAACCGTCTCGACGCTAGTAGGTCCAGCGCTTCACGCGCTCGACGATCGGCTTCAGCGCCTCGCGCGCCGTGTGGCGCAGCAGGTCCGACTCGCCGACGACACCCGAGAACGACGGCCCGAACGTATAGTACGTCTCGACCGCGAGCTCGCCGAGCACGCTGTGCTTCATCGCGAGATCGCGGAACCGCCGCAGCATCTCGACATCGTTCGCGAGCACCGTGCCGTACGCCGCCGTGGCGACGAAGCACGCGTCGACCTCGCCGACGGGGCGCGCGTTCGTGGTGACGTTGACCACCGCGAGTGGCGACGTGTTGCCGCAGTTGTCGTAGGCCTGGATGCCGATCGAGTACGTGGTCTCGGGCAGCAGCTTGTCGAACGTCATCGTCTGCAGCGAGCCACCGGGTGCGATCTGGAACGTGGGGCGGACCTCGATGGCCGAGGCGAAGTTCGCCGGGGTGATGTCCTCGCCGGTCAGGTAACGGATCTCGTAGCCCTTCACCATGCCCATGCGCTCGTCGTCGCCAGGCGCGACGAACGTCACGACGGCGGTGCTCGCGGTGGTCGTCGATGCGATGTCACCAGTGCCCGCGGGCGCGAGCGAGTCCGGATCTGGTCCCGCAGCGACTCTGACGCGATAGTTGCCGCCGGGCACGAGCGCGAGGCGTTGCGCGCCGGAGCCCGGGACGTTGGTGGTGATCGTCGAGTCCGGCGCACGCACCACGCCGTCCTGCCCGTCGGGATCGCCGTAGCCCGCATACGCGTCGGTCGTGGCCATGGTCATCGTGTTGTCGATCTCGAGCGGCACCTTGTAGAGCACCGACGGCTGACCTCGGTATGGAAGGCCGTACTCGCCATACGGAACATTCGGGCCGGGACGCGCGGCAGGCGTGTACGTGCCGTTGTGATCGAACTCGCGGGAGACCTCCATCCAGAGGACGTAGCTGCCGGTGGGGAGGTCCATCGGCGCTGCCCACGAGAACCTCGCCGGCTGGCCGCTCGCGGGCGAGGCCTGCGAGATCCCGTCGAACGGGTTGAGCTCGTCGTACATGAGGACCGACGGCGCGTCCTCGGCTCCCTTCATGATGTCCTGGCGAGGCGGATACAGGCTCTTCGACGGACCGAACTTGCCCTTGTCGGTGAACGGACCGAACGACGACGAGTGCGACTCGGCGTCCCACATCGGCTCGCTGCGCATCATCGGGCGGAAGTAGTGGCGTTCGATGGAGCTGATCTGCGTCGCGTGCGAGAGCCCGTCGTCGTAGTCGTCCTGGAAGTCGATCCGCGCCCACTCGAGCCCGTGGCGGTGCGCCCAGACCGGAAATGTCGTGATGCGTCGACCGTACGGCCATACGGGTCCGCTGTTGAAGTCGTAGCGACCCGGGCGGTTGCCGAGGCCGTAGGTGCCGACTTCCTGCGTGATGTAGATCGTCTCGATGAACTCCCCGCCCGGCGTCTCGAGCCAGGCGACGATCGAGAGCGGCAAGTTCAGTGTGTGATCGGGATTGTTGCCCTTCGCGGGCAAGTAATCGACATCGAGAACGCGGCACTCGCCAGCGGAAGCGACGCGCGCGCCGGGAAGAGCCAGGAGCAGCGCAGGGAGCAGGAGTCGTCGAAGCATTCGGGGTGTTCCAGTATGTAGGAGCGGGCCTAGAAACGCAGTGCGCGCGCCCACGTGACGAACGGATCTAGCACGGCCCGGGCGGTCCACCGGAGAAGCTCTGACTCCCCCACGAGAACTGCAACCGGGGGGCCGAACGTGTAGTACGCCTCGACGGCAAGCTCGCCGAGGACGGTGCGACGGAGAACCGCATCGCGGAAGTGCCGCAGCATCTCGACGTCCTGCGCGAGCACCGAGCCATACGCGGCGGTCGCGACGAAGCAGGCATCGACCTCGCCGGTCGTGCGCTCGGGCGTGATGAAGTTGATGACCCGCATCGGGCCGGTGTTGCGGCAGTCGTCATACGGACGGATCGCGATCGAGTACTCGGTGTCGGGCAGCAGACGATCGAGCAGGAAGGTGTGGACCGTGCCGGGCTCGCCGACCTCGATGAACAGCTTCGGATCGATGCTGTTCACGTCGAACGTCGCCTCGGTCAGCGGCTCCGGGCCCGCGCGATAGCGGATGTCGTAACCCTTCACCTTGCCGTGGCCCTCATCCTCGAGCGGCGAGCGGAACTGGATCGTCGCGGCGCGGCTGGTCGGCGTCAGTGCCTCGAGCGAGGACACCGCGTCGGGAATCACCGAAGCGGTCTGCGGGCTCGCGACGACGCGTACGCGGAACATCTGACTGCCCTCGGTGATCAACGCGAGACGGCCCGCGCCGGAGCCCGTGACGTCCGTGGTGATCGTGCCGTCGGGCTGGCGGATGTTGCCATCCATCCCGTCCGGATCGCCGTAGCCTACGTAGTCGGTCGCGGTCCCGGTGCTCGACGTCGCACCGACGGTGAACGCGACCTTGTAGAGCACGGACGGCTGACCGCGATACGCATCGCCGTACTCCTTCCACGGGATGGTCTCCGGCGACGGGCGCGCGGCCGCGCTGTACGTGGTGTTGTGGTCGAACTCCTTCGAGACCTCGAGCCACATCGTGTAGTCGCCCGCGGGCAGGTTCGGCGGAATCGGCCACGAGAACTGCGCCAGGGCACCGTTCTTCGGCGTCGCGTGCGAGACCGCGTCGAACGGGTTGAGCATCGCGTACATGTCGACGGAGTCCGAATCGAAGCCCGGGACCTTCTTCGCGTCCTGCCGGGGCGGATACAGGCTCACGCCGGCGCCCATCGAGCCCTTGTCGGTGAACACGCCGTTGGGCGAGGCGCACGTCAGCGCGTCCCAGTTCTGCTCGCTCACCATCATCGGCCGGCAAAAGACGATGTCGCGCGAGCTCTCGTTGAACGGATGGCTGAGGTTGTTCTCGTCGCCGTTCTGGAACGAGACCAGCGGGAACTCGAGCAGATCGTTCGAGCCGAACAGCGTCTTCTTGTGCGCCCACACCGGGAACGTCGTGGTGCGGCGGCCGTAGGGCCAGTAGGGGCCCGAGTTGAAGTCGACGCGGCCCGGCCGGTTGCCGAGGCCGTAGGTGCCGGTCTGCGACGTGATGAAGATCGTGTCGACGAACACGCCGTTCGCATCCTCGAGCCACGCGACCATCTGGTTGCCGAGGTTCTTGCCCGGCGACAGGTCGGGGCGGCCGACCGGCTTGTAGTCGACATGGATGCAGCGCTTCTCCTCGGCCTGCGCCACGGCTGGCGCCACCACACCCAGCGCAGCCAGGAGCGCCGCAGCGCGGCGAACAACGTGCATATCCAGCATTTTTGCAGAGCCCCGGCCCGCTGGCGAGGGTTTCCCCTGACTACGAGTGTCCAGGCGGTCCGGATCACGATGCGGCGATGTCACACCGCCGGCCTAGCGTGCCGCGTGGCCCGGACGCCGAGCGCGGAGTACCTCGTCCTCGATATCGAGACGATCCCCGACGACGAACGGTGGTCTCGGCCCGAGGCGCAGGTCACGCCCGGTGGTGCGTTTCCACCGACCTGGGCGCACCGCATCGTGGTGGTGGGATGTCTGTGGCTCGACCATGGTTACGGGCTCAAACGCCTCATGGTCCTCGGCGACGCGGCGGCCGGCGGCAGCGCGGACGAGCGCGAGCGCAATCTGCTCGCGGAGCTCTCGCGCTTCGTCGGCCGCGAGCGGCCGGTGCTCGTCACCTACAACGGCCGGAGCTTCGACCTGCCGGTGATCGCATTGCGCGCGCTGTGTCACGGCGTACCGCTCGGCTGGTACTACCGCGAGAGCAGCACCCGCTATCGCTACAGCGAGCACGGTCACCTCGATCTGTGCGACTGGCTCGCGGATCATGGCGCGACGCGCTCGGGCAGCCTCGATGCGATCGCCCGTCTGATCGGACTGCCCGGCAAGGTCGGTGTCGATGGCTCGCAGGTCGAGGGCCTCCATCGCGCGGGGCAGCTCGGCACGATCCAGAGCTACTGCCTCGCCGATGTCGCGCAGACCGCACTGTTGTTCCTCCGCTTCCGCCTCCTTCAGGGTCAGCTCGATCCCGAGGCCTACCGCGCACGCACCGCGGAGCTGCTCGATCAGCTCGCGGCGGATGGCCGCGTCGGTGATGTCCTGACGGGGCTCGACCGCGAGCACCTGCTAGGTTCGTCACCATCCCCGCCCTGACCGCTCTTCGCGATGACCGCCTCCCCGCGGCATGGTTCCGGCGCGACGCCCTGATCGTCGCGCGCGCGCTGATCGGCTGCGCGCTCGTGCATCGCAAGCGCGCGGGTATCATCGTCGAGACGGAGGCGTATCTCGGGCCCGAGGATCTCGCGAGCCACGCCCGGTTCGGCCCCACGGCACGCACGAGCGTGATGTTCGGGCCCGGCGGCGTGTCGTACGTGTACCTCTGCTACGGCATCCACCAGATGTTCAACGTCGTCACCGGCACGGAAGGCCAGGGCCAGGCGGTGCTGATCCGCGCGATCGCGCCGTACGCCGGGCTACCCGACGATCCGAGCGTGGGCCGCGGGCCCGGCAAGGTCACCACGGCACTCGCGCTCGATCGATCGCACGACCGGCGCGACCTCGCGCGCGGCGCGCTCTACGTTGCCCCGGCGCAGACACCCGACGCGATCGCGACCGGACCGCGGGTCGGTGTCGATTACGCCGGCGAGTGGTCCGCGCGGCCGTACCGATTCTGGTGGCGAGATCACCCGGCGGTCTCGGCGGTGCGCAGCGTATCGACGCGCCGCAAGCGCTGACGGTACAGCTCCTCGCCGAGCTTCTTGCGATTGCGCGTCTTCGGGCCGCGGAAGTGAAAGTGCGGCACGCCCGTGACGCGCTCGAGCTTGTCGAGCTTCTGCACCTTCAGCTCCGTGAGCCACTTCGTGACCTCGGTCTCGAGCTCGCGATCGTCCGCGATCCAGACCACGGTCTTGTGCTCCGTCAGCCGCAGCGTGGCCTTGTGCGCACGGATGTAGATCGACAGCTGCACGTGACCGTTGGCGATGAGCTCCTCGTCGTAGTCGTCGAGGAACGAGAGGATCTTTCGCGCATTCACCCGCGAGGTCAGCCACACATCGGTCTTGTCGGCGTCCTCGAAGTGATCGAGCACGCGCACCTCGAGGTTATCGGCCGACGGCAGCCGCTCGACCATGCCGAGGAACACGTCGACCAGCTGCTCGGCCTCGAGCTGCGCCTCGACGATGAACAGGTTCGGATCCGCGTGCAGAGCCCAGCCCTCGCGCGCACCCGCGAGCTGCCGGGTGTGGCCGAGCTGCGGCAGCACGCCCGGTGGCCACACGAAGCCAGCGACATCGTCGGATGCACCGAGCTCGACGACGTGCTGCTTGCCGACGCTCTCGCCGAGCGGCACCTCGTCGCCCGCGGCGACCTCCACCGCGAGCGCGCGCGTGCCGGCGTGCTTCTCCGCGGCGGCGACCGCGATGCCCAGGTGCTCGCCCTGTGCGGCGACGAGCTTGTCGCCGACCGCGATGCGGTACCAGGTCTTCGTCACGAGCTCGCTCGACACGAGCGCACCCTACCCCATTCGCGTCAGAAGTCAGTGCCGGCCGCGAGCCCGAAGGTGAGGTGAGTGAGCTGCGCGTCGATCGATGGGCGCTTCACCTTCGAGTCGGAGTGCAGGCGATAGAAGTCGAAGCCATCGTCGAGAAAAATCGCACCCGTCATCTTCGGGCCGCAGTTGCAGAAGAACAGCGGCCAGAACAAAAGGCCCGCGACCGGCACCTTGCCCTTGAGCTGGATGCCGGCACCGACGCCGAGACCGCGGCCGTCGTAGTCCATCGAGTCGAGCATGCCGCGGCTCACCGAGCCCCGAACGTAGAGCTCGAGGTTCGGAGCGATCGGCTTGATGTACTTCACGTCGAGGCCGTACGACAGGAGCGCGCTGCTGTTGTCGTCGGGCACGCCGCGGTCCGGATAGTCGCCGCAGCCCGAGCCGCGGCACGCGACCGGTGGTGAGTCGAAGCCGCCGCGCTCCATGAACCCGAGGTTGCCCGCGAGCCAGCCTTCGACCGCCCACGCCTTGCGGCGGTAGCCGACCGCGATGCGGATGCGGAACGCGCCCGACATTCGCTCGCCGAGCTCGTCCTCGATCTTCGTGCCGCCGAACGACTCGGAGAAGTACGCGCCGTCCGCGAGTGCGGGCGCCGAGAGCGCACAGACGAGGAGCAACGGGAGCAAGCGGCGCATGCACGGAGCATGAGCAACCCCGGTGCCACGCTGCAACCAACATCGGATCAAGGGCTTGCTGCGTGCGAGATGCAGCCTGTGGCCCAGACCACGACAGCCGTGTCGGGCTAACGCTAGCGGCGCCGGCCTGCGCTACAGACTCCTGACTAGCCGCCGGTGCCGATGCCGAACTGGAGGACGACGATCGTCACCCGGCCGTCGATCTGGCCACCGATCCGGCTCACCGGGAGCCCGACGCCGCTGGTCGCGGTGAACGTGGTCCCGAACTCGGCATCGGTCGAGGCCCAGACGCCGCTGCCCGTGGTCCTCGTGCCTCCGACCATCGAGCGATCGAAGCTGAAGTACTGGACCGTCGGTGGCGGCCTCGTGGATCCCATCGGAGCGGTGGCGGTGACCATCTGGTTCGGGACGGCGTCGCCGTTTCGGTCGAGGACGAGGCCGATCGTGAGCCCGTGCTCCGGGAACGACGGCATCGACAGCGCGGCGAGCAGCTGATCGAGCGCGGCCTTCGAGAGCCGCACGCCGGCGCTCGCGCGCTTGCCAAGTGCCGCATCCGACGGGTTCGGCCAGGTCACGAGCGTGTCAGCCGCGGTCGCTTCGCGGCACACCAGCGTCGTCGTGCTCTGCGGCGCGTCGTCGAGGACGGCGAGGCATGCGAAGCCCATGAACGGATCGTCGACGCCACCCGCCCAGGTTTGCCCCGGTGCGGGTTCGAGGGTCTGCAGGCGCGACGTGGGCAACGTGTAGAACTCCGCGGCGGGCACGGGTTCGCCGACGGAGACCGTCATCGGACCATTGAACGTGACGCGCGAGTCGAAGTCGTTGACCTGTGCGCTGATCTCGACCGCTCCGGGCCCGTCGCATCCACTCACGAGATCGAGGTTCGCGCATGCCAGTGGAACGAGCACAAACTCGTCGTTCGGCTGGTAGAAGGCTCGACCACCGACGGCAGGCGCATCCTGCGATGCGATCGGGAAGCCGTTCACCGCGTCGTACTCGGTGCCCGCGGGACAGATCGGTTCGCCGGTCGACGGATCCATTCTGATCATGGATTCCGGGAACAGGGCCACCTGCACCTCGAGGTCGCGGATCGGAATCGGTGTCTGTTCGAGGACGACCCGGCGGAGCGCGCACATGTCCTCCTTGACGTTGGGCAAGACCTCGACGCACTGCGATAGGTAGGGCGAGACTCGATCAGCGGGATCAATGATGCGGATGCTCATCCATGTCCGACACGTCATCGGGATCTGGGTGCAGTCCGCCGATGGGCACAGTCCAACGGGACCGTCCTCGAAGCGCAACCGGAGGGAAGGTGTCGGTGTTTCGCAGGCCACACACGCGAGCAGAACGAGGAGCGCGAGCTTCATTTGCGAACCGTGAGTGGGTCCTCGACCCCGATCGGACCGCCCCACGACTGCGATCCGTCCGGACCTATCTGCGAAACGAAGTAGATGCCCGCGATGGCCGCCACCACGCCCGCCGCGATGCCGAGCTGGTAGGGCCGCTTCTGGTACCACTTCTTCACGACGATCGGCTTCACCGGATCGGGTGGATCGATCTTCTCGGTCGGCTTGGGCGGCGCGAGTGCCTCCAGGATGGCATCTGGTTTCTCGGTCGTGTGCTCGCGCAGCGACGAGAAGCCGAGCGGGACGATGTCGCTGCCGGTGTGCCAGGTCTGCACGACCACCTTGTCACCGGAGACGTGGAGGAGGACCGCATCGCCGACACCGACGAGCTTCGCGAGGTTTGTCATCGCTGCCGAGCGCGCGGTCGCATCCGCAGATCGGGCCAGCGCGATGCGAGCGCGCTGGACGAGGCGTGCTTGCGAGATCGGGGCGTCGGGGATCGTGACGCTCGTCGGGTTGTTCGCGACCACGAGCGCGCGCTCGCCGCGCACGTTGCGATCCGCGCCCGCGAGCCACACGAGGTGACGGCCCTCGGCGACGGCGAACCCCCCGGGTGCCTGCCCGACCTCGATGCCGTCGATCCAGACTCGGCCCGTGCCGTTGACGGTGATCGAGCCGGGTGCTCCCGGCGTGGATTTCGCGGCGGCAAAGGTCGCGACCACGCTGGGCAGGTGGCGCGCGGGATCGAGAGTCCGATTCGGATCGAGTCGAGCGGAGAGCGCGAAGTGGACGAGACCTTCGTTGCGATTCCCATCGAAGAGGAACGCCTGTCCGCGTACGAACATCAGATCGGCGCTCAGCTGGCGCGCGGCGGATGGCGTGACGGAGAGCAGCGCCCGCACGCCGTCCTCGGCGTAGCTCTCGGCCTGGCCGTAGTTGAAGGCGACCAGCTCCTCCTCGGCGCGGAGCAGGTTGTCGCGCGCGACGGCGAGCGCGACGCGATCGGGATCCTCGATCGGATCCTTCAGCGCGGCGGCATCGGTAGGATTCGCAAGGCTCGACAGATCGGGATGTACGAACAGCGCCCCGACGAGCTTGTCGGCCAGCGCCTTCGCGGCCGAAGCATCCGAGAGATCGAGGTTCACCACCGCCACCGGCCGGCGCTCCGCGGATGCCGACCCCAACCCGAAGGAAGTGATCAGCGCGCAGACGAACGCCCAACGGGCCGCCATGGCGGGCGACATTCCCTTACTATAGGCCACCTTGCGGGCCGGTCCCAGTGTGGCCGGAACCACGCCTGCCATGGAAGAACCGGTCCAGAAATCCCTCGAGCGCTATGACGTGCTCGACCGCATCGCGGTCGGCGGCATGGCGGAGGTCTTTCTGGCCAAGGCCTACGGCGCGCATGGCTTCGAGAAGACCTTGGCGATCAAGCGGATCTTGCCCGAGCTGGCGAGTGATCCCGAGTTCGCCGCCCGCTTCATCGCCGAGGCGAAGGTGGCCGTCCGGCTCTCCCACGCGAACATCGTCCAGGTCTTCGACTTCGGCCGCATCGGCGAGTCCCTGTTCATCGCGATGGAGTACGTCGACGGGCTCGACCTCGCCGCGATGCTCCGCAAGTTCAAGGACGAGGGCCGGCCGGTCCCGTTGCCCGCCGCGTTCCACATCGCGATCGAGATCATCCGCGCCCTCGACTTCGCGCACGGCCACAACGTGGTGCATCGGGATGTATCCCCCTCGAACATCCTGATCTCGCGCGCCGGCGAGGTGAAGATCGCCGACTTCGGGATCGCGGTCGCCGCGCAACCGCACCGCGGCGGTGGCCCGGGCCCGCGCAAGGTGATGGGCAAGTGGCGCTACATGTCGCCCGAGCAGGCGCGCGGCGACACGCTCGACACCCGCAGCGATCTGTTCAGCGCCGCGAGCGTGATCTTCGAGCTGTTCACCGGCACGAAGCTGTTCCCCGGCGATGAAGCCGAGGACATCGCGAAGAACATCCACGAGATGCCGATCCCACGGATGGCGTCACTTCGGCCCGGCCTGCCCTCTCGTCTCGACGACGTGATCGGTCAGGCGCTCGCGCGAAAGCCGATCGATCGGCCGAGCCGCCCGGCGACGGTGCTGCGCTCGCTGATCGAGCTCTCGTACGAGTCCTCGATCATGGCGACCGCGCTCGATGTCGCGGACGCGCTCGCGACCGTGATCCCGGCCAAGCGGCAGAGCGGACGCGGGGCGCTCGACGACGTGATCCGCAAGCAGCTCAACGACCCGCCGACCGCCGCGCGGCGCACCGCGGTGACCGACGGGAAGCCGCCGTCGACGCAGACCGCCGCGGAAGGCGTCGAACCCGCGACGTCGACCGGCCTGTTCCGCAAGCTTGGCGCCGACGGTCTCGCGAGCCTCGAGATCGACAACACGAAGGTGGCTGCACCGCGCGCGCGCCGGAACTCCGAGCAGGGCGACGTGATGCCCGGCGACACCGACGTCCATCGGCTGTTCGAGAAGTCGATGGACCGCGATCGTCACACCGAGGTCGGCGGACCACCGACGGGCCAGATCCCGAAGGACTACGAGGAGCCCGAGCCCGACTCGCAGACGCGACTGAAGACCACCGGCTCGAGCAAGTCACTGACCACGATGCAAACGGGTGCCGACGCGCCCACGAGCAACACGAAGTGGATCGTGCTCGCCGTGCTCGCGCTTGGAGGTATTGGTGCCGGTATCTTCGTGCTCACCCGTCCCGACAAGCCCGTGGACGACCCGATCGTCAACGCGCCGAAGGACGGTGGCATCGTGACGCCTCCGCCCGATACGACCGCGACCGTGATGCTCACGACCACACCGCCCGGTGCGACCGGCACGGTGAACGGGCAACCGCTCACGACCAGGACGCCGGTCAGGATGGTCGGTGTCCCGATCGGGAAGGCGAAGATCCACCTGGAGCTCGACGGCTACCTCCCGCTCGATCAAGAGATCGAGGTCATCGGCGGTAACAACAACTACACGCTGACGTTCGCATCCGCGCCGGCGAAGCTGCACGTCACCACCGATCCGGTCGGTGCGTCGGTCTCGCTCGGCGGCAGGAACCTCGGCATCACGCCGCTCGACCGCGCGGATCTCAGCGCGGTGAAGGACGCGACGCTGACGCTGTCCAAGCAGGGCTTCGAGACGCTGACGTTCAAGGTCACGCTCGTCGCCGGCAAGCAGCTCGAGATCGACCGCGCGCTGAAGGCCGCGCAGAAGTTCGGGATCGCGGAGATCCGCGTGCGCGGAGGGTTCGGCGACGTCTACCTCAGCGGCAAGAAGATCGGCTTCGCGCCCGCGCAGAAGCTCAAGCTACCGATCGGCAGCAACAAGCTGACGCTGATCAACAACGAGGCGAAACCGCCGATCAAGTGGGATCTTATCTGTAGCGTCACCGAGGCCGGTCCGAACATCTGCGAGACCAAGCAACCGTGAAGCACCGCTGCCCGCCTAAGTGGCGGCACGGCGCGTGCTTCGACTCCCGGCGATGTCGTATACGATCGAAGGAATGCCGCAGGACCGCCGGGCGAGACCGGGAGAGCCCACGGTGGGGAGCTCTCACGACGAGCCGGCGGCTGCCGGCGACGGCGAGACGCAGTGGGTGCTGGTCGTGCTCCGCCACGGAGCGATCGAGGAGCACACGCTGCCGCCGCGGGGCGAGCTACGCGTGGGCCGCGATGATGACGTGGAGATCAGCATCGGCGACCGGTCGGTGTCGCGGCACCACGCGACGATCGTGATCGCGAACGGCGGGGTGCGGGTCGTCGATGCGGGGAGCCGCAACGGGACCACCGTCAGCGGCCGCAAGGTGGGTAAGGGGGCGGTGGAGGTCGGCGAGCGCGAGACGATCGTGTTCGGCGAGGTCGCGTGCCACCTGATGTGCACGCGGCGGTCCGAGTACCGCTCGGATCTGCGGCTGGAGCCCGACGAGCTGGACCGGCGCGTGGTGCACGAGGGAGAGCGAGCACTGCGCCATGACCACAGCGTCAGCGTGCTCGCGATCCGGCTGGCCGACGGTGAGAAGCAGGCCCTCGACAGAGCGCTGCGCGCGGTGTCGAGCAACCTGCGCGACCTCGATGTCTATGCCTCGCGGCAGCCGGCGCAGCTCGACGTGATGCTGGTCGAGACGGACCGCGCGGGCGCCCGGATGG
This sequence comes from Deltaproteobacteria bacterium, assembly GCA_013813765.1. GTDB lineage: Bacteria > Myxococcota_A > Polyangia > Haliangiales > Haliangiaceae > JABFXX01. Next base: position 9,626 of record JACCRC010000458.1, on the reverse strand, counting down.
AGGCGGAGCGGCTGCGCGCGGCGATCATCGCGAGCGGCCACGACGCGAAGATCGGCGTGGCGACGTTCCCGGGCGATTCGCCGTCGCCCGCGATGCTCGCGGCGGCCGCGCTGATGGCCGCGAATGGAGCGGCCGCGCCGGGCGTGCACATCGCGCAGGACGCGATCCGCGTGCTGCGGTTCGGTGACAAGGAGGTGTTCGTCGCCGACCGCGCGATGCACCGCGTGTTCGGTCTGATCGAGCGCGTGGCTCCGACGGAGCTGAGCGTGCTGTTCTGCGGCGAGACGGGCACGGGCAAGGAGGTCGCGGCGAGCGCGCTGCATGCGTTCGGTCCGCGCAAGCGGCACGCGATGGTCGCGATCAACTGCGCGGCGCTGCCGGAAAATCTGTTGGAGAGCGAGCTGTTCGGCCACGAGCGCGGCGCATTCTCGGGCGCGGTGTCGACGAAGCAGGGCCTGTTCGAGCAGGCGCACGGCGGCACGATCTTCCTCGACGAGATCGGCGAGATGAGCCCGGCGATTCAAGCGAAGCTCCTGCGCGTGCTCGAGACGAAGCGGATCCGGCGGGTGGGCGGCGTCGAGGAGCGCAGCGTCGACGTGCGCGTGGTGGCCGCGACGCACCGCGATCTGGATCGCCAGGTCCAGGCCGGCGCGTTCCGCGAGGATCTCCTCTACCGCCTGCGCGGCCTCAAGATCGATCTGCCGCCGCTGCGCCAGCGGCCGCACGAGATCGCGATCCTTGCGAGCCGGTTCCTCGCCGAGACGTGCCGCTCGTCGGGCCGCGATCCGCTGCCGATCAGCGCGGCCGCGACCGAGGTGCTGCAGCGCTACGCGTGGCCGGGCAACATCCGCGAGCTGCGCCACGCGATGACGAGCGCCGCGGTGCTGGCCGAAGGCACCGAGCTCACGGTCGAGGATCTGCCGGAGACCCTGCGCGCCGCGACGCCCCTGCCGATCCAGAAGCGCGACGGGGTCGAGGACCCGAGCGTGCTCGCCGCCGACCTACCGCTCGATGAAGCGGTGCGCGCCTACGAGCGCGAGCGGGTCGAGCGCGCGCTCACCGCCGCCGCCGGCAATCAGACACAAGCGGCGCGACTGCTCGGCATTCCGCGCAAGACGCTCGTGTCGAAGCTCAAGGCGCTCGGAATCAAGCGCGACGACTAGAGCCGGGGGCCGGTGCCGCCAGACGATCCGAACAGCGTCGACGGATCGAACGGCAGGAACACCTGAACGGCGAAGTCGAACGACGATCCACCGCCGGCCGGCGTGCAGAACGTCGGGTGGCGCTGCGACGGCGATCCCTGATACGTGCACAGCGCAGCGTGATACGCCGCGGTCGAGCTGTACGTGTTGCACGCGACGCCCGAGCCCATGCACACGCGCGTGGAATCCTCTGGCCGATGGGCATCGTAACCGCCGACCACGAGCTCGCGCTGCCCCGCGAAGTGATTGCCGACCGCGGAGATCTCGTGCCACGCGTAACCGGCCGGGCAGTCGGACGTGAACTTCGTCTTCATGCACATCTCGACGCCGTTCGCGACCTGATCGACCGTCACCGCCATGCCCGCCGTGATCAGTGACTGCGTCTGGTAGTCCCACGGAACTTCGAGCACCTGCGGCGCGATGCCGAAGCCACCGCTGAACGTGACACCGGTCTTCACGTTCTTGACCTGCGCACCGTGACGCGCGCCGACCTTGACCATGTACATGGTGAGGTACATCCGGTACTCGCGCTCCGGCGACGGCACCGCGTCGGCCCAATCAGCCCAGGGCTTGGCGAGATTGCAGACCGGAAACCCGGTCGCGGTCGACTTCGTGCCGGGCTCGCACAGTGGCGTGACCCGACCCGCGGTGTAGAGCCCGCGCGGTCCCAGCCGGCTCGGCGAGAGCTCGACCACGGCGATCTTCCACGCGTCAGGTGGCAGGCCGTTCGGATCGCACGTCGGGCAGCGGGCGGCGACGTTGGTCACCTCCACCTCCGGTGCGTCCTCGAGCTCCGCCACACACCCCATCCCGAACAATGCGATCGAGCCAGCCGTGAAGAGTGCGCGTGACATCATCAAGTCGATTCCTCCTCGTGTTGGAGCACACGAAACTGCATGGCAGGTGCCACTGCATGAAACCCAAGAACGACCAGTATCTCCGCGAGACCAGCCAGAGTCACGAGCTAGCGGCGCGAGACGTGCCTTGATCTCGCCACCCCTTGCCGAAGAATCAGCGGTCTACTCGTAGGTGCTCGTGTGCATACGCACCCAGGGCTCCCGGTGCGATCCCGGCCAGCCGATCGACGTCCACGCGCACCATCCGGATCGCTCCCGATCGATCCGTGACGAGCAGCGTGTCTCCCGCCGGCGAGAACGCGGCACCGAAGATCGGCTCGAGCGTGGGCACGAACGCGAGCGTGTCGTCGCGAAGTCGCCAGATGCGCACCGACGGTGACGACAGGCTCCAGCTCGCGAGGTGCTCGGCTGCGGGCGATCCCGCCAGACCGTGCACCCAGCGCGGATGACCACCGCGCAGTTCGAGAACCGTACCGTCGGCCGGGCGCCAGCGATCGATCGCTCCATCGCCGCGGCCGGCGATGATCCAGCCGCGATCGAACGCGAGCGAGAGGAGCTGATGACCGAGGTCGACCGTCTTGCCGGGGGCACCGCGCTCGAGTAGCTGGACGGCGCCGGTCGTCGACGCGACCACGAGGCCGCCGTCGGGCAGCACCGCGCCCAGGTTCGGTTCGAACGCGAGCCGCTGCAACACGCCGCGGCCGCGCGGAGGATCCGCGAGATCGAACGTGATCACACCGCCCGCGACCGCGACGTATGCGTGTCCCGCCGACACGAGCACGAAGCTCCGTGCCTCCGCGACATCGACGACGCGCTGCCCGGTGCGCGTGCTCCACACCTCCCCGTGCTCGGCGAGGACGCTCACGTGCTCGCCATCGGCGCTGACCGCGATCCGCAACGCCTCCGACCGCACATCGAGGACGCGCTTGCCGTCGACGAATGCGTACAGCCGATCGCCGGTTGCCGCAGCGATCACATCGCGCTCGGCTGCGGCCGCGACCCTCAGGATGGAGCCGCTCACCTTGTCGATCGCGGTGCGCTCTCCCGACGCCGCCACGCGGATCAGCTCTCCCGACGCGAGCCCGACGACCCAGCCCGTCTTCGTCGCCGCGGGTGCACTCGAGGCCTGACCCGCGACCGTCGGAACTGGGGCGGGCGGAGTCCAGAACCGCACCTCGCCGATGCGATCCGCGGAGACCAGCGTCGTCCCGATGACGATCACCTGCGTGACCTTGTCGCGATGGCCGTCGAGGGACTTCGTGTCGCCCGCGCGTTCGAGAAGCATTCGCGGACCCGCGCCGACGATCCTCCAGGCGCCGCACGGCGAGCACAGCGCACCGCTCGGGAACGCGAGCGACTGCGCGTGCTGCTCCTGGGTGGTGTGCGTGAAGCGGTGGAGTGTCGCGGGTTGATCGGCCGTGACGAGGAGGTCGCCACCGTCGCGCGCGAGGAGGCCGAGCGAAGGACCGATCGAGATCGCGCCGAGCACGCGCCCGTCGTCGGTCCCCCACCGCCGGATCGCGCCATCCGCACCCGCGGAGAGGACGATCGTTCCATCCGCGTCGAGCATCGCCGAACCCACGCCGCCCTTGTGCGCGGTGACCGTCCACACCACGCCGTCGGCCCGTGTTCGGGCGAGCGAGCCGTCATCGCCGGCGCTGATCACGCTGTCGCCCGACACGATCAGTGCCGTCGGCTCGTCGCGGTGCACCGGATGCCAGCGCGATTCGCCGCTCGCCGACCAGAACTGAATCGCGCCGTCGGCGAGCGCGAGCACGACGCGATCGTTCGCGATGAACGTGACGAGACGCGCGGGGCTCTTCAGCTCGAGCGTCCGGGGCTGCGCACCGATCGCGGTGTACCAGCGCGCGCGACCATCCTCGGAAGCGACGACGAGCTGCGCACCGTCGGCCGACAGCGCGAGCGCGGAGCCCGGCGCACCGAGTGCAAGCCGCGTGAGCTCCTTGCCGTCGGCGGCCCACACCGCGGCGGCACCACCGGTGGAGACCGCTGCCACCCGATCGCCGGCACCCACGAGCGCGACCGTGCGACCCGGCAGGTGATGGCGCGCGAACGCGACGCCGAGCGCCGTCGCCTGACGAGCAACTTTCACCGCGCGCTCGTGGAGCGCGGCCGGCAGTGGATCCTTGATCGCGATCCAGTCGAGCGCCTCGGTCGGATCGCGCGCGAGCGCCTGCTCTCCTTGCAGCACTCGCAGCTCGTTACGCTCGGTCTCGGCGGCGACGCGCGCCTCCTCGGCGCGATGGCGCTCGACGACCGCGGTATCGCGCTCGGCCTCCGCCACTCGCTCCGCACCGATCACGCGGGCGATCGAGACCGCACCGACGATCAAGAGCGCGAGCGCCGCGATGCCGGCGACGACGAGCGCGGTACGGTGACGCCGCGCCCACCGCCGCAGCAGCTGCATCGGCGAGTAGCGGTGCGCCGCGACGAGCTGACCCGCCTCGAACCGACGGAGCTCCTGGGCGAGCTCGCGGCCCGACGGATAACGATCGCTCGCCGTGCGCGCCATCGCCTTGTCGACGATCGCGAGCAGCTCGGGTGGCGCATCCGGTACCTGCTTCGCGAGCGGCGGGGGCGGCGCATCGATCACGGCACGCACGCCGCGGCGCGCGAACCCGGGCGCTGTCGCCGGCGAGGTCGGCTCCGCATACGGCGCGCGGCCGACGAGCAGGTGGTAGAGCATCGCTCCGAGCGCGTAGACATCGGTGCGCTCGTCGACCGGCTCGCCCTTGGCCTGCTCCGGCGACATGTACGCCGGCGTGCCGAGCACGTCGCCCTCGCGGGTCAGGTCGTCCGCGCCACCGGCGCGATAGATGTCGTGGGTCGCGTCATCGCCGCCGGCCTCGTTGCCGTCGAGATCCTTCGCGAGGCCCCAGTCGACGATCATCGCCTCGCCGAACTCGCCGATCACGACGTTCGACGGCTTCAGATCGCGGTGGATCACCCGTTGCGCGTGCGCGTACGCCATCGCCTCGCATACCGTGATCAGCTTTGGCAACAGCGCGAGCCGCTCCGCGAGGGTCGTGGTCGCCCGGATCCGCGCCGACAGATCCTCGCCCTCGACGAGCTTCATCGCGTAGTACGGCGCGCCGTTCGGCCAGCGGCCCGCGTCGTGGATCGGCACGATCGCGGGGTGCTGCAGTCTCGCCGTGACGAGCGCCTCGCGGCGAAATCGCGCCACACTGCTCGGAGTTCGGCGCAGTAGCTCCTTGATCGCCACCGGCCGGTTCAGCTCGCGGTCGTGCGCGAGCACCACGCGCCCGAGCCCGCCCTGCCCGACGACCTCCTTCAGCTGGTATCGATCGGTCGGCTTGACGACGAGGCTCGTCGTGTCCTCGGCCGCGCGATCGAGATCCGGAGTCGCGACCGGAGGTACGGCACCGATCGCGGCGGTGTCCTCGTGGCCGATCGACAGCTTCTTGAGCCAGGCGGGCTTGGCCGCACTCTCGCCGCGAAGGTCCGCGGTCTCCTCCGCGACGGGGCGCCCGCTCGCGATCCGCGTGGGATAGCTGTCGTCGAGGCCGGTGAGCGTCTCGAGCCGCCCGACGACCGCGGCGGCGGAAGCGTCGGGGTTCTTGACGAGGAGCTCGCCGACGAGGTCGATCAACGGCGCTGGCAGCGACGGTGCCCCCCGGCGGTCCGGAGTTCGCCCGGGCTCGCATCCCGTGAGCGCGAAGTAGACCAGCGCGCCGAGTCCGTTCAGGTCGTCGGTGCCGGCGGACGGCTCGAGCAGCACGGCGTTCCCGTCCTCGTCGAGGATGCAGCGCTTCGCATCGACTCCACCGTGCACCACGCCGAGCGCGTGCAACGCCGCGATGCTGCGCGCGACGGCGACCGCGATCTCGACCGCGCGCCGCTGCGTGATCCCCGCGTCCGCCAGCCGATCGTGCAGCGTGCCGCCGGAGAGCAGCTCGAGCGCGACGTACGCGGTGCCATCGCACGTTCCTGCGGCAAGCACGTTCACGATGCCGGAGACGGGCTGACCGACGAGGCGCATCAGGGCCGGAGATGCCGCCTTGCCGATCCTGATCGCGACGACGTCGTCCGTGGTGAGATCGCGAGCTCGCCAGTGATCGCCGATCGCACCCCCGCGGACGGCGCTCAGGAGCTCGAACCGCTCATCCAGGACGACGCCGGGTTCCACCGGCGCCGAGCATACCTGTGGTGCCCGCACGCCGGGTTGCGAAGCACGCGCCGTGCCAGGCGCCTACTTCCGCTTTCGCACGACCTGGATCGTCACGTCGCCTGCGAGCTTCGAGCGGCAGGCGAGACGGACCTTCGTGAGGTGGTAGACGTTGCCGAGGTGCTTCCGCTCTTCATCGGTGAAGGGGTTCAAGTGCTCGGCACCGGCTACGATCTTCACGCGGCATAGCCCGCACGTGCCCTTGCCGACGCACGCGGTGTCGATGCCCGCGGTGACCTTCGCGCCGGCCTCGAACAGCGTCGAGCCCGCGTGGACCTCGACGAGCTTCGGATCGCCGTCGCCGATGATCGTCACGATCGGCATAGCGCCCGGAGGTGCGCGACCAGCTCGTCGAGGTCGCGCTCCTCGATCAGCGGGTTCATGATCGTCGAGCGCAGGTGATAGCCGGAGGGCAGCTGTGTGCCGACGATGTAGAACCGGCCATCCTCGAGCACGCGCGTGCGCACTGCTCGATTGTGATCATCCAGTGCTGCCGCCTCGAGGCCGACCGGCACGTGGCGGTAGCAGACGATGTTCGCGGTCGGCGCGAGCGGTACGGAGAACCCTGCAGCCGTGAGCTTCGCGGCCAGCGCTCGTGTCAGCTCGATCTGGCGGTCGATGCACGCGCCGAACCACGCCTCGCCGTGGACCCGGAGCTGCGACCACAGCTCGAACGACATCGCGCGCTTCGTGCACTCGAGCGTGCGCTGGCCGAGATCCCACCAGGTCTCCTCCGGACGCGTCGCGGCGAACAGATAGCTCGCCTGCTGCGCGAACGCTTCGTACGCGTGGCGCTCCTGCTTGTAGAGCACGGCGGTCACGAGGGCCGGCATCATCAGCAGCTTGTGCGCGTCCCACACGACCGAGTCCGCGCGCTCGATGCCGGCGAGGAGATGACGATGCGTCGCCGACAGCGCGACACCTCCGCCATGTGCCGCATCGACGTGGAGCCACAGGCCCTTCGCTTCGGTGAGATCCGCGAGCTCGTGCAGCGGATCGAACGCGCCGGTCGCGGTGGATCCTGCCGCGGCGATGATTCCGATCACGCGGCGCTCGCCGGCAGTCGCGAGCGCGCGCTCGACCGCAGCAGGTGTTAGCCGGTGCGCGCTGTCGACCGGGGCCGCGATCGCGCCGCCATCTCCCCAGCCCATGATCCGCAGCGTGCGCGCGAGCGAGTAGTGCGCGTCCGACGACACGATCACCGCGAGCGGCGGACCCGCGTGCGCTCCGTCCTTCCACACATCGAAGCCGGCGTGCGCCTGCCGCATCGCGAGCAGCGCGGTCAGATTGCCGAGCGAGCCACCGCTCGTGAGCACGCCGCCCGCTCCGGCCGGCAGCCCGAGCTTCTTGCACATCCAGTCGATCACCACGAGCTCGATCGGCACCGCCGCCGTGCCCATCTCGGCGACCGCCATTCCATTGTTGAGCAGCGCCGCGACCAGCTCCGCGAGCGCGGCACCCGGTAGCGGAGGCGGAACCTGGTGCGCCATCACGCGCGGGTGCGCGAGCGCGGTCGACGCGCGCGCCGCTGCCATCAGATCCGTCACGAGCTCGCCGCCGGTCAGCCCCTGCTCCGCCCACTGCGCGCGCGCCTCCGCCATCGGCTTCCACGGCACGGCGAGTCCTTCCCGCGCGTGCCACGCCGCGAGCTGATCCGCGAGGGCGTCGATCAGCCGGTGGCCGTCGGCGCGGAACCGCTCGGGGTCGTAGGCATCGCGGATCGCCTTCGGGACCTCGGACATCGCCCGGAGACTAGCGCGCTACAGGATCGGGTTGATGATCTTGACGTCGCTTCCGCCGACGAACGCGTACGACCCGACGTTGTAGTAGCCGTAGACCGACAGGCCGAACGGCATGTCGCCGGTGACCTTGTGGTGGCCCGCCTGCAGCGCGCACGTGACCTGCTCGTACTGCGTACCGAGCACGGTGCCGATCGGCGCCTTCACGCAGCTCGAGAACTCGACGCCGTCGAGCGCCACGCCGTCGACGGTCAGCTTCGCGGCGACCGGCTTCGCGAACACCGCGTAGTTCAGCTGGAACGTGCCGGGCACCAGGAACACGTAGTCCTTGCGGTGCTGCTCGGCGGCGGGGACCATGATCTGCGCCGGATCGCCGGTGTAGCCGTACTTCACGAAGTGCCCGGGCACCAGGTACGAGCTGATCTGGATCGCAGCGCTCGCTGACAGCGTGAAGCCGCTCGTCGCGGCGAACGTCTTGTCCTGGCGCGCGTTGAGCGTGAACGAATTCCACGGCGCCGGGAGATTCGTCGTGATCGTCGTGTTGTCGGCGGTGCCGACCACGCGGATGATGTCAGGCTCCTTCCACGTCGCGTGCGTCGAGCGCAGCGGGCTGCGCGCGACCGCGAACTCCTTGCCGAGTGCGGTGACCGGGAATAGCTGCTCCTCGAGGTGGTCGGTGCAACAGGTGTCGTCGGTGCCGCCGTTCATCCGATCCAGCCAGCCCGGCGCGTACTCGACGTTCGTCGCGCCGCCAAAGCCGATGCCGCGCTCGTTCGACGTGAACACCACGACCGGCTTGTCGGACTTCACGTAGGTGCCGGTGAAGTCGCCGTCGGCGCCGCCGTTCACGGCCTGCGAGCACTCGAACGCCGAGCCGGTCTTCATCTCGGTCTCGAGGTTCGCGGCCATGTAGCGCGACAGCGTGAGGTTCAGCGTGCCGCCCTTCGGCACCATCGGGATGCTGATCCCGCTCGCGCCACCGGAGGCCTTGATGCCGTGCGCGGCGGTGACCGTCACGTGCGTGTCGTCCTCGAGCGGGATGATCGTGATCGCGCCGTGATCCGGGATGCTCGGATCCGGCGATGGCAGCCCGGTGATGCCGCACGGGTTCGCGGTCTCGAAGCCGACGACGATGTAGTCCATGCCGAGCGCCTGCTTCGGAATCAGCGTCGAGGCGTCGTTCGAGAACTGCTGGATGATCGGGTTGAACTGGTACAGCACCATCGGACCGGTCGACACCACGTGCATCGCGTGCGGCGATACGAACGTGCCCGAGCCGCTGTTCTGCATGTACGTGCCGTTTTGCTGCATCGAGCCGTCGACCTCGCGCATCGGCAGGTCCATGCGCTGCGCGGTGCGCGGCGGCACGTTGACCTGGAGGATCATCTGCTCGTCGACCGGCTGCCCGATGTTCGCGGCGTTCTTGAAGACGCGGACGGTGATCGCGAAGTCGTTGTTGTTCGCGGCGACGAGCGAGAACTGCTGAGCCGCTGCGTCGTTCGCGATCAGACCGGCCGACGCCTCGTTGTCGAGGTCGGCGGCCCAGAAGTCACAGCCGACGTTCGACGGATTGTCCTCCGCAGCCTCGCAGGGCGTCTTGCACTGGCCACCGGAGCACGCC
>JACCRC010000407.1 GCA_013813765.1 Deltaproteobacteria bacterium | reverse complement strand
CCTCGAACACCACCGACGTGATCTTCGAGGACTGCAAGCTCCCGAAGAGCGCGCTGGTCGGGAGCGAGGACGGCGGCTTCAAGGTCGCGATGAAGACGTTCGATCGCAGCCGCCCGTGGATCGCGGCCACCGCGGCCGGCGTGATCCGGCGCTCGCTCGAGGAGAGCCGTGCGTACTCGCTGGAGCGCAAGACGTTCGGCGTGCCGATCGCGCAGCACCAGGCGATCCAGTTCATGCTCGCGGAGATGGCCATCTCGTACGAGGCCACGCGGCTGCTCACGCACAAGGCGGCGTGGCAGGTCGACAAGGGCGACCTCTCGGCGATCACGAGCGCGTATGCGAAGGCCTACGGCGCCGACGCTGCGATGCGCGCGTCCACGGACGCGGTGCAGATCTTCGGTGGCTACGGCTACACGAAGGAGTACCCCGTCGAGAAGCTGATGCGCGACGCGAAGCTCCTCCAGATCTACGAGGGCACGTCTCAGATCCAGCGCGTGGTGATCGCGCGCAACGTCCTCGGCGGGAAGTAACTCGCAGCCTGCGACAGCGGCTGTCGCACCAGGCAGGCGCTTATGATCGGGTGATGGATGGGGACGACTCGACGGTAGGCTTCCCGACGTACGCGGAGCTGACGCAGACGCAGGGGTGGTCGCAGGACCGGTCAAAGGCCGTCGAGGCCGAGCCCGAGGACTCGGTCGGGCCGAGCGGCCAGCGCTACACCGAGGGCGCGTTGCTCGGTGTCGGCGGGATGGGCAAGGTGATGCTCGCGCGCGATGCAAGGATTGGCCGCGAGGTCGCGGTGAAGGAGCTGCGATCGGATCGCGAGATGGGGCCCGACGAGCGCGTCCGGTTTCTCCGCGAGGCGCGCGTGCAGGGGCAGCTCGAGCACCCATCGATCGTTCCGGTGTACGACATCGACCGGCGCGCGGACGGCACCACGTTCTTCACGATGCGCCGCGTGGTCGGGCGCACGCTGCACGCGATCCTCGACGATCTGCGCAGGGACGATCCGGCGGCGCGCACACGCTACACGCAGCGCGAGCTCCTGACCGCGTTCGCGACGGTGTGCCTCACGATCGACTACGCGCACACGCGCGGCGTGATCCATCGCGACATCAAGCCGGCGAATCTCATGCTCGGCGATTTCGGCGAGGTCTACGTGCTCGACTGGGGACTTGCGCGCCTCGTCGGTGAAGGCGAGCTCGACTCGCTGGAGCCCGATCAGCCGCCGCAGCGGCTCTCGGTCCCCGGCGAGCTGATGGGCACGCCGCTCTACATGGCGCCGGAGCAGATGCAGGACCCCGGGGTTGGCCCCGCCGCGGACGTGTTCGCGCTCGGTGCGATCCTGTTCGAGATCCTCACGCTGCAGAAGCTGCGCACCGCGGAGACGCTGTACCTCCCGGCGAATGCGCGCACCTCGGAGCGCGCACCCGAGCGCGCGATCGCGCCCGAGCTCGAGACGATCTGCGTCCGCGCGACGGAGACCGAGCCCGCGGATCGCTATCCCACGCCGCGTGCGCTGCAGGAGGCGGTCGTGCGTTACCTCGAAGGCGATCGCGAGGTCGCGCAGCGCAAGGCGCTCGCGAAGCAGCACGCCGATCGCGCGCGAGAAGCGATCGCACGCGCGGACGAGCCCGGTGCCGATCACGGCGGGCAGCATGGCATCGCGATCCGCGAGCTGAACCTCGCGCTCGCGCTCGATCCGGCGGACACCACGCACGCGTCGCTGCTCGGGCAGATCCTGACCACGCCGCCGCGCGAGATTCCGCCGGAGGTTCACAAGCAGATGCAGCTGGGCACCGATCGCCTGGTGCGCAGCGGCGCGCAGTTCTCGATCCTGGGCATGAGCATCTGGTTCGTGTTCCTGCCCGCGGTGCTGGTGATCGGCGTGCGCAGCACGACGCAGCTGCTCGCCGTGATCATCCCGGCGATGATCTCCGGCGCGGCCTCGGTGTACGCGACGCTCCAGAAGCGGATCGGACGGGGCCCGCAGCTCGTGACCGTCGGTTGCACGCTGCTGGCCGCTTCGATGCTGTCGCGGATGTTCGGGCCGCTGATCCTCGTGCCGACGCTGATCGCCTCGTACGCGATCGTGCTGCAGGCGCATCCGGCCCGTCTGTTTCGCCGGCTCGCGCTGGTCGCCAGCATCGTCGCGCTGGCCGTGCCGATCCTGCTCGAGCTCGCGGGCATCCTCCCGGCGTCGTATGCGTTCGAGGGCGGCCGGTGGCTCGTCGAGCCGCAGATGATCGAGCTGCCGCCGCTCGGCACGCAGCTGCTGCTGATGGTGACGAACATGGCGATGATCATCGTGCCGTGTGTGTTCATCGCGAAGCTGCGCTCCGACCTGTCAGAGGTCCAGGCGCGCCAGCTGACCCAGGCATGGCAGTTCAAACGCCTCGCCACGCGGGTGTAAGATCGAGCCATGCCGACCTGCAAAGGGTGCAACGACGACGTGGACAAGCTGGTGTCCGTGAAGATCGCGGGGAAGGTGAAGAAGCTGTGCGAGGACTGCGCCGATCGCGCGCGCGAGGAGGGCGAGATCGCCGAGGCCAGCGAGAGCGTGATGCAGGGCATGATGGGCTTCAAGGGCCGCCGCTGAGGCGCTGTCATAGCCCTCTGGCAGGCTGCCCGATGTGCTGCCCGACCTCCTCGAGACCGCCTCTCCCGCTGTCGAACCGCTGATCGACCGGCCGCCCGTCCTCGGGGGCCGCCATCCGCTCGCGACCGGCTCCGGTCCCCACGGGCAGCGCTCGTCGGCGGCGCCCGAGGTGTTCGGCAACATCTTCATCGGCATCGCCGGGATGATTGGCGCCGGCAAGTCCACGCTCGCGAAGGCGCTCGGCGATCACCTCGGCATCGACACCTACTACGAGCCCGTCGCCGACAACGAGTACCTCGAGGACTTCTATCGCGACACCGCGCGCTACTCGTTCGCGATGCAGGTCTACCTGCTGAATCGCCGGTTCCAGCAGCACCAGGAGATCATCTGGCGCGGCCGATCCGCCGTGCAGGACCGCACGATCTACGAGGACTCGATCTTCGCGAAGATGCTCGCCAAGACCGGGCTCATGGACGAGCGTGACTACAAGACGTACGTCCAGCTGTTCCGCAACATGAGCAACTTCATGTGCAAACCGAGCGTGATCGTGTTCCTCGATGTCTCCCCGGAGGCGAGCGCCGAGCGGATCCGCATGCGCAGCCGCGACGTCGAGTCGAAGATCGAGCTCGGCTACCTCGAGGCGCTGCACGAGGGCTACGAGGAGTTCATCCAGAACATCTCGAAGGTCATCCCGGTGATCCGGATCGATTACGAGAAGTTCGCGACGGCCGAGGAGATGGCCGAGGTGATCAAGCGCGAATACCTCGATGCATCGTTCCTCCGCCGCGTGACGACGTTCGATCCCACGCGCTGAGCGAGTGCGGATACCATGTGAGGGCATGCGCGCGTGGTTCCTCGTCCTCGTAGCCGGATGCTTCGAGCATGGTCGACGCCCCGCCTCTCTCGGGGGCGGATGCGCGGGCGAGCTCTACGACGCGTGCGAAGTCGCCGCGGACTGCAGCACGGGCGTGTGCATGCCCTACGCTCAGCTGGAGCTCGCCGTCTGCACGCAGGCGTGCGACGCGGAGCATCCGTGTCCGGCGCAGGATGGTGTTGACGTGCGCTGCAACAACGCGGGTCTCTGCCGCCCCGAGCGGGCGAACACCTGCACTCCGTGACAGGCGAGGCCCTGCGGGTCAACGACGCCGATCCAGGCTGTAGAATCGAGGCGTGACGGGAAAGCGGTGGCCGCGGATCCGGGCGGGTGCGATCGCTCTCGCGATCGTGGTCGGGCTGATCGAAGGCTGCCCGCTGCCCGAGCCGGGCTACGAGGCGCCGTGGCAGCAGCCGATCGTCGATGTCGTGCGGCGGGTGCAACGCGTGGTGCTGCGTCCGTTCATGTGGATCCAGCGCACGCTCGTGGTCACGCAGCGCTGGGCGCTGTTCCAGGTCGCGGCGCGCGAGCGGTACCGGCTCGAGCTACAGGGCCGGCGGGGTGGGGACTGGGAGCTGATGTTTCGCGCAGGCGATCCGGACCACGCTGCGTACGCGGGTCTCCTGCTCGACGAGCGCGTGCGCGGCGCGTGGAATCCGACCGACCGTACGCCGCTCCAGTTCGGCCCGTTCGCGCAGTGGTTCCTCGGCCACGTGCTCGCGGAGGATGCGGAGCTGTCGGCGGCGCGGATCCGGTTCGAGCGCGTCGTGCTCGAGGATGGCGACGTCCGTGGCACCCGCGAGTACGTGATGCCGATGGAGCGCGCGCGATGATCGAGCGCGTGTGGAACGCGTGGGTCGCGCTGTGGGATCGCAGGGAGTCACCGGCCGCGCTCGCGCTCGTGCGCGTGCTCGTGGGGCTCGCGCTGCTCGCGGACTTCATCAACCTCGCGAGGCTCGGGGTCGCGGGGCCGATGTTCACCGCGGCGCCCGGTGGCTACGCCGTGGACGCCGGCGGCTTTGCAAAGGAGGTCCTCGACGCCGGTCTTGGCCCAGCGCTGTACGTAGT
>JACCRC010000354.1 GCA_013813765.1 Deltaproteobacteria bacterium | reverse complement strand
TGATCCCGAGGCGGAGCCCGCGGAGGAGACCGGTGGGTGCAGCGCAAGCGGCGGAGCGGGCTCACTCCTCGTCGGGATGCTTCTGATCGCGGCGGTGTGGCGGCGGCGTGCGACTGGCGAGGCAGGAGCGCGTCCGGACCCGGGTGGACCCGTCGTGCGCGCAGAAGCTCGGCCGGCGGGACTGGCGGCATCCGATCGAGCAGCCGGTGGTGGGGGCGCGACCTCGGCGACCGCTGCGAGTGGCGAGCATCGCGGCCTGGCTCTCGTTCCTGGCGCTGCTGGCGGTGATCGCCGCGGCTAGGTGATACAAACGCCGGCGATGAGCACGAAGATCAAGGTGAAGAACCCTGTCGTCGAGATGGACGGCGACGAGATGACCCGCATCATCTGGCACTTCATCAAGGAGAAGCTGATCCTTCCGTACCTCGAGATCGATCTGAAGTACTTCGATCTCGGGATGGAGAGCCGCGACAAGACGCGCGATCAGGTCACGATCGATTCAGCGAACGCGACCAAGCAGTACGGCGTCGCCGTGAAGTGCGCGACGATCACGCCCGATGAAGCGCGCGTGAAGGAGTTCAACCTGACCGAGATGTGGAAGTCCCCGAACGGGACGATCCGCAACATCATCGGAGGGACGATCTTCCGCGAGCCGATCATCTGCAAGAACGTGCCGCGCCTCGTGCCGGGCTGGACCAAGCCGATCGTCGTCGGCCGTCACGCGTTCGGCGATCAGTACAAGGCGACGGACTTCGTCGTCCCGGGCCCCGGCTCGCTGACGATGACGTACACGCCGAAGGACGGCGGGAAGCCGGTCGAGTACAAGGTGTTCGACTTCCCGGGCGGCGGCGTCGCGCTCGGCATGTACAACCTCGACGAGTCGATCATCGGCTTCGCGCGCAGCTGCATGAACTACGGCCTCAACCGCAAGTGGCCCGTCTATCTGTCGACGAAGAATACGATCCTCAAGAAGTACGACGGTCGCTTCAAGGATCTGTTCCAGAAGGTGTTCGACGAGGAGTTCGCTGACAAGTTCAAGGCGGCGGGCACGGTGTACGAGCACCGCCTGATCGACGACATGGTCGCCTCCGCGATGAAGTGGGACGGCGGGTTCGTGTGGGCCTGCAAGAACTACGACGGCGACGTCCAGTCGGACTCGGTCGCGCAGGGCTTCGGCTCGCTCGGCCTCATGACCTCCGTGCTGCTCACGCCCGACGGAAAGACCGTCGAGGCCGAGGCCGCGCACGGCACGGTCACGCGCCACTACCGCGAGCACCAGAAGGGCAAGCCGACGTCGACGAACCCGATCGCGTCGATCTTCGCGTGGACGCAGGGCCTCAAGTACCGCGGCGAGTTCGACAGCACGCCCGAGGTCGTGAAGTTCGCGGCCGCGCTCGAGGCGGTGTGCATCGAGACCGTCGAGTCCGGCAAGATGACGAAGGACCTCGCCGTGCTGATCGACGCGAAGGCGCCGTGGCTCACGACCGAGCAGTTCCTCGACGCCCTGGACGCCGGTCTCAAGACCAAGATGGCTGCCTGGTAGGTCCTTCTACGGGTCCGTGAACGACACGAAGTTGCGCGACATCGCGAGGTGCTGCGCGCGGATCCAGTCGAGCGACAGGCCCGCGCGGGAGATGCGCAGCTCGTCGATGTGCATTCTCGCCGCGGTGACCGCGTCGCCGAGTACGAGCGCCGTCGAGTTCGAGAACGTGCGAGCGCCGACGTTATCCATCAGGACCTGCTCGCCGTTGCGATAGACGCGCAGCGTGTTGTTGTCGTACGACCAGGCGACATGTGACCACGCGTTGCCGACGAGCGCGGGATGGAGGAACGAGATGGTGCCGCTCCACCGGACGTCGATCTGGAACGCGAGCGCGCCGGCGTCATCGAAGAACCGGCCGAGCCCGAGCGATCCGCCGTTGTCGAGCACCCGCGGCTGGGTCGCGATCAGCGCCGCGGCGTTGGCATACCCGGGCCTGATCCACATCTCGATCGAGCCCGCGGTCCACTGGTCGAGCGTCGCACCACTGAACACGATGCGATCGCTGTTCGTCGTGAACGCAGCGGCACTGCCGAGGTAGCCCGAGGCGATGTGCGCGCCCGTCGACAGGCCGTCGTGGCCGTTCCCACTCGAGTCGAGCGCTCCACCGGCGAAGTGATTCACCTGCTCGTACGCCGCCCACACGCCCGTCGGATTGTCGTCGCCCTCGTTGGGACCGAAGTGCATCAGGATCGACGCAGACGTGGGCGGCGGTCCGATCCGCGGGACGCGGACCCAGACCAGCGACTCGCCGAGGGGATCCCAGAGCTCGACCTCGTAGGCGAGCGTGTTCCCGCTCACCGGATCGACGAAGCGCAGATCCGTTCGGGGATCGCTGATCCGCGCGTAGTCGACCTGACCCGCGATCGGGATCAGGACCGGAAAGTCATCGAGGTTCGTCGTGATGCCCGTTGTCGAGAAGACGACCTTGCGCGGGCTCGACGGTCCCGCAGGCACATCCGGCGGCGCATCGGCGCCGCCATCCGTGGCGCTGTTCGTTGCGGGCGCGGAGAACCCGCACCCGACGAGCAGCACGAGCAGCCCGGCGCACTTCACGCCGGGAACGATAACTCAGCCCAGGAAACCGCGGGCGATGTTCATCAGCTCGGTGTTCGCAGCGACGGACTTCGCGAACGCCTCCTTCTCCGATGAAGACAGCTCGAACTCGTACACGGCCTCGGCGCCCTTCGCGCTGAGCTTCACCGGCACGCCGACGAACGCGCCCTTCACGCCGAACTCGCCCTGCAGCTCCACGGAGCACGGCAGCACGCGGCCCTGGTTCTTGACGATCGCCTCGACCATCAGGCACGTGCCCGCGCCCGGAGCGAGCCAGGCGCTCGTGCCGATGAGGCCGGTGAGCGTGGCGCCGCCCTTCTTCGTGTTCTCGACGACCTCGTTCAGCTTCTCGGCCGAGAGGAACTTCGTGACCGGCACGTTGCCGATCGTCGCGGTCGAGAGGATCGGAACCATGTCCTTGTCCGTGTGTGCACCGAGCACGATCGCCTGGACGTCCTCGACGCTGACGCCGGCGGCGAGCGCGAGGTACGTGCGGAAGCGCGCGCTGTCGAGCACGCCGGCCGAGCCAATAACGCGCTCGCGCGGGAAGCCGGTGACCTGCTTCGCGACGAACACCATCGCGTCGAGCGGGTTCGAGACGACGATCAGCACCGACTCCGGCGCGTGCTTCTTCACATCGGCGCAGATCCCTTTGACGATGCCTGCGTTGATGTTGATCAGCTCCTCACGAGACTGACCCGGCTTGCGCGGGACACCGGCCGTCATCACGACGATGTCGGCGCCGGCCATGGCTTCGGCCTTGTCGGTCGCGAGGAACGACGTGTTGTTGAAGCCCTCCCACGGGCCGCACTGCGTGAGGTCGAGCGCGCGGCCCTCGGCCGGTCCCGCCTTGATATCGATCAGGACGAGGTCACCGAGCTCCTTGGTGGCAGCCCACTGGGCGACAGCAGCACCGACGTTACCGCCGGCACCAACGATGGCGATCTTGGGACGCTTGATCATGTTGGCCGCGTCATACCAATCCGGGGCCGCGCCGGGTACTGGCGCAGGCCGTGAATCGACGGCAACCACGGCGGCCCCGTCGCGACGAGCTACGGGGTCACGAAGATCGGATTGGTGACGCCGAACGGCGTGCGCCCGGGATGCACCGGCTCGAGCGTACGCTGCGCGTACGCGGCGATCACGACGAACCCACCCGCGGCGCGTACCTGGACCGGTACCTGCCCGCGCCACCGGATCGCCGGGTTCGCGGGATCGGCGTCGCCGGGCATCACCGGGATCGTGTCCACCGTCTCGCCATCGACGACGACATCGATCGCGTCGACGTCGATCCAGGTGGCCGCCTGCACCGTGACATCGACCATCATCGGCGAGCCTGCACCGGTCACCGTGTCGCCGGGACCGGCGGTACCGAGCCTCGCGGTGACGTAGATGCCCCCGGAGACCGTGCTGTGCCCCGCGGCGAGCGCATCTCGCACCCCGTTCTGCGTGAGCTGGCGCGGATCGTCCGTCCCGAGCTGGATGCAGGTGCGCGGGTAGCCGACCGGGCTGTTCGACATCGCGTGGCTATCGGACGACCCGACGGCGAACACCTTGCGGCCGGCCTTCAGGAGCCCGAACCAGTCGGCGACGTGGCTGTCGCGGTTCTGCTTCCAGTGCGCGTCGTTGAACACCTCGACGAGCGAGAACTTCGTGTCCCAGTCGGCGGTGTTGCGCGCCGTTCCAGTCGCCGGGTCATAGCCCACGTAGCCGAAGTAGTTCGTCGCGCCACGCGGGTGGTTGATGATGATCACCGGCGCCTCGGGACGTTCACGCACGTTGTCGAACACGACCTTCGGGGACAGCGTCGAGAATTCGGTGTCGGGCGCGTCCGCCGTCGGAAATGTCTGCCACTTCGGTGCCCCCGCATTGACCTCGTCGGGACGCGGCGTCAGCGGGAACACACCCATGTGCCCCCACGTCTCGAAGGATGTCATTTCGATCGAGGCGAACGCGGCGGCCCACTGCGTCGCGAACAGCTCGCCGATCTCGCGCTCGAAATCCGCCACCCACTCGTGCTCCGTGCGCACCGGCATCTCGACGCCGTCCGCGATTGCCTGCGCGACCTTCTCGATCGCGTTGTCGCCGGAGTCGTTCGAGCGCCAGGTGTGGATGTGGAAGTCGCCGCACTGGATGCTGGGCGTGGCGACCGAGCGGTCGAGCGCAGCATCGACGCGGACCTGCGCATTGGCGACCACATCGACGATCCGACGCTCGATCTCGTACTCGTAGCCGCGCGACACGACGACCTCCCAGCGGCCCGGCGGTACGATCACGGTCGCGCGGCCCTCGATCGCGTAGACCACGTCGAGACGGCCGCTGGTCACGCGCGTCTCGCCGAAATTGTCGGGCACCGTCGGGATGGTCGTCGGTGCGACGGGCAGCACCTGGATGCGCACCGGCAGCGGATTGCCCGCCTCCATCGCGCTGACCGCGATCGATCCCACGGCCGGCAGATCGATCGCGGGGGCCTTCGCCTGGTAGCCAGCGTGCACGGTAACGACCTGATCGCCGCGCTTGTACGCGGTGAGTGTCACATCGGCGCCGAGCGGCACGTGCAGCGAGAACTTCCCTTCGGAGTCGGTCACTCCGCGCGTGAGGTAGCGGCCGCTGCCATCCGTCGCGTGTATGTGCACGTTCGGAATGCTGACCTTGCCGCGCGTCACCGTGCCGGAGACCTCGCGAACCACCTCACCCAGCGCGCTCGCTGCCGCGACGACCGCGCCATCGAGCCCCGGTCCGCCGATCGCGATCTTCGCGTGCAGCCGGAAGATGCGCTGACACGCCGGCATCGTGAAGCCCGCCGAGAACGCGCCGAGAAACCCCGACGCATTGATCGGAGTGCCGAGCACGCCCTCGCCCGGGATGTACGCCCAGCTCGTGGCTTGATCGTCGACGAGCGCGACGTACGGCGCATTCGCGAGCGCCGGATCGAAGCCCTTGATCGGCTGAAACGCCGGCGTGCGCTCGGTGTACATCAGCGCGTGCAGCGTGGACGGCGAGTCCTTCGGCTCCGCTCGTGACGACGCGTATCCGACGTAGACGTCGACGTGATCCGCACCCGGCGCGAGCACGTAGTCGATCGTCGCGTCGATATCGGTCCAGGTCTCGCTGTAGACGGCAGCGATCAGGTTGTCGAAGAACGGCAGCGGATGGAGCTTGCCGCGCGCGCGGATGATCGCGGGGCCACCATCTCTGCCGTCGGCGAGAACCGACACGGAGTCGGTCACCACCGTCGAGCGTCCGGTCAACATGAACAGCTCGCCGAAGTTGTTCGGCTCGACCATCTCGCGGTTGTCGACGCGCGCGAGGCCGACCGGTCGGCCGCCCCACGGATCGTAGAGGTCGCTGTCGCCGACATCCTCGATCACGAGCGCGATGCGATTGTTCGCGATGACGAAGTCGCCTTCCTTCCACGTCACCAGCTCCGACGGTACGTGGGGCAGATCCGCAGCGGCGATCCGGCCGGCACGCGCTTCCATGCTGCTCGCGCCGAGCGGCTCGGGATGACCGTCTGGATCGCCCGCCTTGAACGGCTCCAGTGAGCATTCGCGGTTGTCGCCACAGCCCGCAACGAGCGCGATCACGACGAGACCGGCGAACGTTCTCCTCACGCGCGCGAGCGTACTACTTCGTGACGACGATCGACCACAACACATCGCGCCCTTGCAGCGAGCCCTTCTCGCTTCGATCCGCGCGCTCGAGCCGCACCATCTCACCCTTGCGGAGCGGCACCGTCGCGGCGCCCGGTGTCCGCGGTTTTCCGTCAGAGACGCGCCACGTCAGCGGCAAACCATCGGCGCGGACGACGACGTTGTAGGTGCCGTCCTCGCCGGTCCATCGAAGTAAATCCACGTCGGTTCGGGTGTCCAGGTAGCCCTTCAGCTCCTCGGTCGGCACGAGCGGGTTCGCATCCGCCTCGATGCTGTTCGGCTCGCGCTCGCCCGGTGCCTTCTCCTCCGTGATCGTGATCGAGTACGGGTCGCTGACGTTCTCGATCGGAAGCTTCTGATCCTTGCCCATCGTTTGAGCGACGGTCACCACCACCGGCCCTTCGACCGCGCGCCGGTGAAGCACCTCGGTCTCGCCAAGCGTGCCCTCGTCCGCGGACACCTGATGCGCGCCATTGGCATCCGAGACATTGATGTTGATGTCGATGTTCGGCGGCGCGGTCACCACGACGGAGACGATCCGGCGGCTGCCCGACGGCCACCTCACGACGTAGTTGTCGCGGTCGCCATCCTTCGGCGACAGGCGCTTGCCGAGGTAGCCCGGCACCGCGGTCGCCTCGGCGATCACGGTCGCCTTCGCCGGCTCATCGTTCGGCTCCTTCTCCGCTGTGGAGGGCGGTGCCTTGCGAGTGACCAGCCACGCCGCGGCGCCGATCGCTCCGGCGAACACGACGCTGGTGGCGACCACCACCAGCACGCGCCGGCGCTTGAGGCCGCGCTCGAACTGATCGATGTCGGAGCGGCGCAGGCGAAGGTCGCTCTCCTCCGCGTCATCGGTGACGAGGCGTGGTCCCCGAAGACCCCGCGACACGCTCGTCTTTGGGCCCGTCGATTCGGTGACCGTCTCCGCGTACGCTTCCTCGAGCGCGCCCGCGAGCTCCGCCGCCGACTGATAGCGCTGCGCTGGGTCCCGCGCGAGCGCGGTCTTCACGATGTGATCGACCAGCGGCGGGATGCCCGCCTGCTTGTTGCGCATCGAAGGCGCATCCGGCTCGCCGGTGAGGTGCTTCGTCAACGCGCCCACTGCTGTCGAGCTCGGATACAGGTGCTGGCCGGTGAGCACCTCGAACATCATTGCGCCGAACGAATAGAGATCCGTGCGCGCGTCGACCTCGTCGCCCCGGATCTGCTCCGGCGCCATGAAGTACGGCGTGCCGACGATCGAGTGCCGATCCGCCTCGGTGGGGTTGCGGCCGTCGAGCTTTGCGAGCCCGAAGTCGAGGACCTTCGCGAAGTCTCGGCCGCCCGTCGTGCGCGTGATGAGAACGTTATCTGGCTTCAGGTCGCGGTGCACGATGCCCAGCTCGTGCGCCTCCTGCAGTGCGCCGCAGATCTGGATGAACATCGGCGCCGCGCGCGCCCACGGAATCGGTCCATCGCGCGCGATCACGCGGCCCAGATCGAGGCCGCGCACCATCTCCATGATCAGGTAAGCGTTGCCGAGAAAATTTCCGTAGTCGAAGACCTGCACCGTGTGCGGATGGTTCAGCTTCGCGATCGATGCCGCCTCGGTCTCGAACCGCCGCTGCACGTCCGCGTCCGCCACGAGGTCGCGGTGCAGCACCTTCATCGCGGCGATCTTGCCCATCCGGAGGTGCTCGACCCGGTACACCACCCCCATGCCGCCGCGTCCAATCACCTCGAGCACGCGATAACGGCCGTCGACCAGCTTGCCGAGCCACGCCTGGTTCGAGTCGGAGAGCCGCCGATCCGCCGCGGAGATCGTCTCCAGAGGCTGCGTCGGATCGTGTCCCGAGGTCGTCGTCATCGACCGGCCGATCATAGCACCCGGTGTTGACGCGCCTCATGGCCGCCGCTGACCGCTGCTCGCTGCCTGCCGCCCTCTACCAGCGTCGGCTGTACGCCCAGGGGCCATCGAGCGCCGCTGCAGGACCGTGTTCGCACGCTACCAGCGCGCGTAGGTCGCCCGGTGCTGCGCGCGGATGACTCTACTGGCTGTCGGCGACGGACTTCCAGGTCCAGCTCGCGCCCTTGATCGAGAGCAGGCCGGCCGTAGGCGCGTGAAGACCACCGGGCAGTCTCGGAGTCGCGTCCGCACTCCCGGGGGTGAGCGCGATCGCGTCTGCATCGCGGCCGCCGGTGCGGTTCTTCGACGCCGCAATAGAGACGGGCCCGTGCAGCACGATGTCGATCTCGGTGCCAGCGCCGGGCGTCAGCGCGAGCTCGCCGGCGGGCTCGCCCTCGATCGTGATGCGCGGTGCCTCCGCGGTCGCGAGGATCCGCAGGCCTGGCCTCGCGGTGAGCGCACCGAGCACGGAGGGCAGGTCCGCCGCGCGGTAGGCGCAGCCATCAGCGCCCGCGACGAGCCGGCTGTCGGCGCTCGCGCCCGCGATCGTCGCGATCGAGGCACCGGGCAGCTCGATCCGCTGCGCGAGCCGGCCATCGATCACGATCAGGCCCTTCGCACGGAGCGTTGCGATCGCTGCGGTCAGCGCGCCGGCGCCCTCGAGATCTCCCGGGAGCGCGACGACGGGGTAGGGCGCCTTCTCGGCGATCGCGCCGAGCGTTGCCTCGAGCTCCGCCTGCGTCGTGCCCATGCCGCCGAGCGCGATCACGAGGTTCGCGCTCGCGAGCTTCGGCTTGATCCGCGCGAGCGCGGCGATCGTGGCGGGTGCGGCGCCGCCGGCGTCGGCGATCGTGCCGATCGTGAAGTCGCCGGTGGCGTCCGCGGTCAGGGTGTGCCCCGCGAGCTTCCAGCCCTTCAGCGTCTCATCGACGAGCGTGGGTCCGTCGAGAGCGGCGCACCGCCACGGTGCGCGCTGCTTGTCCGCGCCAGCGAGTGCGGTCGAGAGCCCAGCACCGACGCGCTCGCCGGTGGGCACGGGGCCGGAACCACCGCCGCACGCGGCGAGGAGCACGAGTGGAACCACGGAGCGCATCGCGCCGCGGCAGTCTCTCAGATCACTGGCTCTCGGCGATCGTGCCGCCGGCCTCTTTCCACACGGCCTGGATCTTCGGTGGAAAGTGGTACTGGCTCATCTGGTACGTCGAGCGCCGCTCGAGCACGCGCTTGAACGCCTCGAGCGCGGGCTTGCTGTCTCCATGCGCGACGTGCATCGCACCGAGAAGCAGGCCGACCTCGATCGCCTGTGCGGTGTCGAGGTAGTCGACGTCGAGCTCGACCTCCGAGAGCGCCGCCTTCACGGCCGCGAACTCGCCCTGATGCCACGCCTGGCGCGCGACGGGGAGCACGCGTGCGGCACGGGCCTGCGATTCGCGCTGTCGATCGCGGCGCGCCTTCGCCTCGGCGTCCATCGCCGGCATCTTCGAGGCCGACAGCCGCACGTTGTTGATCGGGACGATGATCTTCTCGTCCTTCTCGATCCCGTCACGAGCCTCGAGGAAGTTGTAGCGGCGGATCATCGACGCGTTCTTGCTGTCGCCGAAGTACGCCTTCGCGATATCGGACACGGCTTCCGTGCCGGCGGAGGTGTGCGTGATCGTGAACGGGATCTGCAGTGGCGTGCCGCTCGCGAGATCGTCGGTGGTCATGCCGTTGAACTCCGCGAGGAACGCGCTGCGCCGGCCATCACCGAGGTAGGTCGCGGCGATCGATTCCCAGGTGTCACCCGGCGACGTCGTGACCTGACGCGTGACCGGGATGCGGATCTTCTCGCCGGCCTTCAGCGGTCGCGGGTGGAGGATCTTGTTCGAGACCATGATGAAGATCGCTTTGTTGCGATCGCCGTAGAACTCGGCCGCGATCAGGTCGAGCGTGTCGCCCTGCTTGACGCGATAGACGGTCACGTCACTCGTCGCATCCTGCGCGTGCGCGCGCGGTGTGATCCCGACGAGCAGCAACAGCACGAGTAGCGCGCGGATCACTTGCCACCTCCCGGCGCGGGCTCGGGCGGCGCGAGTGCGTCGCCGATCTCGGGCGGCACCGTCTTGCCGGCGAGCGTGGTGATCTTCTCCTTCGGGAAGTCGACGCTGACGACCGGCGCAGTGTCGGGCGTGGCGCCGTTGACCTCGATCGTTCGCTCGACGGGCACGTACCACGGGTGCTCGAACTTCACGGTGTGCTTTCCGTCGGCAAGCTCGATCGGCTTGTCGATCGGCGTCTCGCCCTGCGGCTTGCCGTCGATCGAGACCTTCGCCCACGGATATGCGTGGAGTCGAATGAAGCCGCGCCCGACGGTCTGGTTGATCGTGACGCTGGTGTGCGGCGTCGCGCCGAGCGGAGCGACGTGGATGAGGCCGAGCATGAGAGCGAGCACGCCGAACGTCACGCCGTGCGCGACCATGCCGGCGCGAACGGTGTGACGAGCCTGCATGTTCGTCGGTGCAGCGTTGCTCGCGCCGCCGAGGCCCGACGGATTCAAGTACTCCTCGGCTTCGAGCTGCGTGATCACGTTCTGCGCGCGCAGAAACAGCACGAGGCGCGCGTGGTGATTCATCTCGACGTGACGCGCGAGGAAACGCTCGAGCGCCATCACCATGTGCTGCGCACTTCGCCAGCGATCGCGAGGCTGCTTCTCGAGGCACTTGTCGATCACGCGCTCGAGCTCGCGCGGAATATCCGGGTTGAGCTTGCGCGCACCGACGTGCTTCTCGAGGCGGATCTTGTGCATCGCCGATCGCTTCTCGTCCTCGACGAACGGCTTCTTCCCGGTGACCATCTGATAGAGCACGACACCGAGGGAGAAGATGTCGCTGCGCGCGTCGAGCTTGTCGCCGAGAACTTGCTCGGGAGACATGTACGCGGGCGTTCCGATACCGGTACCAGCCTCGGTGAGATCACCGAAGCTCGTGTCGCGCGCGATGCCGAAGTCCATGACCTTCACGCCGCCCTGACGAGAAAGCATCACGTTCGCGGGCTTGATGTCGCGATGAACGATCGAGCGGTAGTGCACGTAGTCGAGTGCACGCGCGACCTGCATCGCGATGATCGCTGCGACGTCGTACGGAAGTCGTCCGCACTTCTCGAGGAGATCGTACAGGTCGATCCCCTGCACGTACTCCATGACGATGAACAGCGCGCCGCGCTCTCGATGGAAGTCGTAAACGTGGATGATATTCTCGTGTTGCAGCGTCGCGAGGCTCTTCGCTTCGCGCTCGAACCGAGTGATCACGTGTTCCTCTGAGGCCGCCGAGGATTTCAGCGCCTTGATCGCAACGGTGCGACCCAAAGGCTCCTGGATCGCGCGGTAAACTACCGCCATTCCTCCAGAAGCGACCTCCTCCACGATGCGGCAGTTGCCGATGCGTTCGAGCATGGTAACTACTTCAGCGTACCCGGACGGTCGGCGTACAGGGGAAAGGGTGGGATCGGATTCGAAAAGAGTCCGAAAAACCCTGGAAAGTCGGGAATTTGGGTAGGGCGTGATGGTGACGGTAGAAAAATTTTCGAACGCGGTTGACAGGTACGACGCGACCCCTTATAAGCAGCATCCCTCGACGGCACACACCGCCGAGGAAACCAGAGAAAAAGCGATTCCCTCCGACCTTCGAGTAATTCGAAGCAAGAGGTAAAAGGCTGCGCTCTGAGGTCGGTCTCTGAAAACTGGATAGCAAGTCGATAGAAGAATGTGAGTTTCTGTCTGTAAGAAACCATTCCATGTCGGACGCAGCTCTCCCCCCGGGAGGACTGCTATCAGCCGATGTAGAGCGGGCTTCAAATTTTCTATGGAGAGTTTGATCCTGGCTCAGAGCGAACGTTAGCGGCGGGCCTAACACATGCAAGTCGAGCGAGAAAGGGGCTTCGGCCCTGAGTAAAGCGGCGGACGGGTGAGTAACACGTAGGTAAT
>JACCRC010000343.1 GCA_013813765.1 Deltaproteobacteria bacterium | reverse complement strand
GTCGAACTCGGACTCCAGCGCGCGATGGTCATCACCGACGAGAGGATCACGAACCGCTAGCGGCCGTCGATCGCCACCGCTAACCGATCGATTTCGTTACGGCATCAACCTGATCGGTGCTCTAGCGTCGAAGATCGGTCACCCGGTCCGCGTGCATCCGCGGAGTTAGCGCCGGCACGGCACGTGATGTTGTCTGGGAGCGATGAGACGAATCGTCCTCGGCGCGCTCGTTGTCCTGGCTCTCGGCGCGTGCGCCACGCGTACGGGTGGCCGCATCGCCACCGCTAGCCTGGCTACGCTCGGTGGCGCGATGATGATCTCCGGACTGACGAGCGAGTGCGACTCGGCGGATTTCGGAAAGGCGATCGCGTGCGGGATAAACCGGGACGTCGCGCCGGTGATGGGTGGCATCCTGCTCGGTGCCGCACTCGTGACGCTGATCGCCAACGAGACGCGCGAGCTGCCGCCGTCCGACTCCGCGGAACAAGCGAGCGCCCCGCTGCGCGAGCAGGCCCGCGTCATCTCCGGCGCCGACACGATGCCCGAGCCACCGACGAGCGATCGCCAGCTCCGGCAGCTGACGCTGCAAGCGGGACTCGCCGCGCGCGCCGGCCACTGCAGCACGGTGCGGGTGATCGCCGACCGGGTCGACGACCTCGACGACGCATACCGTAGGGGCGGCTTCGTGAGTGACACCGCGATCGCGTCCTGCCTCTAGCTGGCACGTCGCGTGCTGGTGTCGCGCTCATGTTCCGCTGCGCGACTGTCCTGGTTCTCGTCGGTGTCCTGTCCGTGCCGGGATGTGCCACTCGCAACGGGCGCTCCGCGGGCTACCTGTTCGGGACGTTCTCGACGTTCACCGGCGTCGTGCTGACCCACCAGGTCGTCGCGAATCCAACGGAGTGCGCGATGCCCGCGCCCGGCGAGCCCGGTGACTGGTGCCTCGGCGCGATCGGAACCGACCTCGGCCGCATCGTCCCGCCGATGATGCTCGCGAGCCTCGGCGTGACGGCTCTCATCGCGACCGCGATCTCGAGCTACATCCACCGGAACGACGAAGAGCCGCGCCACGACGATCGTACTCGACGCGGAAATCTGAGGTACAAGCGCTGGGATGACGCAGGCAGAGCTACTCGCCCTCGCTGATCAGGTTCTCCTCAAGAACAACAAGCCCGCACCGATGGTGCTCCAGCGCGCCGCGGGCTGCGAGATCTGGGACGCCGCCGGTGTGCGGTACCTCGACATGACCGCGGGCATCGCGGTGTGCGGCCTCGGCCACGCGCACCCCGAGTTCGCGAAGCGGGTGCAGGCGCAGATCGCGACGCTCACGCAGACGTCGAACCTCTTCTACAACGACCAGCAGATCCTCGCCGCGAAGGCGATCGTCGACCACTCGTTCGCCGACCGCGTGTTCTTCTGCAACTCGGGCGCGGAAGCGAACGAGGGCGCGCTGAAGCTCGCGCGGCGCTACCAGTCGGTCGTCGCCGGTGAGCCGCAGCGCACGACGATCATCTCGACGGTCGGCAGCTTCCACGGCCGCACGTTCGCGACCGTCGCGATCACCGGGCAGCCGAAATACCGCGAGGGATTCGGACCGCTCGTCGAGCCGATCGTGCACCTGCCGTATGGCGACCTCGACGCCGCGACGCGCGCCCTCGAGGGCCGCAGCGCGTGCGGGATCATCGTCGAGCCGATCCAGGCCGAGGGTGGAATCATCGTCGCACCGCCCGGGTACCTCGCGGGGCTGCGCAAGCTGTGCGACGAGACCGGCACGATCCTGATCTTCGACGAGGTGCAGACCGGCATCGGCCGCACCGGCAAGTGGTTCGGCTACGAGCACGACGGCGTGGCTCCCGACGTGATGACGCTCGCGAAGGGCCTCGGTGGCGGCGTGCCCGTCGGTGCCGTCGCGATGAGCGAGAAAGCCGCGGCGGGCCTGTCTCAGGTCGCGGGCGGTGCGGTACCCCACGCGACCACGTTCGGCGGCAACGCGCTCGCGTGCGCCGCGGTGAACGCGGTGTTCGACATCATGGAGTCCGAGAAGCTGCTGACGCGCGTCAACGAGAATGGTGCATACCTCGGCGACAAGCTCGCGGGCCTGGCGACGAAGTTCCCGGGCCACGTGCTCGAAGCTCGCGGCCGCGGTCTGCTCCGCGGCGTCGCCGTCTCCGGCACGCCGGCGCAGATCACGGCGCGGGCGCGCGAGAAGGGCCTGTTGCTCTCGATCGCCGGGGCGAACGTGATCCGGTTCGCGCCCCCATACATCGTCGAACGAGCGCAGCTCGACGAGGCGGTCACGATCCTAGAGGGTGTGCTCGCGGAAGGTGCGGGCAAGTGACGCCGCCGCGCGGATTTCTGACGCTCGCCGATATCCCCGTCGAGGACTGGCCCGCGGTGTGGGATCGCACGCGCGCGCTCGAGACGAACCGTCTCGCGACGACGTTCTCCGGCAAGACGATCGCGCTCGTGTTCGAGAAGCCGTCGACGCGCACGCGCGTGTCGTTCGAGGTCGCTGCGTACGAGCTCGGCGGTAACTCGGTCGTGCTCTCCACCGACGGCAGCCAGATGGGCCGCGGAGAGCCGGTCGAGGACACGGCGCGCGTCCTCGCGAGCTATTGCCACGCGATCATGGTCCGCACGTACGGGCAGGAGCGGGTCGCCGCGTTCGCGCGCGCGTCTTCCGTGCCGGTCATCAACGGGCTCTCCGACCAGCACCATCCGTGTCAGGTCGCGACCGACCTCTACACCGTGCGCGAGCACTTCGGCCGCATCGACGGGATGCGCTACGCGTGGATCGGCGACGGCAACAACATGGCGAACTCGTGGCTCGAGGCCGCCGGCATGTTCGGCCTCGACCTCGCGCTCGCGTGCCCCGACGGCTACGCCCCGGATCCGGACATGGTCAAGACCGCTCGCGACGCTCAGACCAAGCTCGGCAAAGGCTCGATCCTTCTCACCACGGATCCCAGGGAGGCCGCCGCCGGTGCCCACGTCCTGAACACCGATGTATGGGTCTCGATGGGGCAGAAGGACGAGACCGTGCGGCGCAAGGTGTTCACCAGCTACTGCATCGATCCGGCGCTCGTCGCGATCGCAGCGCCCGACACGATCGTGTTGCACTGCCTCCCCGCGCACCGCGGCGAGGAGATCACGGGCGACGTGCTCGACGGTCCGAGGTCGCTGGCCTGGAAGCAGGCCGAGAATCGCCTGCACGTCGCGAAGGCCATCCTCGAACACGTGATGCGCGCGTTCGGTGGTACGCTGCCGCGGTGAGCACGGTACCGGCAGAGATCGCCGGGATTGGACCGACGTCCCTGAAGCTAAGGGTCAGTCCGGGGTTCGATCCGCTCAAGGCTGCAGTCGGGCCCGACGAGTACTTCCTGCTGTCGCGCATCGACGGCAACCAGACGATCCGTTCGGTGCTGCTCGATAGCGGTCTTCCGATCGAGCGCGGCATCGCGATCGTCACGCGCCTTCGGTCGATCGGCGCCCTGCTGCTGCCCGGCGAGAGCGCGGCGCCAGCGCCGGCCTCGATGCCGTCGTCGATGGCCGCGCCGCGCACGGCGCCGGCACCGCCACCGCGCGCCGCCGCGCAGGGTACCAAGCCCACGACACAGCACTCGCTCGGTCACGACCTCCGGCTCGCGAACCCCACGCCGGAGGAGGTCGCCGCACTCGCCGAGGACTCCGAGCTCGACGACACCGAGCGGCGCATGATCCTGACGCTCGAGCGTCTGCTCGCGAAGAACGATCCGTACATGCTGATCGGTGTCTCGCAGGGGGCCGATGCGAAGACGCTGAAGCGCGCGTACTTCCTCCTGTCGAAGGAGATCCATCCCGACCGCTACTACGGCATGAAGCTCGGAAGCTTCGCCGCACGCACCTCGCGCGTGTTCGAGGAAGTCAGCCGCGCGTACGCGCGTTTGACGTCTCCGGCGTCGACGCGCGGCAGCGGGAGCCATCAGGCCGTGCGCGTTCCGACGCAGGACCAGCCGCAGACACCGCAGGCGTACGCGGCCGAGCTGTTCGATCGCGCGTGTCAGCTCGAGGTCGGCGGCGATGCACTGAACGCGATGAAGCTGTTCGCCGCCTGCGTCCGCATGGATCCGCAGATCAAGTACCTCCGCCGCGCCACGAGCTGCGCGCTCGCCGCCGGTCAGCCGCGCACTGCGGTCGAGTACGCGCAGAAGGCGTACTTGCTGGCACCGAACGACGTGTCCTCCGCGCGCCTCCTCGCCACTGCGTTCCGCCACGCCGGAAAGCTGTCGGAGGCGGAGGAGGTGCTGGTCATGGCGATGGCGCTGAAGAGCGAGAACGACGTGCTGACCGCCGAGCTGCGCCACGACCTCGCCGAGGTCCGTCGCATGCTCGCGAACCCGTGACCACGTGGCACGGGCGATCTAATAAACCTGCCCCAGCGCTGGCGATCTAGCTGGAAATGGCGGGAAAATAGCTCGCCATGGCTAGCGACAAGGTGATCGGCATCGACCTCGGCACGACGAACTCGTGCGTGTCGATTGTCGAGGATGGAACCCCGTCCGTGATCCCCAACCGGGGCGGCTACAAGACCACGCCGTCGATGGTTGCGATCGCGGAGAACGGGAAGCGGTTGGTGGGTCACATCGCCAAGCGACAGGCCATCACGAACGCCGAGAACACGGTGTACGCGGCGAAGCGCTTGATCGGTCGCAAGTGGGGCTCGGCCGCGGTGCGCAGCTCGCTCGAGATCATGCCGTATCGCATCGTCGAGGGGCCGCACGACGACGTGCGCATCATGCTCCGCGATCAGGTGTTCAGCGTCCCCGAGGTGTCCGCGTACATCCTCCAGGAGATGAAGCTGATCTCCGAGGAGTACCTCGGCGAAGAGGTGCAGAAAGCGGTCGTCACTGTCCCGGCGTACTTCAACGACGGTCAGCGCCAGGCGACCAAGGATGCGGGCCGCATCGCTGGCCTCGACGTCATTCGAATCATCAACGAGCCAACGGCTGCTGCCCTGGCGTACGGGTTCGGACGCAACATCGAGCGCAAGGTCGCGGTCTACGACCTCGGCGGGGGCACGTTCGATATCTCGATCCTCGAGATCGGCAACGGCGTGTTCGAGGTCATCTCCACGGCAGGCGACACGTTCCTCGGCGGTGAGGACTTCGATCGCCGCATCATCGACTGGCTCGTGTTCGGCTTCGAGAAGCAGCACGGCATCGATCTGCGCAAGGACAAGATGGCGCTGCAGCGCCTGAAGGACGTCGCCGAGAAGGCGAAGTGCGAGCTGTCGAGCGTCAAGGAGACCGAGATCAACCTGCCGTTCATCATCTCGACGGGGCGCAACGAGGCGCTCCACCTGCAGACGATGCTGACGCGCGACAAGCTCGAGGAGCTCACGTCAGACCTCATCGATCGCACGGTCGAGATCTGCGCGCGCACGCTCGAGGAGGCGGAGATCCAGAAGTCACAGATCGAGGACGTGATCCTCGTCGGCGGCATGACGCGTATGCCCCGCGTGCAGTCCGCGGTCGCGGAGTTCTTCGGCCTCGAGCCGTGCAAGGGCGTTCACCCCGACGAGGTCGTCGCGCTCGGTGCCGGCATCCAGGGCGCGGCGCTCACCGACGAGAAGAGTGACATCCTCCTCCTCGACGTCACGCCGCACTCGCTCGGCATCATGATCGTCGGTGGTTACTTCCACAAGCTGATCGAGCAGAACACCACGGTGCCCACGAGCGAGCAGCACGTGTTCACCACGGTCAAGGACAACCAGACCTCGGTGAAGATCCTCGTGCTCCAGGGCGAGAGCGATCGCGCCGAGGAGAACGAGCTACTCGGCGAGTTCGTGCTGACCGGTCTGCGTCGCGCGCCGCGCGGCGAGGTCGAGATCGAGGTCATGTTCCACATCTCGGCCGATGGCATCGTGTCCGTGAAGGCGCGCGACCTCGAGACGGGTCTCGAGCAGTCGATCACGGTGACCGCTACCTCGGGCCTCACCGAGGACGAGATCAAGAAGATGGTCGAGGCGAACAAGGACTACATGGTCGAGGTTCGCTCCGGCCAGGAGTTCGACAAGGCGCGCCACGCCGCCGAGAAGGCGCTCGAGGAGATCGAGGGGTTGTTCCCGTCGGTGACCGACATCATCGCAGGCTCGGACTTCGGTCAGGATGCGGTCAAGAAGGCGCGCGCTGTCGTCGAGCGCACGCGTCAGGCGATCGCCGCGAAGGATCTGACGACCTTGACGGAGGCGACGGAGGCACTCAACCGCACGCTGAACATGTTCCGCGGGGTTGTCTCGAAGACGCGTGGGTGACGGATGCCTGATCTGACGGAGCTAGACCGTCTCATCGAGGAGGGTCTGACGCTGTACGGGCAAGGGGATCTCGACGGTGCGCTCCTGACCTGGGAGAAGGCGCTGGCGATGGATCCGGAGAACCCGCAGGCGAACAGCTACGTCGACTACGTCCGCATGAACTACGAGATGCTGACGGCCGACGGGGGCCGTGATGGAAGCGCGCCGTTCGCGATTGGCGACGACGAGCCCGAGTACCAGATCGAGATCGTGCCCGGCGAGGCCAAGGGAGCCGGTGGTCCCGGGGCGCCGATGTACATGGATCCTGGCGACGAGGGCTGGTTCATGCAGGCCGAGCTCGCGGGAAGGAGCGCTCCGCGAGACCGGCTCTCCGAGGAGACGCTCGACAAGCAGATCGACGAGGACCCAACACCGGTGACGCTCGAGCTCGACGCCGACGAGCCGCCGCTGCCAAACGACCCGAACGGTGTGTCGTTCGAGGATCAGACCCGCGAGTTCTATCAGCCGCGCGTGAAGTCATCGAGCAGGGCGCCGCAGCAGCTACAGCCGCTGCCGCTGGAGGCGCCGAACGAGATGTTCTCGCAAGAGGGCACCGCCACGCGCGAGTTCAACTCCGAGGGTACGCCCGGCTTCAGCGGGTCGGAGATCACCGACATCCGCAAACGAGAGCAGGGATTCGTGAAGGCCGTGCAGGAGGCACCGCCGGATCCCGACGACCTACCGGCGCCGCCTCCGCGGCCTCCGCGCCACTCGCAGGCGCCCCCCGAGCTGAAGATCACGCTGCGCACGCCGGCGCAAGACGAAGATCCACCACCGCCGGCGACCTCGAACGTCGCGGTGTCGTACGCCGATCCGGCCAATGCGGACGATGATCTGATCGATTCGCTACCGAGCCCGAAGCCGGCGCACATCACACGTGACCTGCCGTTGGATATCGTGCCGCCGCACGCTACGACCGCGCCGGTGCGGATGTCGCTGGACGCGTTCGACGTCGGCGAGCCGGAGCTGCCGCCGGAGGTGAGCGTCTCGTTCAACTCGGCGCCGACGACGCCGCCGGCGGCCCCGCCGCAGGAGGCACCCGACGCCGGACGCAACACGAACACGCGCGACTTCTCGGAGAAGCCGACGCAGGAGATCACGCACCGCCCGGCTGCCGAGCCGGATCCGCTGATCTCGGCACCGACCCGCGAGCTCGGACTGCGGCCGCCGGGCACCGGCCGCGCGCGTACCGAGGACGAGCCGACCGCGGCGAAGCTGCCGATGGATCCCGCGAAGCTGTTTGGCGGGCGTGAGGGGACGCAGTCCGACGTCGTGCTCGCGTTCGATCCGATCGACGCGCGCACCGCGCAGATCCTCCAGGAAGTCGATGCCGGTGTTCCGGACAACGAGGTGAAGGACGACCGCACGCGCCGTCGGATCAGCTCGCTGCTCGAGCGCGCATCGGAGTGGAGCAAGGGGAGCGACCTCGAGCGCGCAGTTGCCGCCGTGGACCTCGCGCTCTCCGAGGATCCGAACAGCGCGCTCGCGCAGAAGCTGATCCACCGCAACCGCGAGACGATCATGGCGGTGTTCCAGACGTTCCTCGGAGATCTCAATCGCCAGCCGGTGCTCGCGCGCCCGCTGCACGAGCTCTCGACGTCACCGATCAGCCCGCGCGCCGCATTCCTCCTGTCGCGCGTCGATGGCTCGCTGTCGCTCGACGAGATCCTCGACGTCTCCGGCATGCCGCGGCTCGAGGCGTATCGTTACCTCTGCCAGCTGCTCCTTCGCGGGATCCTTCGATAGTGCAGGTCACGCGCGTCACGAACGCCGTGGCCGCGCGCCCGCCGGTTCGCGCCGCGCAGCTTCGCGTCGTCGACGGCCCCGACCGTGGCCTCGAGATCGATCTGCCGCCGGTGGGCGTGGTGATCGGCACGGAGCGCTCGTGCGATGTGGTGCTGACCGATTCGTTCGTGTCCCGCCGCCACTGCTCGGTGTCGCCGACGTCCGCGGGGTTTTCGATCACGGATCTCGGTTCGAAGAACGGCACGGTGATCGACGGCGTCGCGGTGCAGAAGGTCGTCGCGCCTCCGGGTGTGGCGCTGCGGATCGGCAAGACGCTCGTGCAGCTGATGCCCGCCGACGAGGTGCTGGACATTCCACCATCGACGGCCGATCACTTCGGTGCGCTGCTCGGATCCACCCAGCCGATGCGTCAGGTGTTCGCGGTGCTCGAACGCGCGAGCAAGTCCGCGGCACCGATCCTGTTCCTCGGCGAGAGCGGCACCGGCAAGGAGCTGATGGCGCGTGGCGTCCACGATGCCTCGCCGCGCAAGGACGGTCCGTTCGTCGTGTTCGATTGCGGCGCGTCGACCGAGACGCTGATCGAGAGCGATCTATTCGGCCACACCAAGGGCGCCTTCACGGGCGCCGCGGGAGATCGTCAGGGCGCGTTCGCGGCCGCACACGGCGGCACGCTGTTCCTCGACGAGATCGGCGACCTTCCCGTCGCGTTGCAGCCGAAGCTCCTTCGCATGCTCGAGGCCGGCGAGGTCGTGCCACTGGGCGGGCGCAAGAGCGAGCGCTACGACGTGCGGATCGTCGCCGCGACGCATCGCGACGTGTTCGGCGAGGTCGCGCGCGGTGGATTTCGCGGGGACCTCTATTACCGGCTCGCGGTCGTCGAGGTCCACGTTCCGCCGCTGCGCCAGCGGCTTGGCGATCTCGCCACGCTGATCGCGATGTTCCTCGAGCGGGCAGGGGCGGGCACCCTCGCGAAGCAAGTCGGCGGAGCCGCGCTCGAGCGGCTCGAGCGCTATCACTGGCCGGGCAACGTGCGCGAGCTCCGCAACGTGATCACCCGCGCCGTCGCGCTCGCCGGTCCCGACGACGACTTCCAGTCGCTGCCGTTCGTGCTGCGCCCGACCGCCGCAGCGCCCGAGGGCCCGCTGATCAAGGCTGATCGCCCGTTCCACGAGGCGAAGGACGAGCTGATCGCTCGGTTCGAGCGCGAGTACCTGACGGATCTGGTGCAGCGCGCCGGCGGAAATCTCTCTCAGGCCGCGCGGACCGCCGGGCTCGAGCGAAAGTTCCTGTACAAGCTACTCGAGCGTGCGGGGTTGCGTGGCAAGGCCGAGTCCGACGAGGAGACAGACAAATGAGCCGGATCTTTCGTTCTCTCCCTCCCAAGGGCACTCGCCTCGCGATCGCGTACTCGGGCGGTCTCGATACCCGCTGCGCCGTCGCGTGGCTCGCCGAGCAAGGCATGGCCGTGCATGCGTACACCGCCGACCTCGCGCAACCCGACGAGTCGAACCCCGCTGACATCCCGCCGAGCGCGCTCGAGCACGGAGCGAAGGAGGCGCGGCTGATCGACTGCAAGGACGGCCTCGTTCGCGAAGGGCTCGTCGCGATCCAGTGCGGCGCGTTTCATCTCTCGGTCGGGGGCAAGAAGTACTTCAACACCACGCCACTCGGCCGCGCCGTCACCACGACCGCGATCGTGCGCGCGATGGTGGATGACGATGTCCACGTGTTCGGCGATGGGTCGACGCACAAGGGCAACGACATCCAGCGCTTCTATCGCTACGGGATCCTCGTCGACCCGACGCTGAAGATCTACAAGCCGTGGCTCGACAACGCGTTCGTGAAGGCGTTCGGCGGTCGCACGGAGATGGCGCAGTACCTCGCGAAGATCGGCAAGCCCTACAAGACCG
Organism: Deltaproteobacteria bacterium; assembly: GCA_013813765.1. Lineage (GTDB taxonomy): Bacteria > Myxococcota_A > Polyangia > Haliangiales > Haliangiaceae > JABFXX01. The sequence goes on along the minus strand of JACCRC010000343.1, from coordinate 5,454 downwards.
GCGTCGAGAAGGCGTACTCGACGGACGCGAACCTCCTCGGCGCGACGCACGAGGCGAAGGACCTCGAGCGACTCGATAGCGGCATGCGCATCGTCTCGCCGATCATGGGCGTCGCGCACTGGAAGTCCGATGTCGCGATCGCCGCCGAGGAGATCACGGTCGGCTTCGCGCAGGGCAGGCCGATGACGCTGAACGGTACGCGCTACAACTCGCCGTACGAGCTGTTCGTCGAGGCGAACCGCATCGGCGGCCGCCACGGCCTCGGCACGAGCGATCAGATCGAGAACCGCGTGATCGAGGCGAAGAGCCGTGGCATCTACGAGGCGCCCGGCATGGCACTGCTCCACATCGCGTACGAGCGCCTGCTCAGCGCGATTCACAACGAGAACACGCTCGACCTCTACGCGACGCTCGGCCGCCGCCTCGGCCGCCTGCTCTACGAGGGTAAGTGGTTCGATCCGGAGGCCTGTCTGCTCAAGGACGGTCTCACCCGCTGGGTCGCGCCGAGCGTCACCGGCGAGGTCACGCTCGAGCTGCGACGCGGCGACGACTACACGATCGTCTCGACCCGCGCCGAGTACATGGCGTACGGGCCCGACAAGCTGTCGATGGAGCGCGTGGAGGAGCCCGCGTTCACGCCCGAGGACCGCATCGGCGCGCTCGAGCTTCAGAACCTCTCCGTCGGCGATAACCGCGATCTGCTCCTGCACCACCTCGCGAGCCTGCGTCAGCTCGCGCCGGGCGGAGGTGATCCACTGCCTCACCTGCTCGGCACGCCCGACGTCGACGAATAGCCGTCGCTGGCTGCGAGCCTAGTCGAGCGGATCCGAGACGTCCTCGTGGTCGGGGCGCGCGGGCCGCGAGACATCGAGCACGAAGCGGACGAGCGTCGGCAGATAGTCGGCGAGCGGCGGGCAGGTGAGGCCGCTGCCCGCGAGCGCGTTCGCGGTGTTCGTCTGGTCGTAGTGCACCGGGTGGTCGAGCACGTCGACGAACGCGAGCGGACCGCGGCCGAGGCGAGACAGCCCGGGCGTGCGCAGCACCGCGCGTGCAAGCGAACGCGGGATCGAGCCGCGTGGCTTCTCGGTCTGCGCGTGCTCGGCGACGCCTTCGAACACGGCGCGCGCCGACTGCGGATTCGGATCGACGAGGTGGAACGTCTTGCCGGCAGCGCCTTCGCTGCGGCCGACGCGCCACGCGGCGTCGATCACGTAGTCGATCGGCACGAGGTGCAGCGGCGTGTCTCCGCGTCCGAGCAGCGGCAGGCGGAGGCCCGAGGCGTTCGTCGCGATCAGCACCATCAGGTAGTACGGGCCGTCGAGCTTGTCGATCTCGCCGGTGCGGCTGTCGCCGACGATGATGCCGGGCCGGAGCACGGTGATCGGCAGCTTGCGAAGCGCGTCGCGCACGAGGCGCTCGGCGTCGAACTTCGTGCGCTCGTAGTCGTTGTGGAACTTCTGGCCCACATCGAGGTCTTCCTCGTAGTAGGTGCCGCGCCGGTCGCCGGAGACCATCGCCGTCGACCAGTGCACCACGCGCTCGAGCCGAGGCGCGTCGCGCGCGAGGTCGAGGACGGACTTCGTACCAGTGACGTTCACGCGGCGCGCGGTCTCGCGATCGACGCCCATGAAGTAGATGCCCGCGAGGTGGTGGATCCACGTGACCTCCCGCGATAGCGCGCGGTACTCGACGCTCGACAGCCCGAGATCCATGTCGCAGACGTCGCCGATCAGTAGCTCCGCGCGGTCGCCGTTCGGGATTCCCTTCAGCAGCAGCTGCGCCTCCGCCGCGAACTTCTCGCGCACGAGCACGAACAGCTTGGTGTCGGGCTCCGACGCCGCGAGCTTCGCGATCATCCGCTTCGCGGTGAACGCCGGAAAGCCGGTGACCAGCGCGACGTCACGACGGGGCAGGGTGACCCGGCCGGTCGTGCCGGTCGTGGTAGGCGTCGCGACCTTGATCGCTCCGAACCGGCGCTCGATATCGGCGACGACGCGATCGACCTCGGTGGTCAGCGCCACGACCTCGCCGTGATTCTCGATCACCCAGGTCGCCACCGCGAGCTTGTCGGCGAGCGGGGCCTGCGACACGATCCGCTGCGTCGCCTCGTCGGGATGCAGGTTGTCGCGCGCCACGAGCCGCGCGTGCTGGACCTCGGGCGTCACCGACACGACCACCAGGCCCGCGAGCCCGAGGTGCGCGCGGTTCTCGACGAGCAATGCAGCCTCGTAGAACACCACGCTCGCGCCGGCATCCGCCCAGGTCGCGATCGCAGCGGCGCTCGCTGCAGCGATCCGCGGGTGTGTGATCCGCCCGAGGTCCGCGCGCGCCTGCGGATCGGTGAACGCGATCGCACCGAGCCGCTTGCGATCCAGGTGGCCATCGGGCGTGAGGATCTGCGCGCCGAAGCGCGCGACCAGATCCGCAAGCGCGGGCTGGCCCGGCTCGACGACCTGGCGTGCGAGGAGGTCCGCGTCGACCACTGCCGCACCGCGCTCCCGGAGCATCCGCGCGACGGTGCTCTTCCCCGACGCGATCCCGCCGGTCAGACCGATCACGTGCACCGCCACGCCGCTCTGGTACCACGGTACGTCGCGGGCGCGGTAGGGTCGCCGACATGCGGTCGGTTGCCCTCTGCGTCGCGCTCTTCGCGATTTTCGCGGGCGTCGCCTCGGCGGGGAAGCGCGACTGGACGGGCAGCGCCGCGTGCGGGGCGTGCCATCCGAAGCAGCTCGCCGCGTGGCAGACCACGCGTCACGCGATCACGCGCGATCGGTTCCCCGGCCGGCCGGAGGCGCGCTGCCTCGGCTGCCACGGCACCGGCGAAGCTCCTGCGGGACCGGCGATCGCCGTCGAGGTTGGCTGCGAGGCGTGCCACGGCGCCGGCGCGGCCTACGCGGAGGACGACCTCATGCGGAACGGCCCGGTCGCGAGGAGCCTCGGGCTCGCCGATCTTTCAACCCCGAAGCTGCGCGCCGCGATGTGCATGCAGTGCCACTCCAGGCCAACTCGCGGTAGACCGTTCGACCCGACCACCCCGGTCCACCCGGTCAAGCCATGAGCCGCGCACACCCCCGCCCGAAGACCACGTTCGTCACGTCCGCCGCGTCGCCGAAGGACTTTCCTCCGCCGTCGTTGCCGGAGCTCGCGGTCGTCGGGCGCTCCAACGTCGGCAAGTCGAGCCTGATCAACGCGCTCGTCGGTCAGGACGGCCTCGCACGCACGTCTCGCACGCCGGGCCGCACGCAGCTCATCAACTGGTTCCACGTCGAAGCGAAGCCGCCGTTCCATCTCGTCGATCTTCCGGGCTACGGCTACGCGAAGGTGCCTGCCGGCATGAGGGACAGCTGGAAGCCGCTGATCGAGTCGTACCTCTCGAAGCGCACCACGCTCGCGGGCGTGCTGCTGCTGATCGACGTGCGTCGCGGCGCCGAGGTCGAGGAGCTCGACTTCGTTCCGTGGCTCGCCGAGCGCCAGGTGCCGATCGTCGTCGCGCTGACGAAGTCCGACAAGCTGGCGAAGAACAAGCGCATGCTCGAGGTCACGCGCGCGCGCCAGGCGCTCAGCCTCACGCGCGATCCGTATGCGGTCTCCGTGCAGGATGGCGAGACGATCGAGCCGGTGTGGCGCGCGCTGATCAAGCTCGTCCAGCCGGCATGATCATCGAGCGGGCGACGACGGACGACCTCGACGCGATCGACGAGATCGAGCAGCACTCGTTCAAGGTGCCGTGGCCGCGCGCGACGTTCGAAGGCGAGCTCGGCCGCGAGTGGGCGCGGATCGATGTGGTCCGCGATCCGCACGTGATCGCATTCAATAACTACTGGCTCGTCGCCGGCGAGCTTCACATCCTCGCGATCGCGACACACCCGGATCGCCGGCGCGCGGGCATCGCGGGCCTGCTGCTCGCCCATGCGATGGACGCGGCGCGTGCGGTTGGCGCGACGCTCGCGACGCTCGAGGTGCGCAAGGGCAACACGCCTGCGATCGCGCTGTACCAGCGCGCGGGCTTCAAGACGGTGCACACCCGTCAGCGCTACTACCAGGACGACGGCGAGGACGCGCTCGTCATGCTCTGCGATCTGACGCCGGCTACTTGACGATGATCGAGACGGGCACGCTCGAGTTGTCGCGTGTGCCCAGATAGATCGCAGTTCCTGCCGCGCCCGCGACGAGGATGCCGGCGCCGGCGAGCACGTACCATTGCTGGTACCAGGCGCTTCCGGCCCCGCGCTTCGACAGCTCGGCTTCGACCTTGATCTCGCCGTCGGGTGGCAGCGCGACCTTCGTCGTGAACGGCACGTAGCCCTCCTTCTCGACGCGGATCGGATAGGTCGCGGGTGCGTGCAGCTTCAGCGCCTGGATCGGCGTCAGGCCGCGCTTCTCGCCACCGACGGTGACCGATGCGCCCGCGATGTTCGCGACGATGTCGATCATTCCGTAGCGGACGAAGTCCCCCGGCGCGAGCAGGCGTGCGAGGTAGCCGTTCACCTGATCGTCCGATGGCGACGTGCTCGCCGCGAGCGAGTCCGCGACGCGCGTGACCACGGTGCGCGCGGGAACATCGATCCGCTGCATCGTGAGGATCACGTCGCCGAGCTCGCTGATGCCGACGAGCACGACCTCCGCGGCGCCGACCTTCTTGCCGATCTGCGCGATGCACTCCGCGTCGCCCGCGCACTTCACGAGCGCACCGTCGAGGTTCTCGCCGTAGATCGTGCGCGTCTGATCCGGACCGAGCAGCTGCAGCGACGTCAGCTTCGCCATCTCGTCGAGCAGGCGCTTTGCGATGCCCGGCAGTGCGGAGGAGCCCGACCGGTACTCGAGCACGGCGACCTTACGCTTCGGATCCGGATCGGCCCCGGCGGTTCGCGCGAAGACGGCACAGACGAGCAGCACGGTGGCGGCAAGCGACCTCATCGGGATCCGAACAGTGCTCCGATCGAGCTCGGCACGTACTGCGTGCCGAACGCGTTGCGCTCGCCCTCGGGCGGGAGATCGCACTCCCACATGTCGAAGAACGCATTCGGTCCGACGATCACGTTGCACGACGTGCGCACGCGCTGCGCGACCGACGAGCTAGCCATGTCGATCAGCAGCCAGTCTGCGGTGGTGGTGTCGAGACAGGGCAGGATCGTCTGGAACGTGTCGCGTAGCTCCTCGATGTAATAGCGGCTCTTCGTGACGAGCCCGACGTACTGCCCGCCGGGCAGCGTGACGAGGTCGATCGGCACGACGCCGAGCGCCTTCAGCACCTGCGCGTGCTGGCGTGCGGTGTCGCCTTTGTCGATGATCGTCTCGCGGCGGCCCGGCACGTCGAGCGTGACCGGCATCCCACCGTCGAGCGGGATCGACTTCACGATCATGTGCGCGCCCTCGGTGACGAACGCGAGGTGATTGCCCGCGGGCTGCGGACATGCCACGGGCGTCGTCGCCGTGCACGAGGTCGTGCAC
>JACCRC010000328.1 GCA_013813765.1 Deltaproteobacteria bacterium | reverse complement strand
TGTTGTTACGCCCGGTATTCGGCGTCGACCGCAGCGCGCTTCCCGACGCGCCGGCCGTGCCATCAGCGCTCCACGCATGTCCGCCCTGAGCGACGTTGCCGTGGAAGTGCTCCACGTCGACCGAGATGATGCCGTTCGTTCCGGCATCTTGTTTGAACGGCCCGTTGTTCACGACCACGCTGACTTCGTGACTGCCGGTGAGCCCATCAGCGTCGTAGACGGTCATCCGTAGCGTGTGCGGTCCGTTGCCGAGCAGCGTCGTATCCCAGCGGAGGTGGTCGCTGCCGTAGTGGTAGTGGCCTGCGGTATTCGTGTCGGTGCTCTTCAGCACGCCGTCGACGTAGAACTCCGCCTTGACGGTGCCGGCCGTGTCGGTGCCGTCACCATAGAGCTCCGCGGTCGTGCCCGAGACGGTGTCGCCGTTGCGAGGTTGCGTGATGGTCGCCCGCGGTGCTCCGGCCGGTCGATCATTGTCACGCGCCGTGACGACAACCCGTTGCGTCGTGAGCCCGGGGGCGGCGAGGGCGATCGTCGCGCCCTCGTCGATCAGGTCAGCGTCGTCGGCTGCCGATACCGTGACCGTCCGTGCGGTCGACCAGCTGGAGGGAGTGAACGTGAGGGTCGTCGGCGAGGGCGTCACATCCGTCGTTCCAGACGTTCTCGAGACAGCGACCGTGACATCCGACGCCGGCGCTGCCGCAAGCTTCACGGTGACCGTACCGCTCGCCGCCTCGTTGACCGTGAGGCTCGAGGCGGAGACGACGATGCTTTGCGTGGCCTGGCCGGTATATCGCAGCTTGTGGACCGTCCCGGAGATGTTGGCGTAGTAGAGCGCGCCGTCCGGACCCACCGAGACGTCGACAGCGTTGGTGACGCCAGTGACGAACACCGTGGTGCTGGCGATGTCGTTGCCGCCGTTGGCCATCACACTCCGCATGATCTTGCCGGAGTTGTAGTCTGCGAAGAACAAGTTGCCGCGATACGCGGAGGGGAACTGCGTGGCGTTGTAGAAGATGCCGCGCGTCAGGCTGCCACCGAACGTCGAGACGTTCGTCTGATAAGCGAGCTTGGGAATCAGCTTGCCGTTCGTCGTGCTCTGGTTGTTCTCGAGCGGCCAGGCTTGGTCGCTGTCCCTCGTGACCAGGAAGATCTGCTCCCATTGGTCGCCCACCTCGGTGAGCCACAGTGCGCCGGTGGTCGGATGGAAGCGGAGGCCGAACGGATTGCGGAAGCCGCGAGCCCAGATGTAGTCCCGCGCGCTGAGGCCGTCCGCCGCGTTGTAATAGGGGTTCGTCGCCACGGCCTGGCCACCGAGCGTCATGCGGCCGATCTTCGAGGCGAGCGACGTGAATTCCCCGGAGGTTCCGGCGCCGCCGACGTTGTTGCCATTGCCGAGGTTGCCGACCCCGAAATACAGATTTCCGTCGGGCCCGATCGCGATGCCGCCGCCATCGTGGTTCACGCCCCGGGTTGGGAGGTCCGGTCCGATCTGCGTCGGGCTGCTGCCGACGAGGTTGCCGGCCGTATCGGTCGCGATCGTGAAGCGAATGATCCGCTGGACCGTCGAGCTCACGGTCGCGAACACGTAGACGAACTTGTTGGTCGCGTACGCAGGATCCACGACAAGACCGATCAAGCCGCATTCGCTATTCGTGAACACGGCGACCGACGCGACGTCCACGGACTGGAGCGCACCGCTGCGAACGACGCGCAGCTTGCCGGTCTTCTCGGCGACGAACAGCGTGTTCGAGCCATCGGTGGCCCACGCGATGCTCGTGATTTGAGACAGTCCACTCACGAGGACGGTCTCGGTGAAGTCCGGGGCCTGCGGCGTTCCTGCGGCCGTGGTGGTTGATTCATCGAGCTCCTCGGGTTCGTCGACGCACGTCATCAGCGCGACGGAGGTCAGAGCAGTCAAGAACGCATGAGGTACGTGTCTCGCTCGATGCACGCGCATGGATCCCTCGCTTCCCGTGAGCGATCAGCATGCCCAACCCATCATCGAACACAACCCGGCGCGCCTTTGCTCACCTAGGCTCTCCGAGGCGAGCAGACATCGGCGTCATCGCCGACGATCTATTACGCGCGCTGGCTCACTTCGATCGCGGGAGCTGATGGGGCCGAGCGTCGGCGCACGGCCGTGCAAGAGCCCGACGATGATGGGGCAGGCGCGCATACCGGTGTTCGTCGGCATGCTACGGGATCGTATGTCCCAAACATGGATCATCGTCGCCGACGGTAGTCACGCTCGCCTATTTCAGACAGCGGGCGCCTCGCAGCCCTGGCGGCTGGTTCAGAAGCTCGATCGCGAGCACAGTCGAGAGAAGACAGATCGCGCCGAGTCGCATGAGGATCGTGGCGAGCACGACTTCGCACGGCTCGTCGCTGCCGAGCTCGAGACCAAACGCCAGGGTGGAGGCTTCGAGCGCCTCGTGCTCGTGGCGACCCCGAAATTCCTCGGCCAACTTCGCGGCGAGCTCGCGGCCCCGCTCGCGAGCTGTGTCGTCCGGAGCCACGACGCGGACTACACGGACCTGTCCGATGCCGAGCTCGCGAAGCGCGTCGACGTCTCCTGACCCCGCCCGCCGCGCGCGATAGCTCGCATCGCGGCAGCTCTGAGACCAGGCAACCGCCTGCAACGCGGTTATCTTCGCGGCGTGGCCGACTGGTGGAAGAAGATCTTCGGGAAGGGGCGCAAGCGAGGTGACGACGGCGAGCGTCCGGTTGCACCGGCGGGCGCGCCGGCCAAGGCGACGTGGCTGCGCGCCGATGATGCGGGAAATCCGTTCGGCGTCGAGCTTCTCGATCTGATGGTCACACAGCAGCTGATCGCGACGAGCTCGGATCGTGTGGTTGCCGAACGTGCGATGTCGTGGGGCGGAGCGACGGGCGTCGAGCTCGACATCGCGCTGGCACTCGAGCGCGCGGCCGTGGAGTGCTCGATCCGGCTTCCGCTCGATGGCGCGCTACCTGATGGGCTCCTGTTCACGCCCACCTCGATGGACCAGAAGTGGGTGATCGCGTGGCGGCAGGGCCGCATCATCGCGGCGCGCAGCTGGACCGGCACAGTGGACGCGGTCGCGGATGCACGGATCGATGGAGCGACGCTCGTGATCGAACGTATTCGCGCGGTCGAGGACTCGGTGCTGGTCCTGTACGGGGCGTTGCCACAGACGTTCGAGTGGCTGCTTCGCTCTCATGCGCTGCACCAGAAGCTGCCGTTTCCCGCGCACGAAGCCGGGGCGTCAACGTTCGAGAACGTCCCGATCAGCGCGTTCTCGGCATTTGGCAAGGTCATCTTCTGTGCGGCGAGATCGTGGCAGCCCGCGTCGCCATCGCTGCCACTGCGTAGCGATGGCCGCATCATCCGGGCCGCGCGCTCGGGGAAGCCCGACGAGATCGAGCGCGCGCACGCCGCCGGCGAAGACCTCGACGCGCGAGGCACGTTCGGGGGCTACACGGCGTTGCACGTCGCGGTCATGCGAAACGATGCGAGCTTGATCGATCGGCTGGTAGGGCTCGGTGCCGATCCGAACCGTCGCGCGGACAAGGGGATGTTCACGCTCGGGATCGCGATCGTGCACAAGGCGGAGCTGGACGTCTTTGCAGCGCTCGAGCGCGCGGGGGTCGACCTGCTCGCAGCGAACGACGACGGATTCAACGCCCTCCACGCTGCCTGCGAGATCGGAAACGTCTGGGCCATGCGCTGGCTCGCGGAGCGTGGACACGGCCTCGAGCCGCGCACCAAGCGAGGCCACACACCGCTGCAAATCGCCTGTGGCGTCGGCCACCTCGAGGCAGTGCAAGCCATGGTCGAGCTGGGCGCCGACGTGAGCGCACCGTCGCCCGACGGAGTGGCGCTCGAGATCGCGACGCGGGAGGGCAAGCGCGACGTGGCGGCCTGGCTCGCAGAGCGTGGCGCGTGACGCTGGTCGCGCCGGTACCGCACTCGCGCAGGGTCGTCGCCGAATCACCTGATCGAGGTCGAGATGCGTGCGGTTGCAAGCGACGCGGTCGAAGCTAGGATCTTGCCGCAGTGGCCGCGGCCAACGCCTTGCGAACGTCGTGTACCGGCATGCCGAACAGGGGCGCAAACCGCAGCAGTGCAGCCTCCTCCGCGGATGACACGCCATCATGGGTCGCGACGATGGCGAGCGCATCCTCGACGAACATGCGCCCCAGCTCGGCCGGGGGGATCGTCGTGTTGCGGTAGGGCCCACCCTCGGTCTCGGCCCCGAGGCCTTTGACGACCTCCTCGGCACGTACCGTGCGTTCGAACAGGAGCTCGGCGATCGCCACGCCCGGGAACCGCCGACGCAGCACCGCGTCGATGCGCTCTCCTTCGGCTCCATCGATCTCGCGATCCGCGCGCGCGATCGCGAGCAGTGCACGTACAAACAATTCCTCGACCGGTGGCTCGAACTGGCTCATGCCCCATCGTACGGGAGCGTCACGCGTTCGGGTTAGGCGTTCCCTTTTGCATCTGATCGAGCTCGCGGCAACGGGCCCGTTCAGCGAGGAAGGGACCGCTACTTCGGGCCAGGCAGGCGCGCGGTCGCAGCCTGCATGTTCTTGATGAGCTCCGCGACGTCGGGCACCTTGGCGTCCTTCGCCGGGGGCTTGCCGTCGGGCGTCATCTTGTCGACGGCCTGCGGCAAGAGCTTCGCGAGTGCGCCCGCGACCTTGTCGGTGGGGATGCCGACCTTCGCGGCGATCGACTTGACGGTGTCGTTGCCAAGCACGCTGCTGATCTGGTCGGCAGAGATCGGGAGGTTCTTGGCCATGCCGACCCACGACTGAACCTTGTCGCCGAGTCCACCGGCGTGCAGCTTCGCAAGAACGTTCTGCGCGCCGCCGCCGCTCAGCAAGTCTTGTAGCGGACCTGCGACCTTGGAGAGGGTATCCACATCGAGGTTGTCGGTGATGGAGTCGAGGATGCTCGTGCCCAGACTGTAGCCGTCCAGCTGTTCCGGATCGCGATCCCGCCACTCAGCTGCTCAGATGGCCGCACCCGAGCTAACGTGCGGGGGTGACCAAAGAGACGCCGTGGTGGAAGCGCACGCCCGTCGCTGCGCCCGATGCGCAGCGGGCGATCCGGCCGTCTGAGGACGAGGACACTGACTCCGAAGCCGACGAAGAGGACAGCGACGAGGACGATATCGACGATGACGACGACGGCGACGACGACGACAGCGACGCACCGGTCTCCGCGCAGCCCGGCGATCTGGCGGACGGCGAGTCGACGACGATGCAGGGCTCGGGCGCGCAGCCGTACATCCTCCGCAATGTTGCCGGCGTGTACTCGTGCTCCTGCCCGGCCTGGCGGAACCAGTCAGCGGCGATCGAGCGCCGTTCGTGCAAGCACCTGCGGCAACTCCGCGGTGATGCCATCGAGACCGCGCGCGTCGGTACGGCCGCCGCACCGGCGCGGGCCGCGCGCACGGCCGGTGCAGCGCAGGTCTCGGCAACGGGAACCGCGCCTCCGATCCTGCTGGCTCATCCGTGGGACCAGGTCGTCGATCTGAGCGGCTGGTGGATGAGCGAGAAGCTCGATGGCGTGCGCGCGTACTGGGATGGCACGCGGTTTCTGTCGCGACTCGGCAACCAGTTCCACGCACCGGACTGGTTCATCGCCGACCTGCCGAAGGACGTGATCCTCGACGGCGAGCTGTGGGCGGGACGCAAGAAGTTCCAGCGCGGAGTCAGCATCGCGCGCCGCCAGGACAAGAGCGACGACTGGCGCGAGCTCACCTACGTCGTGTTCGACGCGCCGGCGCACGACGCTGCGTTCGAACAGCGCCTCGAGCACGTACGTCAGCTCATGGAAGCAAGCGGGTCGCAGCATGCGCGCTGGCTTCCGCACGAGCGCTGCACGGGGCTCGACCACCTTCGTGCGGAGCTAGCTCGCGTCGAGGAGCTCGGCGGTGAGGGCCTGATGATGCGGCAGCCGGGCTCGAGGTACGAGGTCGGACGCTCGTGGACGCTGCGGAAGGTGAAGACGTTCCACGACGCCGAGGCTCGGGTGATCGCCCACGTGCGCGGCGCGGGAAGGCACGGCGGGCGGCTCGGGTCGCTGCAATGCGAGCTGCCGAACGGGAAGGTGTTCAACGTCGGCACCGGACTCTCGGACGCGGAGCGGAACAACCCACCACCGGTCGGCACCGTCGTGACGTTCCGCTACCAGGAGCTGAGCAACGACGGAGTGCCGCGGTTCCCGTCGTACGTGGGCGTTCGCGATGACGTCGCCTGGCCGCCGACCGACACTCCCGCTCCCGCTCCCGCTCCCGCGCGTGCTCGTGCTGCTGCGCCCGCCCGCGCCGCCCAGGTGACCGCGAGCCCGACGACACGGCGCACGTTCACTCGGGGCGACGACGTCTGGTCGATCGAGCTCGACGGACGCACGGTCAAGATCCGCTCCGAGACTCCGGGTACCGAGGCCGAGGACACCACGCGACACAGCCCGAACCCCGCGGCGGCGTGGCGCGATGCCGACAGCTTGATCGCCGCCAAGCTCCGCGACGGCTACGTGGAGATCGTGGCCTGACGGCACCATCCGCCCGGCGGTTGAGGTTAGCCTCGCGGAGCCATGGCCGATGAACGCACCTATCTCGAGCTGTCCGAAGGCGATGCGGGTTCCCACAAGTTCTACGAGGTGGTCATCAGCGGAAAGACGCTGACGATCCGCTTCGGTCGAATCGGCGACAAGGGACAGACGCAGGTCAAGCCGTTCGCGACTCCGGCCGCAGCCGCCGCAGAGGCGAGCAAGAAGCTCGCCGAGAAGCGCAAGAAGGGCTACGCGGAAGCGGTGATCGGCGAGCGCAAGAAGCGCACGGTCACTCGCCGCGAAGGTACGTCGCAGGCCGCAGCGAAGAACGTTACGAAGGCGCCGGTGATCTGGCGCTTCACGCCGAAGAGTAGCCGCGCGTTCGGCATCTTCATCGACGAGGCGCGCTGCTGGATGGGAAACGAGGAGGGCGCAATCTACTCGCTCGACCACGACGGCCGGGTGCTCGACCAGTTCAAGCTGCCGGACGGCGTGAAGTGCATCGTCGCCGATGACCAGTGGCTCTACGCCGGCTGTGACAACGGCAAGGTCTACGACCTCGGCGGCAAGGTTCCGCGCGTCGCGTACGAAATCGACGAAGACATCGACATCTTCTGGCTCGACATCAAGGACGGCGTGCTCGGAGTCTCCGACGAGGCCGGCAACGTCGCCGTGTTCAACCACGAGGACGAATCACAGTGGAAGAAGAAGTCGAGCGGCAACGCCGGCTGGATGGTCCGCTGCGACGAGCTTGGCGTCTATCACGGTCACTCCGAGGGCGTCACGATGTACGACTGGGAGGACGGCAAGAAGCTGTGGCACTCCAAGACCGATGGCTCGGTGCTGTTCGGCTGGCAGGAAGAATCGATGGTGTTCGCGGCCACGTCGTCGAACAAGGTCCAGCGCTTCACCAAGCGCGGCGCCGATCCGAAGACGTATGCGTGCGACGCGGCGGTGTTCTCGTGCGCGGCCGCCGAGGACGGCAAGTACGTGTTCGCCGGCGACAACTCGTCGTCGGTGTACTGCTTCACCGAGGCGGGCGAGCGGCTGTGGAAGCTCAACACCGGTTGCGGTTCGGCGTACTCGATGCAGTTCTTCAAGGGCCGCCTCTACGTGGTGACCACCGATGGCAGCTTCGCCGCGATCGACGCGAGCGAGGGAGCGATCGAAGCCGCGAAGGCCGGCACGGTCCCCGAGGCGAAGTCGATCAAGGCGCCGAAGGGCAAGGCGGCTGAACCGAGCGCCGAGGTCGAGACCACGCGCACCGCGGGCGATGGCGTGATCGTCGAGTGCTACAAGGAAGGCTCGAAGGCCCGCATCCGGCCGGTCTCGACGGGCTACAACAAGAAGTGGAACGTGCAGTTCCCCAAGGAGCTGCGCGAGGTCGGCGCGAAGTACGTCGTCGACGAGCTGCGTGAGAGCGCGTCCGGTGGGTTCTATCGTGCGCACGGAGCGATCCGGAAGCTCGCGGGCGGATGAAGCTTCTCAAGCAAACGAAGCTCGTCTTCCACGAAGGACGCAGCGACAAGGTCTACGAGATCGATCTGTGCGAGGTGGGGACGAATCAGTTCGTCGTCAACTTCCGCTACGGCAAGCTCGGCGGCGCGCTGAAGGACGGCTCCAAGACCGTCGCGCCGGTGAAGCGCGACGAGGCCGACCGCGTGTTCGACAAGCTCGTTCGCTCGAAGATCGAGTCAGGCTACGTCGATGCGAGCACGGCTCGCCCCACAGCCGCGCCAGCCCCGACTGCCGCGCGAGTGCCGGCTCCTCCGCCTGCGCCTGGCACCGTGCCCGTCAGTCGCGACCCCCGCGCGCAGAAGATCCTCGAGCGGCTCGCTGCGACCGGCTCGGATCGCCGGTGGTTCCGCGGCTCGACGTCAGCTCCGACGTGGCCGCTCGAGCGGGCGATCTGGCGCGCCGGTGAGCTGGGGATCAAGGAGGCCGAGCCGCAGCTGATCGCGCTGATCAACACGGCGACGTCGAGCGATGTCGACGGCGGTGGGAAGGGGATGCGCGACTACTGCATCGCGTGGGCGCTCGGCCGCTGCGGCAGCGCGGCGGGCGCGCGCGCGCTCGCCGAGCTCTACGGCGATCGGCGAACGCCGGACCACGTGAAGCGGATCGCGGCGGAGTCGCTGCTGCTGCTGAGCGATGCGGAGTCCAACGCAGAGTTCAAGGCGCATCACATCGATCGGCTGCCGGCACCGCTGAAGGCAGCGGCCCTCACCGGCGATCCCGAGGCGTTCGCCGCCGCGCTCGACGCGTTCCCGCTCGACCAGCACGCGAGCGTGTTGCACGAGCTCTACCTCGCCGACACGCCGGTGACGCGCCCGGCGTTCCTCGACGCGCTCGGCAAGTCACCGCTCCGCGCGCCGCTGTTCCAGCAGCTTCGCTACATCTTCAAGGCCGCCGAGCTGCGCCGCGACGCGCGCGTGTTCGGGATCTTCGGCTACCGCGTCGAGACGACGGCGGCCAACTACAAGCGCAGCTACCGGC
>JACCRC010000533.1 GCA_013813765.1 Deltaproteobacteria bacterium | reverse complement strand
TGAGGATGGTCAAGAAAGCTTCCTGCGGCAGCTCGACGGAGCCGACCGCCTTCATGCGCTTCTTGCCCTCTTTCTGCTTCTCGAGCAGCTTCTTCTTGCGCGAGATGTCGCCGCCGTAGCACTTCGCGGTGACGTCCTTGCGGATCGCCTTCACGGTGGTTCTCGAGATCACTCGACTACCAATCGCCGCCTGGATCGCGACGTCGAACATCTGCCGCGGCACGACGTCCTTCATCTTCGTGCACAGCTCGACGCCGCGGTGATACGCGGTGTCGCGGTGCGAGATCAGCGAGAGCGCGTCGACACGCTCGCCGTTGATCAGCACGTCGAGGCGGATCAGATCCGCATCTCGATAGCCGGCAGGCTCGTAGTCGAGGGAGGCGTAGCCACGCGACATCGTCTTCAGACGATCGTAGAACCCGAACACCACCTCCGCCAGCGGCAACTCGTAGACAACTCTGACGCGGCCGCCCGGGTCGTAATGAAGGCCCTGCTGCACGCCGCGCCGCTCCTGGCACAGCTGCATGATCGGTCCGACGTACTCCAGCGGCAGGTGGACGGTCGCGAGGATGATCGGCTCCTCGATCTTCTCGTACTTGCCCTGGTCGGGGACCTTCGCCGGGTTGTCGACCTCGAACACCTCGCCACCTTGCAGGTGGATCCGGTAGCGCACACTCGGCGCCGTGGTGATGAGGTTCAGGTTGAACTCGCGCTCGAGCCGCTCCTGGATGATCTCCATGTGGAGGAGGCCGAGGAAGCCGGTCCGGAAGCCGAAGCCGAGCGCCGCCGAGGTCTCGGGCTCGTACGTGACGCTCGCGTCGTTCAGCACGAGCTTGCCGAGCGCGTCCTTGAGATCCTGATAGTCCGCCGCGTCGACCGGGAACAGACCCGCGAACACCATCGGCTTCACGAGCTTGAAGCCCTTGAGCGGCTCCGCGCACGGACGGTCGGCATCGGTGACGGTATCGCCGACGCGCGCGTGCGCGATGTCCTTGATCGCCGCGGCGAGGATGCCGACCTGCCCTGCTTCGAGCGTCTCTTCCTCGAACCACGCGGGCCGCTTGACCGCGATCATCGTGCAGTCGTACTCGACGCCGGTGGCCCAGAACCGGAGCTTCGTGCCCTTCCTGATCCGCCCCTCCATCACGCGCACGAGCACGACGACGCCGCGATACGTGTCGTACCAGCTGTCGAAGATCAGCGCGGACAGCGGCGCCTCGCGATCGCCCTTCGGCGGTGGGATCCGCTCGACGACCGCCTCGAGCATGTCGTGCACGCCGATGCCGGTCTTCGCAGAGACCAGACAAGCATCCGACGCATCGAGGCCGATCGTGTCCTCGATCTGCTTCTTGACGTAGTCGGGGCGCGCGACCGGGAGATCGATCTTGTTCAGCACCGGGACGATGTCGAGGTTGTTGTCGAGCGCGACGTAGACGTTCGCGAGCGTCTGCGCCTCGACACCCTGCGCGGCATCGACGACGAGCAGCGCGCCTTCGCACGCGGCGAGCGAGCGCGAGACCTCGTAGTGGAAGTCGACGTGGCCCGGCGTGTCGATCAGGTGGAACTGGTAGACGATCCCATCCTTCGCCTTGAACTCGAGCTGGACGGACTGCGCCTTGATCGTGATGCCGCGCTCGCGCTCGAGGTCCATCGAGTCGAGCATCTGCGCCTGCGCCTCACGCGCGGTGACGGCGCCGCACTCCTCGAGGATGCGATCCGCGAGCGTGGTCTTCCCGTGATCGATGTGAGCGATGATGGAGAAGTTACGAATGCGCTCGAGCGGGAACGACACGGGCGGGACTTCCTAGCGTGATCCGAGTCGCAGGTCGACCTGCCCCGGCAGCTGATCGCGATACTTCTCGAGCACGAGGTCGATGCCCTGGCGAACGTACTCCGCCACGGGCACTTTCGTCCGCCCGTGCAGTGCCTTGAGCCGCTCGTCCTGCTCGGGCGTGATGTACACGGTCGTCGAGATCTTCTTGCGGGCCATCGAACGGCGTGACCATACGTGGCCATAGGATGGCGGTCAAAGGGTTGCTAGTAGGCCATCCCCCGACTAGGCTCGATACGTGATGCCGAAGTGCTCGAATCTCGTCGCGTTGTCCCTGGTTGGCCTCGGCTTTATCACCGCTGGCTGTAGCAAGAAGAAGGATGCGAAGAAGCCGGATGCCGCGATCGCGGACGCCGGGAACATCAAGGTCGATCCCACCCTCTGCGACACCAACGGCAAGAACGTCGTCACCTACGACCTCAACAAGGACAACAAGCCCGACGTCTGGCGCCTGTACAAGAACGAGGACGAGGGCGGCACGAAGGTCGAGTTCATGACCTGCAAGCAGGTCGACTTCGACCACGACGGCCGCAAGGACTGGGTCGTCGCCTACAACCGCAAGGGCGTCACGCTCTACGAGCGCGCGGACATCGACTTCGACGGCAAATGGGACATCTCCACGGTCTACGACACGAAGGTGAACCAGCGCGCCGAGGTCGAGCGCGACACCGACTTCGACGGCAAGTTTGACGTCAAGGAAGTCTACGACACGTCCGGCAACCTCACTTCCGTGCGTCGCGATCGCAACAGCGACGGCCAGCCGGATCTGTGGGAGCAGTACAAGGACACCATCCTGCTCGCGATCCTCTACGACGACGACTACGACGGGAAGGTCGATCGCCGCGACGAGATTCCGGGTGCGCGCCCGAAGGTCGAGATGCCGACGAACCTCGATCCGGAGGCGACCGGCACGCTCGACGCACCGAAGGGTTCTGCGACGACGCCCGCACCGGCCCCGGCTACCCCGACGCGTCCGAAGAAGTAATGGTGTCGGTGCGCGTCGAGAAGCCCTGGGGCCACGAGCTGATCTGGGCGAAGACCGACCGATACGTCGGCAAGATCCTCCACATCAAGGCCGGTGAGGCGCTCTCCCTGCAGTACCACCGCATGAAGGACGAGACGATCATGCTGCTCTCGGGGCGGATGCAGCTCGTCTACTTCGCCGATGGTGATGAGCCTCGGTCGCGCGAGATCCTGCCGCGCGAGCCCGTTCACATCACGCCTGGGCTGCGGCACCGCATGATCGCGATCGAGGACAGCGATGTCCTCGAGGTCTCGACTCCGGAGCTCGATGATGTTGTTCGCCTGGAGGATCGCTACGGCCGTTCGGGGTAGTGTCCGCCGACCATGGGACTGGACCTCGCGCGGACGTTCCTGATCGAGAACGAGTGGTACTGGCGGATCAACGAGGCGGCGACGAGCCTCACCGTCTCCGCAGCGCTCCGTGACTTCGTGTCACCGCTCCTGAAGATGCTGAAGCAAGGCGAGGCGCGTGCGACCGACGCTGGCTTCGATCTCGTGCTCGGCGAGACCATCACGCCGATCGCGCTCGCGCAGAACGCGTCCGACAAGATCGCGCTCAACCAGCTCGTGGGCGACATCAACCGCGCGTTCACGATCGCGAAGCTCGGCCGCGCGTTCGCGCTGCTCGTGCCGCGGCGCTACGAGCTGCGCGGTGCGCTGCTCACCGAGGAAGAGCTCGCCGCGCTCGGCGGCAATTCGGTGCTGCTGATCCCATCGTCGCGCCCGTCATGGCGCTCGATGCCCGTCCCCGCGATCTGATCGGTCAGCGCAGGACGACGACGAGGATCGCGATCGCGGCGACCACGCCGACGACGATCACCCACGCGAGGTTGTTGCGCCGCCGGTCCTCCGGCGTGTCGAGCGGATCGTGCGTGTCGAGAAGCTCTGCGAGCCCGCCGCCACCACCTTGCCGTGGCTGATTGCGCTTGATGATGTCGTCGAGTCGGCCCATGCGCCGATGGTATCACTGGCGCGTGCGCGGATTGCGAAGCTTCACGTCGTCGACGCGCTGATCCTGCGAACCGATCGACGGCTGGGCCGGCTGCTCTTCGGGGCGCTCGCCGAGATCGGTGAACACCATCAGGCAGAGGATGATCAGCACGAAGGTGCCGAACACGATGCCCCATACCATGCGCTCGCGATTGCCCTTCGGGTTGCGGTTGCGCTCGATGATGTTCTCGAGGCGGCCCATCGAAGCTCAGTATGGGTGGTGATGGTTGCTCGCGCCCGCGAGATGCGGGTGCGGATGCGGGTGGTGGTGATGATCGTTGCCCGGGTGCGGGTGCCCGCCGTGGCTGTGCTCGTGGGACGAGTGCCGGTGCGTCGGAGCCGGCGGGGTGACCTTCGCGGGCTGTGTGGTCGTGGTCCCGCCGCCCTTGGGCGGCGGGCTGCGACGCGAATCGGGGCAACCGACGAGCAACCCGACGAACGCGAGCGCGACGAGCTTCACGGCTTCTTCTTCGGTGGAGCGCTGGCCATCTTCTTCTTCAGTGCTGCCAGCTCATCGTCCACGTCGCCACCCTTGATCTTGCCGCTCGTGCCGCTCGACCTTGGCGCTGACTGCTTCGGCGCGGCGCTCCCCTGCGGTGTACCGGCGCGACGCTTCAGATCGTTGAGTGCGTCGTCGATGCTCGGCGGTGGCGCGCGGCGCGGAGGCGGCTCGTCGCCCAGGTCCGAGGAGCTGGGGCGGTGCGCGCGCGGCGGCGGCTTCGGTGCGTTCTCGTACTGCTTCGCGACGCGCTCGAGCTCGGCGAGCTCGGCCTCTAAGGTCGCGAGCTCGGTGAGCAGCGAGTGCATGTTCGCGCGCTCGCCGTCGGCGCGGCGCTCGAGCTGGGCGGCTTCGTCCGCGGCACCGCGCGCGGCGGCGCCCTTTGCCTGATCGGACAGCTTCGTCGCGGCGTCGCGCGAGGCCATCATCGACTTCGTCATCTCGACCTTGCGCTGCTGCACTTCCGCACGGAGACGCGCGATGTCGGCGGCGTCGAGATCCGGGCCCGCGTCCGGCGGTGCGCCGCCGAGATCCTCGAGCTCGCCGGGCATCGCGCCCGCCGCGGCGGCGGCGTTCGCGGCCACGCTCGCCGCGCGTACGCGATCGCGGGTGGCTGCAGTGGCCGCACCACGGCGCTCGTCGATGATGCCGCGCTTGTCGCCGCTGACGGCGGCGACGATGTCGGCGATC
>JACCRC010000308.1 GCA_013813765.1 Deltaproteobacteria bacterium | reverse complement strand
CTTCAACAACGTGCCGCTCGACATCTTCGTCCAGCTCACGCTGGTCGTGGACATCTTCTTCGGCGACTACCGCGACCGCTTCGGTCCTGGCTTCGCCGGCAGCGTCGGCATCCGTTACTGGTTCGACTGATCGCCTTCGATCAGTGAACCATCTCGATCCATAGCGGGACGAACACGGCCTCGGCGCCGGCCACCGCGATGTCGGAGCGCCGGACCTCGATCTGGCCGCGCCCGCTGATCGAGTAGTACGCGCTGATGGCGTACGTGCCCGGCGCGATGTCGCTGAAGCGATAGCGGCCATTCGCATCGCTCACGGTCAGCTCGGTCTGATCGCCGTGCGGTCCCTTCGTCGAGGCGCTCACCACCGCGCCGGTCACTCGCTCGCGCGTGGAGATGTCGTTGACGGTGCCCTCGATGACCGCGAGCTGCGCGGAGAGCTTCGACGGCTTGTAGCGGCCGATCTGGTTCTGCTTCGGATCGCCGAAGTCATACTTGATGGGATCGGGACGGCCGAGCGTGAACACCAGATCGACGTGCACGGTGTCGCCGGCCTTCACCTCGATGCCGTAGACCTCGAGCGGTTGGCCTGCGAACTCGGCGAGCACCTGGTACTTCCCGGGGGGCACGCGGTCGATCAGGTAGTGACCGGCGTCGTTCGTGGTCGTGCGCACGTGATCGACGCCCTTTCCGAGCAGTCGGATCTCCGCGAGTGCGATCGGATCACCGGTGTCGTGATCGCGCGCGAGGCCGATGATCGAGCCGTGCGTCTTGCTCGCCCCGCGTGCGTGGTTCGCCTCGCTCCCGTGGCGGCTCGAGGCGCCGCAGCCCATCAGGACCAGAGCGAGGATCGCGTACTTCACGAGCCCAGCATGCTCGGTGTGCCCGCCCCCGCCAAGAGCCGGCCGCCTGGCAGTGTCCAACCAGCCGGATGTCCTGCGCATCACAGGTGAGACCCAACGAGTCGCATGTGCGTAGAATCCACTGCATGTTGCGCTCGATCCTCGTAGGACTGCTGGCCATCTCGGCGGTCGCCGCCTGCAAGGGCGGTACGTCCGACGCGCCGGAGGTCCAGCCCGGCGCTACCGTCGGGAAGGTCGTCGAGATCACGGGCGCGGTGACCGCGACGCGTGGGACGCAGACCCGGACCCTCGACGCCAGCTCCACGGTGAGCGGCGATGACGTGATCCAGACCTCGGGCGATGGCCGGGTGACGATCTTGCTCGCGCACAACAACGCGACGTGGGCGCTGGGCCCGAACAAGAAGGAGCAAGTCTCCGGATCGATGGCGTGGAAGCTCGCGAAGGCGGACTCACCTGCGACCGCCGTTGACGAGACCACGACGGCCGCCGGCCGTCATGCGGAGCGGCAGGCCGCGACCGGCGAGGCGGAGTCCGCGGGCCGGGAGAGGGAGTCAGCGGCGGCTGCGCCCCGCGCCGAGGCACCTCCCGCACCGGTCGCCGCGCCCGCTCCTGCCGCGACCGAGGCGATGCCCGCGCCGGCGCCGCCCCCCCCACCACCGGCCGCCGACAAGAAGACGGTCGGCTCCAAAGGCGCGACTCCGAAGTCAGCGCCGAAGCCGGAGGTGTCGGCGAAGAACGCGCGGACCGCGAACGACGACGTCTCGGACATGCTCGAGGACGGAGGTGGTACCCGTCGGGCGCCGTCACCGGGCGGCGGCGGAGGAGGTGGAGGCGAAGAGCCCGATGCGCTGACCCAGCTGAAGGCCGCGCTCGAGCGCGAGACTCCGGCGCTGCGCGCGTGCGTGACCGCGTCGGGGCTGGCGAGCCCGAGGATCAAGTTCCAGGTCGTCGCCGGCAAGACGACGATCACGTTCGCAGACGGCGCGGGTACCGATTCGGACCGCGCCTGTCTCGCGAAGGTCGCGGCGCGGATCAAGCTGACCGTGGATCTGCCGGCCAGCGTGACGATCGCGCTTCCGAAGCTATAACCGGATCGTGTCCAGCGGCAGCCCGATCTCGTCGCAGATCGCGGCGAGCGCGGCGCGATCGGGACCCTTCCACGCCATCTCCTCGAGGCTGCACGCGATCGGGCAATCGAGCCGCAGCGTCGCGAGCGTCGTGTACAGCGTCGCATCCGCGCGACGCTCGCGCAGCGTCGCGGCGAGCTTGTCGGCGCCGCGCACCGCGACGTTCCACTTCGCGGGATCATCGGGGATCTGCGGGATGTGCTTCCACACGGTGAGCACCTTCGCCGCCGAGCTCTTGCCCCAGCCCGGCAGGCCGGGGATGCCGTCGGCCGTGTCACCGACGAGTGCGAGCAGGTCCGGGATCGATTCCGGAGACACGCCGTGCTTCTCGATCACCGCGGCCTCGTCGAGGTAGAGGTCCTTCCAGCGATCCCAGCACACGACGCGCTTGTCGATCACGCACTGGCACATGTCCTTGTCGACCGCGGCGATCACCACGCGCTCGACGCCGGGCTCCTTCGCCATGCGCGCTGCCGCGGTTCCGATCGCGTCGTCGGCCTCGAACTCGATCATCGGCCACACCCGCAAGCCGAGAGCGGCGGCACAGCGCTCGGCGAGCTCGAACTGCCCGAACAGCCGCGGGTCGATACCCTCGCCGGTCTTGTAATCCGGGAACAGGTCGTTGCGGAACGACTCGATGACGTGGTCGTACGCGACTCCCGCGTGGGTCACGACGCCGCGACCCAGGACCCCGGCCAGACTGCGCAGCACCACGCGCGCGGCACCGACCTCCCGGCCCTGGTGCTCGGCCGGTGGGGCCCCGAACCAGGCTCGGAACAGCTCGTACGTGCCGTCGAACAGGTGAACCTGCACGCTGGCGACGGTACAACCTCGGCATGCGGATGTCCCGGAGCTGGCTGGCGCTTGCGTCGTGCATCGTCGTCAGCTGTGGCCCAACGTCGAGGAGCACGAGCGTGAACGATCCCGTCGCGAAGTCGCCGCTCGCCGCCGATGCGGTCGCAGGTATCACCGATCGCACGCTCGCGACGGTCGTCGCGGCACACTGGGAGTTCCTGATGCGCTGGTCACCGACGTGGGCGACCACGCTCGGCGACCATCGCTACGACGACAAGCTCGCGCGGCGCGATGTCGCCTCGATCGCGAAGCTGGAGGCAGAGCGCGCCGCGCTGATCGTGCAGCTCGGCCGGATCTACCGCGACCGGCTCTCCGGCAACGACAAGATCACGCACGCGCTCTTGCAGGAGCGACTGATGACCGAGGTCGGCGTCGAGCAGTGCAAGTTCCACGAGTGGACCGTCGACAGCGGCGGGGGCAGCGTGTTCGGGGAGCTCTCGTACCTCGTCGAGTCGCACACCGTGAAGAAGCCCGAGGACGCGGTGAACCTCGTCACGCGGCTCGGCCAGGGCCCGCTGCTGATCGACGACACGATCGCGAACCTCCGCATCGGGCTCGCGCACGGCCGCGTCGCCTCGGCGGAGAAAGTGCGCCGCGCGATCGACCAGCTCGATCAGGAGCTGGAGAAGGGCGTGGATGCGTGGGCGATGACGCAACCGTCGTGGGCGACGGTCAGCGGCACCGATCCGTGGCCCGAGGGCGTGCGCGATCGCGAGTACGCCTCGCTGCGCGATGTCGTCACCACGAAGCTCGTGCCCGCGTTCGTTCGCTACCGCGACTTCTTGCGCGACGAGGTCCGCCCGAAGGCGCGCACCGAGAAGGAAGGGCTGTCGGGGCTCCCCGACGGTGCGGAATGCTACCGCGCGACGATCGCGAGCCACGTCGGTCTGCCGCTGTCGCCCGAGAAGCTGCACG
Organism: Deltaproteobacteria bacterium; assembly: GCA_013813765.1. Taxonomy (GTDB): domain Bacteria; phylum Myxococcota_A; class Polyangia; order Haliangiales; family Haliangiaceae; genus JABFXX01. The sequence goes on along the minus strand of JACCRC010000308.1, from coordinate 4,497 downwards.
CGCTCGGCCTCGCGGAGATCGCGCGTACGGATGCGGAGCTCGCCGCGCTCGGCCGCAAGGTGCTGGGCAGCACCGACCTCGCCGCGACGATCGCCAAGCTCCGCACCGACAAGTCGCTCTACTTCACGTCGCGCGAGGAGATCCTCGCGACGGCCCAGCGCGCGCTCGACCGTGCAAAGGCGGCGACGCCACGCGTGTTCTCGTCGCTGCCGAAGACCGACTGCATCATGCGGGAGATCCCCGAGTACGAGGCCCCGTACACGACGATCGCCTACTACCGGCAACCGCACTACGACGGCTCGAAGCCCGGCGAGTACTTCGTCAACACCTACAAGCCGGAGACGCGGCCGCGGTTCGAGCTCGAGGCGCTCACCTGGCACGAGTCGATCCCCGGTCACCACACGCAGATCGCGCTGTCGCAGGAGCTCGGTGCCATGCCCGCGTTCCGCAAGCTCGACGGCTCGACGGCATACGTCGAGGGCTGGGCGCTCTACACCGAGCGACTCGCCGACGAGCTCGGCCTGTACTCCGGTGACCTCGATCGGATCGGCAAGGTCAGCTACGACGCGTGGCGCGTGTCGCGGCTCGTCGTCGACACCGGTCTGCACTCGATGGGCTGGACCCGCGCGCAGGCCGAGGACTTCATGCGCGCGCACACGGCGCTGACCGAGGCGAACATCTCGAACGAGGTCGATCGCTACATCGGGTGGCCCGGTCAGGCGCTGGCGTACAAGGTGGGCCAGATCGAGATCATGAAGCTGCGCGCCGAAGCGGAGAGCAAGCTCGGTGCGAAGTTCGACATCAAGGGCTTCCACGCGGTCGTGCTCGGTGCGGGCGCGGTGACGCTGCCCGTGCTCGCCGACATCGTTCGCGAGTGGATCGCCGCGCGCCGCAAGTGAGCGACGACCGCCACCTCGATCGCGGGCTCGGACCTTGGGCAGCGGCGTCGATCGTCGTCGGGACGATCATCGGCACCGGCGTGTTCCTCAAGGCCGCGGTGATGGCGCAGCTCGGCGGCTCCGCGGCGGTCGTGCTCGCCGCGTGGGCGGTGGCCGGCTTGCTCTCGCTCGCCGGTGCCATGACGTACGCCGAGCTCGGCGGGATGTTCCCGCAGGCCGGCGGCGAGTACGTCTATCTCCGCAAGGGCTACGGCCCGCTGATGGGCTACCTCTACGCGTGGAACCGGTTCTGGATCGCGACGCCCGGATCGATCGCGGCGTACGCGGTCGGTAGCGCGACCTTCCTCGGACCGGTACTGCCCGAACCGCTCGCGGGTCACGCCGTGCCGCTCGCGCTCGGCATCATCCTCGTGTTCACGCTGATTAACACGCTGAACGTGCGCTCGGGTGGCCGGCTGCAGACCGTGCTGACGATCCTCAAGGTGATCATGATCCTCGCGATCGCGATCGGCGCGCTGACGGGGCCCGGCGACTGGAGCCGCGTCACGACGAGCGGCGAGTGGCCCGGCTTTGGCGCGTTCGGTGCGCTCGTGCTCGCCGCGCTGTGGGCGTACGACGGCTGGAACAACCTCCCGATGGCTGCCGGCGAGGTCCGCGATCCCGAGCGCAACCTGCCGCGCGCGATCGTCGGCGGTGCGCTCGGCGTGCTGGTGATCTACGCGCTCGTCAACATCGGGTACTTCCGCGCGCTGCCGTTCGGGGACATCGTGACCGCGAGCTCCACCGCGTATCCCGATGCACCGTCGGTCGCGCAGAAGGCGGCGACGCAGTTCCTGGGCGGACCGGCGCAGGCGCTCCTCGCGATCGCGATCACGATCTCCGCGATCAGCGCGATGAACGGTTCGATGCTCACCGGCGCGCGCGTGCCGTATGCGGCGGCGAAGGACGGGCTCGCGCCCGCGCGCCTCGCGCATCTGAACGCGGCGCGGGTGCCGGCGGTCGCGGTGCTCGTGCAGGGCGCGCTCGCATGCGTGTTCGCGCTGAGTGCGCGGTTCGATCAGCTTACCGATGCGGTCGTGTTCGCGTCGTGGCTGTTCTACGCGCTCAACGCGGGGTCGGTGCTGCTGCTGCGCAAGCGCGAGCCCGATCGCGAGCGACCGTTCCGCGTGCCCGGGTTCCCCGTCGTGCCGGTCGTGTTCGTCGTGCTAGCGACGCTCTTGCTCGTGAACACCGTCGTGACAGCACCGGGCCCGTCGGCCTTGGGTCTCGGCATGACGGCATTGGGCGCGATCGTGTATCTGGCCGTTTACCGGCGGAGATCAGCCCGTTGACGCGTTGCTCCGCCATCGCAATGTCACTGTCGGATTCCCTTGCGCGGGGTGGCAACCGTCATCAGAGTGGAAGCATCGAAATCACAGAGGGAGTCGCTTGAACCACATCTATCTCGGAGCGGTCGCATTCGGTGTCACGTTGCTCGTCGCGTCGATCGTGATGGGCGGCAAGGACACCGACAGCGGTGGTGGCGGTGACGCCGACGTCGGCCTCGGCTGGGCGCCCGTTGGTTCGCTCCGGTTCTGGGTGTTCCTGCTCGCGTTTGGTGGCGGAGCTGGTCTCGCGCTCGAAGCGCTCGGATCGAGCACGATCGTCTCTGCGATCGGTGCGGGCGTCGTCGGCTGGCTCGCCGGTGCGATCGCCGTCGCCGTCGTGCGCTCGCTCAACAAGAACAGCGTCTCGAGTCACGTGAAGGCGGCGGAGCTCGTCGGTACCAGCGGAACTCTGATGCTCCCTGTCGGTCCCGGTAAGCCGGGCAAGGTGCGCGTCGAGATCAAAGGAAGCGCTGAGGATTACGTCGCGAACCTCGTCGAGGACGAGGAGACCGCCGAGCTGCCCACGGGCACGCCCGTGCTGGTCGTCGCAGAAGGCGAGCGCGGGTCGTTGCTCGTCGCCAAGGCCGAGATGTAGCGTCGTCCCTCCCGGGGGGAACCGGGAGGTCGAGTCGAGTCGTCAGGCTGGCGGTGGGCGCGCTGCGCTCACGGTCGTGGTGTGTCCAACAGGAGGTTGTCATGATGAACAAGATCCCACCCGAAATCCTTGGAGGAGTTGGAGCCGGCGTCGCCGTGCTGCTGCTCCTCATCATCCTCTACCGGTATCTGCTGAGGATCTGTCGGCCGAACGAGATCCTGATCTTCTCCGGTCGCAAGCACAAGACTCCCGACGGCAAGACGGTCGGCTATCGCGTGGTGTTCGGTGGACGCGGGATGCGGGTCCCGGTCGTCGAGACCGTTCACCAGATGGACGTCTCGCTGATCTCCGTGCCGATGGCGGTCACCGGCGCGTACTCCGAGGGCGGCATTCCGCTCAACGTGCACGCGATCGCGAACATCAAGATCTCGACGGACCCGCGGTTCGTCGGTAACGCGATCCAGCAGCTCCTCGGCAAGAGCCGTCCCGAGATCGCACGCATGGTGAAGGAGACGCTCGAAGGTCACCTCCGCGGCGTGTGCGCGACGATGACGCCCGAGGACATCAACCAGGATCGCCTGAAGTTCGCGAAGCAGCTCGAGAAGAGCGCGCACCCCGACCTCGAGAAGCTCGGCCTCGAGCTCGACGTCCTCAAGATCCAGCACATCGCTGACGATCGGAACTACCTCGAGAGCATCGGCCGCCATCGGATCGCCGAGATCCTGCGGACCGCCGAGGTCGCCGAGTCCGATGCCGTTCGCCAGGCGGAGCAGGCCGAGGCCGGCGCACGTGCCCGCGGCGAGGTCGCGATGACGAACGCGCAGGGCGCGGTGCAGCGCAAGCAGAACGAGCTCCGCCAGATCAAGGCGGAGGTCGACGCCGAGGCCCGCTCCGAAGAAGTTCGCGCCGAGGCCGCGGGCCAGCAGGCGCGCGCGGAGGCCGACCTCGAGCTGCAGAAGATGCGTGGCGAGCTCGAGCAGCTCCGCCTCGAAGCCGAGGTGACGATTCCCGCGGAGGTCGACGCGCAGGTGCGCGAGCTGCACGCTGCGGGTCAGGCCGCGCCGATCGCCGCCGATGGCGAGGCAATGGCGAGGTCACTGCAGGAAGTCGCTGGCGCGTGGAAGGACAGCGGCGGCAAGGCGATGGACATGTTCGTGCTCCAGCACCTCGATCACATCTTCGGCGACGTCGCGAAGGCGGCAAGCCGGCTCAAGGTCAACGAGGTGAACCTGATCGACGGCGGAGATGGCGCAACGATGCCCGCGTACGCCGCTGCGTATCCGGCGACGGTCGGCAAGCTGCTCGGCGAGGTCCACAAGACGCTCGGCGTCGACATCGCCAAGATCATCACCGGCACCACCAACCCCAACGGCTCCGCGAGGGGCTGAGGAGAACGCCATGCAGAACCTACTTCTCGTCGGTGGAGTCGCGATCGTCGGCACGCTCCTGCTGCTCGCCTTCATCATCTCCCGCATCATCTACATCTGCCCGCCGAACGAAGTGCTGATCTTCTCCGGTGGCCATCGCCGCATGCCCGGCATCGACCGGCCGATCGGCTACCGCCTGATCCAGGGCGGCCGCGGCATCCGCATCCCGCTGATCGAGGTCGTCGACCGGATGAACCTCACGAACATGG
>JACCRC010000303.1 GCA_013813765.1 Deltaproteobacteria bacterium | reverse complement strand
ACGGCCCGAGCGAACGAGCTCGACCATGCGGCGCCGGAACTCAGGCGGGTACGGGGAAGGTGGTGGGGGCTTCTTCGGCATCGGACACTCCAGTCTTTGGGTGTCCACGGAACCGGGGCAACTTCAGCCTGCTGCTCGCGCGTGCATGAAGTACATCCTGCTCATCGGTATCGAACCCACACTGATCGACTTCTTGTCGATGCCCGACATGAACGCGGACAAGGTCCGGACCGGACTGATGGCGCACCAGCAGGGCCTTGCGTGACATCGGCTTCGACGCGACGTGGTGTCTGACCGATCTCGGCGCGACGGCGGAGACCGTCGTGCGTGAATGGTTCGCGGCCACCTCGTACGACGTCGTGTTGATCGGCGCGGGCATCCGCACGATCCCGACTACTTCTCGCTGTTCGAACGACTGATCAACGTCGTGCACGAAGGCGCCCCACGCGCGAAGATCTGCTTCAACACCCGCCCCGATGAGACGAAGGAGGCGGTGCTGCGCTGGGCCTCGCCCTGGGGCACGTCGATCGGCGGCACGCGGACAGAAACGTGCGCTCGCCCGCCGACAGCTCGGCATCAACCATGAAGCGGCCGACGGCCGTCTCGCCCGTCTCGGCACCTCGATCGAACGCGAACCAGGCGTCTTCGGCGGCTCACGATGAGTTCTGGGGCCCTCACGTGGAGTAGATCGACTCGCTGCCCGAGGACCTCGAACCCTTGTCGGATGGGTACCGGAAACCCTTCCCGGCTTGCGACTGATTGGCGACGAAACGCCGACTCGAATGGTCTAACGACGTGGAGGATTGGGGGATCGAACCCCAGACCCTCGGCTTGCAAAGAACTCGGGTTTCATCGCATCTAGTAGTTAGATGTCGCGGGCATCTGGTGACTAGAGTCGATTCGTCGTCTGAGAACCTTAGGCTTCGCGGTTGACCCGTCTGGGCTGCCATGTTCCTCTTGGTGACTAATTGGTGACTAGTTTGGCAGCGCCTAGGGTCTGCTTTCTAGTCACCGGCGGACGCCATGAACCTTCGGCTCAACGAAAAGTCGCTCGACCGCGTCGCGCTGCCCGCAGGCAAGGCGCAGCTCATCGTCTGGGATGACGAGGTTCCGGGCTTCGGTGTCGTCGTGGGTCGCCGGCTGTCGACGTTCATCGCGAACTACCGTGCGAACGGTGCGAAGCGCCGGCAGGTCATCGGTCGCCGTGGTGAGATCCGAGAGGACGGCACGCCCTGGACGGTCATGGCCGCGCGGCAACGCGCGAAGGAGATCCTCGGCCGCGTCGCCGGCGGCCTCGATCCAAGCCTCGAGCTCCGAAAACGCGAGGGCGGCCCTACCCTCTCCGATGCGTTCGACCTGCACGTCTCGCGGATGCGCGCCGATCGAGCGTCGGCGTCCAGCATCGCGACGATCACCCGCGAGCGCGACAAGTACCTGGCGAAGTGGATGGACCGTCCGCTGGAGACGATCGAACGCTCGGAATGCCGCGCGCTCCACGAGCAGATGTCCAACCAGCACGGGCCATACCTCGCGAACCGCGTGATGCGGCACATCCGCGCAGCGTGGAATACGGCTCTCAGGGAGCACGACCTGCCTGCGAACCCGACGATCGCCGTGCATTGGAATAAGGAGCGCCGCCGGCAGGAGCCGATTCCGTGGGCGAACCTCCCGGCGTGGCTGCAGACCGTGAACTCGATCGAACCGATCGTCTTGAACGGAAAGCGAATCGGTACGCGACCCGGCATCCGCGGCGACTACCAGGTGTTCCTGCTGCTAACGGGTTTGCGTCGCATGGATGCGGCGACAGTGCGCTGGGAGCACGTGGATCTCGAGGAGGGGAAGCTTCATCGCCCCAATCCCAAAGGCGGCAAGGGGCGCGCGTTCACCATCCCGCTGAGCTCGGAGTGCGTTCGCATTCTCGAACGACGCCGGTCCGACAACCGCGTGGTCTTTGCTGAGGGCGATGGTGGTTGGGTGTTCCCCACCCGTGCGCTCAAGGAGAAGCCGTGCGCGCTATGCGATGCCTTGGGGCAGAAGCCGCACGCTGCAGGTGCCGTCGTGCACCTGATTGAGGGCAAGCAGCAGCGCCGGACCAAGGGTGAGGTCAAACGGATCCTGCCCTCTCCTCACCGGCTGCGCGACACGTATACGAGCGCGCTGGTCGAGGTCGGAGGGATCTCACCGTTCGTGATCGATGTACTGACGAATCACCGGCCGCCCCGCGGCTCGGTCACTGCGGGCTACATCGATCTCTCAATCGAGCACCTCGCCGAATGCCAGGAACGCGTGACGCAATTCTTGCTCGCGAAGCTGCAACCTCCGCCAATCGAAAAGCCCAAGAAGCAAATCAAGAAGCGTCTAGACCGCCACCTTAGAGCGCTTCCATGACGCTAGTAGCTCACGCTGCAGCTATGTGGGAACCGCTGATCATGGAGCACGGGAGAGCTGTCGCATCTCGTCCGCGCTAACGCGGCCACTCGATAGAAGGGCCTCGGCGAGACGGACTACGAATGGCCAATGCTGGCGTAGAAGTTCCTCGGTCTCCGCGCCGTATCGCTGCGCCTCCTGCTCGCGATCAATGAGCCAGCCCTGAGCACAAGCGCGATCGAGGAGATCGGTGAGCTTCACAACGTCGGCCTGCCCAGCGCCGCCGTACCAAACAAACTGGACCGGGATCCCCGCGCTGGTCGCTTCAGCGACAGGCCCGGCGATCGTAAAGCGGATCTCCGCCTCGATACGAGCCCGGTCAAACTTCTCGATATCGCCAGAGTCTGGACCTTGAGCGAAGCCGGTTCCGTCGGCCTCCAACTCGATGCTGCAGTAGTCACCAAGCTGCGCCCAGCGTGCGGCCGCATGACCGGCCTCGTGGTACGCGCCACGGCGATGATGTTTCACGCGGAGCTCCTCCGCCGCGGCAGCGTCGCGCTCCTGCCTGTTGCTTGGCTGCGCCTCAGCTCGCGTTTCAGCCGTGGCCTCGGACGGGGCTTTGACAGAAGTACGATCCTCCAACTCGTCAGCTGGGGGCGCGTCTTCATCGGGCACCATCTCTCAACCGACCTTTCCGGGGACCCCTGCAGATCTCAACTTGCGCCAAAACATCGTCGCGGAACGGGGCGAAGCTATCTGGACACGTCCGGGAAAGCTCGTCAGGGTCCACCAACTCGGCGATGCGCCCCAGTAGTTCAGCGCTCGCATCCTCGCTCAGCACGCGCTTGAAGACACATTTGGGGTGATTGCTGTCCGGGTCGTCCTCATCACCCCAGTAGTCCTCTGGAGATCCGCCCGGCATGCCTTCAGGTTCACCGTCGAGAACGGCCGCGAGGGCATCGCGGTCCGCGAGGGCCCACGCTTCGATCATGCGTACTGGTATCGCCACGAGCACAGCGATCCGCCGCAAATCGGCGTCGGCATCCATCGCCTCTTGCATGTCGCTTCGAAGCTCATCAAGCATAGCGGCGTGCCGCTTTCGCCGCTCCACTCGACTTGCCTTCGTCCCAGACTGTCGATCGAGGTCGCGAGCGAATACGAGGATGTCGGCGTCGGCCTGAGTTGCCAGGACTAGCGCCTGGGCGATCTTCCTGCGCATGAACGCTTTGCCCTGCTTGGCAGGGACCTTTGGGATGTGCGCAATCTTCTGGCCGTCGAACTCGAGCTCAAAGTGCGGCTCCGCAAGCGTCGTCAGAAGCGGACGAAGGAACCCAACGCGGTGGTGATCAGCGTCCCGGTACGTCGGTTCCACCGCTAGATCTCCAATGTCGCACGGCCCCTCGCCGACCAGAAACACGCGACAGCAAGGACGCTTCTCGTCCTCGGTCACGTCCGCAGCTTCTCCTCACCCACGTTGTACCAAAGCTCCCCTAGGTCGAAATAGGCACTCAGCTTCGGAAAGTTCTTCGCTTTCTCAAGGGACATGATCTCGACCGCACCGCCTGACCCCCGCATTACGAGCAAGACCTCACGCGGCGTTTCGCAGTAGTTCAACGTGATGGGGCTATGTGTGGTGGCGATCACCTGAAGCCTACCTTTTCGCTCGCCGACGAATTCGCGAAGCATCTGCAGGAATCCAGCAAGCAATCGGGGATGTAGGCCGTTCTCAATCTCATCGAGAAGCAACAGGCTTGGGACAACCGGCAATTCGTGCATTGCGGCAACAGCGATCAATCGCAGCAAGCCGTCGCTAACTTGACGAGCGTTGAACCGTGCGGTTTCGCCGTTCCAGCGCTCCGTTACTTCGAGATGTGTCCATCCAAATTCCGACTTGACTGGATGGAGCTCGACCAACCGCGGATAGTGCGCTCGCACACGGTCCGTTAATCGTTTGAACGCATCACGATCGCTCTTCCGGAGGCGAGCGAGAAACGGCGCAAGAAACTCTCCGTGAATTCCGATCTCGTCGGCAGCTCCTCGGTTGGGAGTGCGCAGCTTCACGGGATCAAGGAAGAAGTAACCGCGGATCCCTCGTGCCCATTCCGCGAGACTGAGAAGGGTGGGAAATCGGTGCGCGTCTTCGCGATCAACGGCAGACAGCCATGAGCTGGTCAGCGTTTGGCGAACCGTCTCCTTATCTCCCGTATCCTCATCCAGTCGCCACATGTCACGGCCGCGGCGCTCCATCACTACTCTGCCCTGTGCACTCACAGTCTCGTGAACAATGCCTGGGTAGCGGCGAGCACCAAGGGTCAAGTTCCACGCGACCTCCACACCGTTAAGAACGAGATGGGCGCTGACACCAAACTTTGACGTCGCTGACCGGAGATGCGGCAGATCGGCATATTCCCAGCCGTGAGCTTCGAGAAATCCCTGAATCCCCGACGTAACCACCCATCCGAGGAGATCAATTGCCTGAAGCAACGTCGACTTGCCCGCACCGTTGGGTCCGGCAAGCATCGTGATCGGCTCGAATCGAATGGGATCCGGATCGCCAACACTAACCATGGCCTTGAAATTCCGGATGCCCAACCCGCGTAACATGACGTTGCGAGAGTAAGTCACGGGTCGGTTCGCAGCAACCTAGCGCCACCTCAACGTGAACTATCGAGAATAGCCGGATGCCTAAGCATGTCGAACCAGGCAGCGCCATCGTCGCGCTCGTCCGTTCTCCGGTGAGTCGCGAGGTCTTGCTTGGCTTGTCCGAGGCGACCTTCGACCAATTCATGGACGAGGGTTTTCTGCGTGACGTTCCGCTTCTCGGGAGCCTCGTGGGGGTGTTAGGGAGCATCTCCGTCGATGGAGAGCGCACGGTTTCGAGGCGGGCTGGATGATGGCCGGCGGATCCGACGCCATCACCGTCGGTGCCTAGTCAGGATCCGGCTCCTTGATGTAGAAGCATCGT
>JACCRC010000299.1 GCA_013813765.1 Deltaproteobacteria bacterium | reverse complement strand
GCGCACACCCGCGCATCGATCTGGTCGGCGAAGGGCGAGCACGAGCCTGCACTCCGCGAGGCCCAGCGCGCGATCGCGCTCCTTCCCGGCGACGATCTGGAGGCCGTCGACATCCGGAATACGATCGGCATGATTCACTCCGCGCGGGGCAACTACGCCGAGGCCGAGAAGGCGCACCGCGACGTGCTCGCACGCCGCCGAGTCTCGCTCGGCGAGGGCCACCCGAAGATCGCCGACTCGCTCGACAACCTCGGTGTCGTCCGCTTCCACCAGGGCGCGTACGCGGAGGCGAGGAAGGCCTACGAGCAAGCGCTCGCGCTCCGGGTCGCCGTCCTCGGGGCCGGTCACCGCGACGTCGGGACCTCGCACAACAACCTCGGCGGCCTGCTCATGGACACGGGCGATGTGAAGGGCGCCGCCGAGCACCTCGAAGCCGCGCTGCGGATCTACGAGTCACGCCTCGGTCCCGACCACGGCAACCTCGCCATCCCGCTCTCCAACCTCGGCGAGCTCGCCACCCGCCGCGGCGACTTCTCGGAAGCCATCCGCTACTGCAACCGCGCGCTCGCCCTCGACGAGGCCACTGCCCCCGACGATCCGCAGCTCGCCTACGATCTCGTGTGCGTCGGTGAGGCCCACCTCGGCCTCGGCTCGTTCGCCGCCGCCCGCACCGCGCTCGAGCGCGCGCTGCAGATTCGCGAGGCCTCGGAGGGCGATGCCGGCGAGCTCGCGCGCACCCGCTTCGGTCTCGCCCGCGCGCTGTGGCGCGACGGCTCCGCCACCGATCGCACCCGTGCCCAGACCCTCGCGACGGCGGCGCGCGACGGCTTCGCGAAGGCCGGCGACGGCTGGAGAGCACGACACGCCGAGGCGACCGCCTGGCTCGCAGCGCCCCGCTGACCGCTGTACACTGCCCTCGTGACCGAGCCCCGAGATCAGGAAGGCCCTACCGATCAGGAAGGGTTGATCGCGCTCGCTGCGGTGATGGTCCTCTTGATCACCGTCATGATCTTCATCAAGTACTTCCTCGGCTAGGCGCCGAAGGCCTCGAGCCACGCGTGCGCCGGCGGGCGGCGCAGCATGCCGCCGAGATCGAACAGCGAGAGCTCGTCGATGCCCGCCGAAATCGCGATCGCCACGTCGCGCGCGAGCTCGACGGGCGAGCGATACGAGGGCTCGTCCTCGAACGCGCCCACCCCGACGGTTCCGAGCGAGAGCGCCGCACGCGCGCCGAACCGCACCCGCGCGAGCCGCGCGCACACCGAGAGCATGGTCTCGGCGCGCCGGCGATCGATGAGCCCGCGCGACCAGCCCTCGATCAGCGACGTGTACGCCATCACGCTGTGGCGATCCACGTCGAGCGCGGTGGCCGGTGTTCCGACTGCGCGTTGCACCCACTCGCCGCGGAGCTCGAACGCGAGTAGCGGCAAGACGGCGGTCGTGATCCGGCGATCGCGGTGCCAGCGCCGCGTGGCCTCCACGAGCTCCTCGCGCGCCTCGGCGTAGCGGCCGGGCGATGGCGTCTGTCGCCAGGTGGGCCGCCACTCCTTCCACTTCTCGAGCTGCGCCTTCGCGGGCTCGAGATCGAGGATGAGCTCGTCGGCCTCCGGAGCGGCGTCGAGCACCGCGTCGGCAAAGGGAATGAACGCGGGCGTCGAGCGGGCGTTGACCCAGCGCCCGTCGTCGTCGGCGAGCATGGGCCAGAGGCCGACGAACACGCCGCGATCGCGGAACCGGCGAACCACGTCACCGACCTCCGCGAGCTGCCACGGGCGGACCGCGAGCAGGAGATCGAGGCGGTGACGTGTCACGAGGTCAACGACCTCGGAACGAACGAGCTCGTCGTACGGGACGGTCTCGGACCACACGCGGCGTCGCACCTGCGGATAGTATGCGGCGATGAAGATCCTGTACGGGGTCACCGGCGAGGGAATGGGGCACGCGATGCGATCGCGGGTGGTGCTCGAGCACCTGATCCGCGCGGGCCACGAGATCGAGATCATGGTGTCGGGGCGCGCGGCGGCCTTCCTCGGCAAGCGGTTCGAGGGCGTGAACACCATCCACGGGTTTCACATGATCCTGGAGGAGAACCGCGTGCGGCCGGGCAAGACGCTGTGGTCCAACGTGCTGAAGGGCGTGATGGGCGTCCCGACGAACATCACCGCGTACTTCGATCTGATCTCGGCGTTCGAGCCCGAGGTGGTGATCAGCGACTTCGAGTCGTGGACTTACTACTACGGCCGCACGCACCGCCTGCCGATCCTCTCGATCGACAACATGCAGGTGATCCACCGCTGCGAGCTCCCGGCGGAGATCATCGAGGGCAACCAGGTCTCGTTTCAGCTCACGAAGGCGTTCATCGAGGCGAAGCTGCCGTCATGCGCCGCGTACTTCATCACGTCGTTCTTCCGCCCGCCGCCGCGCAAGGACCATACGTATCTGTTCCCGCCGATCCTGCGGCCCGAGATCCTCGCTGCGAAACCGAGCGCGGGGGAGCACCTGCTGATCTATCAGTCGGGACCGAATGCGGCGCTGCAGAGCGCGCTCGCCGCGACGGGCGTCGAGTGCCGGATCTACGGCATGCGCCCGGGCATCACCGAGGAGCTGCGCGAGGGACAGCTGCGGTTCATGCCGTTCTCCGAGGAGACGTTCATCGCGGACCTGGCGAGCTGCCGTGCCGTGATCGCGGGCGGCGGCTTCACGCTCATGGGTGAGGCGGTGTTCCTCCACAAGCCGATGCTCGCGCTTCCGCTCGAAGGCCAGTTCGAGCAGTGGCTCAACGCGAAGTACCTCGAGCGCGAGGGCTACGGCATGGCCACGCTGACGCTCGACGATCCGGATGTGCTGCCGCGCTTCCTCGAGCGCGTGCCGGCATATGCCGCTGCGCTCGCCGGCTATCGGCAGACCGACAACTCCGAGATCCTCGGCGCCGTCGACGAATTTCTTTACAAGGCTGCGACAGAGCCACGCTGAGCCGAAGTTTGCCGTGCGCGCGCACCGCAGCCGTCGTATGACCGCGGGCCATGCGCACCCACGCCAGCCTCGCACTCCTCGTCTCGATCGCCGCCTGCGGTGGCGGAGGCTCGGCGCAAACAGACGCAGCCCCCGGTACCAGCGACGGCACGCAGGCCGACAGCAGCCTGCCGGACGGTACGAACCCGAACCCCGACGCCGCGATCGATGCGGCACCGGATGCCCCCGCGGATGCGTCGTTCGATGCAGCGCCGGTCGGCATGTACATGGGCCCGACCGACGGCAATCGCTGCAGCGAGAGCATGTGGTGCCCGGTCGAGCCCGCGATCCCCGCGACGCTGCGCGCGATGACGGGCACCGGCCCGAACGATGTCTGGGCGGTCGGCGAAGGCGGCACGATGCTCCACTGGGACGGCGTGAAGCTCACGCGCGTGCCGAGCAACACGCACGGCGAGATCACCGACATCTACGCCGCGGCCCCCGACAAGGTCTGGGCGATCGGATCGCCGAAGCAGATGCTGCGCTTCAACGGCAGCACGTGGAGCCCGGTGGTCGTGCCGACGCTCGACTATCCGATCCGGATGTCGGGTCAGAGCGCGACGTCGATCTGGACGCTCGAGTACGGCGGATCCACGCATCGCTGGAACGGTTCGACGTGGACCAAGTTCCAGATCCCGGTGTCGAACAGCGTGTACATGTACGCGCTCTGGGCGTCGGGCCCGAACGACGCGTGGGCCGGCGGCGGCGGCAACTCGCTGTTCCACTTCAATGGCACCTCGTGGACGGCCGTCCCCTCGCCGTCGACCAACGCGAACAACTTCTTCGTCAGCATCTGGGGCAACTCGGCGAATGACGTCTGGTTCACGAACGGCAGCACCGCGTGGCACTGGAACGGCACGCAGTTCACGACCGGCTCCGGCTCGCTCTCGTACTCCGGCAGCGTCAAGCCGCTCTGGGGCCGCGCCTCGAACGACGTGTGGTCGCCCGGCAACAACTTCAACCTCGACCACTGGAACGGCACCACATGGGCGTCGGTCCCGATCGGCCTCCAGGGCCCGAGCTTCACGCCGAGCGGGCTCGCGGGCTTCTCCGCCGCGCCGAATGACGTGTGGTTCACCACGATCTACGGCGGCCTCGTGCGCGGCAATGGCACCACGTTCAACTGGGTCGAGCAGTCCGCAAAGTCAGCCGACCGAAAGGCGATCTGGGCCGCCGCGCCGAACGATGTCTGGGTGGTCGGCGATGGCGACGCTCGCCGCTATAACGGCACGACGTGGACCGACAGCACGCAGCCCGCGCACGCGACGCTGAACGCGGTGTTCGGCACGTCCGCGAACAACATCTACGCCGCCGGAGATAGCGGCACGATCCTCCACTACAACGGAGCGACGTGGACGAAGATCGCGAACATCCCGACGACGACCTGGCACATGTACGCGATCTGGGCGAGCAGCCCGACGGATGTCTACGTGATGGGTTATCTCGGCAACCTCTCCCGCTACAACGGCACCACGTGGACCTCGATGCACTCGGGCGCGACCACGAACCACGTCTACGGCCTGCACGGCTTCGGCCCGAATGACATCTGGGGCGTCACCGAGAACGGCGGCGTGATTCACAAGACCGCGACCGGCTGGACCAAGATCACGCTGAGCCAGTATCACCTCCATGCGATCTGGGGCGCCGCGGCGAACGACATCTGGGCCGCCGGCTTCAACGGCTTCGTCTATCACTACAACGGCACGAGCTGGTCCGAGGTCGTGACGCCGGCGAAGATGGACTACGCGGACATCAAGGCGATCCGCGGCCGCAGCGCCAGCGACATCTACATGACCGGCAGCAACGGCCAGATCTATCACTACAACGGCACCACCTGGACGCGGCAGCTCAGCGGCTCGTCGGCGTGGACGCGCGGCGTCGGCATCGCCGGAGCGAAGACGTTCATCGTCGGCGACTACGGCACGATCATCGAGAAGTGATCTACGGGTCGACGATCATGCCGGCACCGACAGTGTCGCCATCGGTCGGATCGACGAGTAGCACGCTGCCGAGCGCGCGGTCGACGACGTAGGCGGTCGCCGGAATCTCGTCGCCGAGCACGAGCTCGAGCGTGCCGAGATCGTTCTTCGCGAGCGTATCGGCGACCTCCGCCTTGCCACTCACCACGTCGAGGCGGTGCGTGACCGCCGCGATCTGCGCGACGACGCGACGGCTCTGATGCTTCACCCACAGCTTCTGGCCGCGTACCGCGGGCGAGCTGTTCATCCAGCACACCTCGACGGTGATGCGACGCCGCAGCGTGAGCTCGGGCGGCAGCTCCGTTCCCGACACCAGGTAGCTACCTCGGCTCGCGTCGACATCGTCCGCGAGGCTGACGATCACCGACGCGCCGCGCGATGCGGACTGCTCGGTGCTCGGAACCGCGCCGTCGCCGACATGGCGATCGATGCGCGTGATCCGGCTCTTGATCATCGCGGGCGCGACGACGACCTCGTCGCCGACGGTCAGCTGCCCGCTCGTGATGCGTCCCGCGAGGCCGCGGAACGTGGCGTAATCCTCGCGCTGCGGCCGGATCACCCACTGCACCGAGAGCACGCCAGCACCGAGCTCGACGGGTGCCGGCTCCGCGGTCTCGAGCTCCTCGAGCAGTGCGGGTCCGTCGTACCAGGGCATCCGCGTCGAGCGATCGACGACGTTATCTCCGTCGAGCGCGCAGACCGGCAGGTACTTCACGGTCGTCGCCCACGGTAGCTGCGCGAGGTGCTGCTCGGCCTGCCCCACCAGCTCGTCGAACCGGTCCTTGCGGAAGCCGACACGATCCATCTTGTTGACGACCGCGAACACGAGCGGCACGCGCAGGAGCGCGGTGATCGCGAGGTGCCGGCGAGTCTGCTCGGTCAGGCCGCGCTCCGCGTCCATCAGCACGATCGCCACGTCGGCTTGCGACGCACCGGTGATCATGTTGCGCGTGTACTGGACGTGCCCCGGCGTATCGGCGAGCACGAACCGGCGCTTCGGCGTCGCGAAGTAGCGCCAGGCGGCGTCGATCGTGATGCCCTGCTCGCGTTCGGCGCGCAGGCCGTCGGTGACGAGCGCGAGCTCGGTGCGGGAGAACCCGCGCCGCAGGCTCGCCTCCTCGATGTGCGAGAGCTGGTCGCGGAGAAGCGAGCGCGAGTCGAGCAGCAAGCGGCCGATCAGCGTGCTCTTGCCATCATCGACACTGCCCGCGGTGGCACAGATCAGCGTATCCGTAACATGCTGCATCAGAAGTACCCCTCGCGCTTGCGATCTTCCATCGCCGCTTCGCTGAACTTGTCGTCGGCGCGTGTCGCGCCGCGCTCCGTGATGTCGGAGCCGATGATCTCGGTGATCACCTCCTCGATCGTGCTCGCGGTCGAGCGCACCGCGCCGGTGCACGTCGAATCGCCGACGGTGCGGAACCGCACTGACTCCTCGAACACGGGTTCCTGATGGCTCGGCCGCATCGCCGCGGTGATGCCATAGAGCATGCGGTCGCGCTCGAACACCTCGCGCCGGTGGGCGAAGTAGATCGACGGAAGCGCGAGCTGCTCGGCCTGGATGTACTGCCACACGTCGAGCTCGATCCAGTTCGAGATCGGGAACACGCGGAGGTGCTGGCCCTTGCGGATGTGGAGGTTCAGCACCGACCACAGCTCGGGCCGCTGTGCGCTCGGGTTCCACTGGCCGAGCTCGTCGCGGACGCTGACGATGCGCTCCTTCGCGCGCGCGCGATCCTCGTCGCGGCGAGCGCCGCCGAACAGGACGTCCAGCTCGTGCTCCGCGACTGCCTCGAGCAGCGTCGTCGACTGCAGGCGGTTCCGGCTCGCGCGCGGTCCGGTGTCCTCGCGTGCGGTGCCCCGGTCGATCGAGCGCTGCACCTCGGCAACGATCAACCGCTCGCCGAGCTCCGCGACCCGCGCATCACGAAACGCGATCACCTCGTCGAAGTTCTGCCCGGTGTCGACGTGCAGGAGCGGGAACGGAAACTTCGCCGGGCGGAACGCCTTCTCGGCGAGCCGCAGCAGCACGATCGAATCCTTGCCTCCGGAGAACAGCAGCGCGGGCCGCTCGCGCTCGGCGCAGGCCTCGCGAAGGATGTAGATCGCCTCGTCTTCCAGGCGCGTCAGATGGGGCAGCACGACATCTGGTATAACGGACAAACGTCTTGGTTGGTAGACCTAACGTCTGTTATAGCGGATACCACGTTCAGGTCGGCGCTTGTGCAACTCGCTGCGCGACGGCGGTTGCCAGGGGGCGAACCCACGTGGTGAGAGTCCTCGCGCCTCCTCGAGTTTGCACTCCAAGTGGTCAGGATCGCTTGCAGAGCTGCGGGCACGACCATTGCGAAGACCCGTCACATGCAGTTCGCAGCTCGCCTCGTGGTCGCCATCGCGTTCTTCGCAGCCGGTTGCATGGTCGGTCAAGACCAGGACCTCCCGACCGAGGATGATCTCCCCCCGCTCGTCTCCGAGGCCAACCTCGGCAACAACGCGCGCACCGCGTTCAACTACTTCGTGTCGAAGGGCCTCACGAAGGTCCAGGCCGCCGGCATCGTCGGCAACCTCATGCAGGAGTCGAGCGTGCGCCCGACCGCGGTCGAGTACGGCGGCGGACCGGGCCGCGGCATCGCGCAGTGGTCGGTCGGTGGACGGTTCAACACCGGCCGCCACAACCTCACGACGTTCGCGAACGGTCGCGGCGCGAACAAGTGGGCGCTGCAAACGCAGCTCGACTTCATCTGGTACGAGATGACGGTCGTCGGCGGCTACGGACTCACCGAGATCCGCGCAGCGACCACGCTCACCGCGGCGGTCACCGCCTTCCAGAACAAGTTCGAGCGCTGCGGCACCTGCGCGCAGGCGAAGCGGATGACGTACGCGCAGCAGGCGCTCACCGACTTCGGCGGCAGCGCGCCGACCGGTGGCGGTGGAACCACGCCGCCGCCGACCACCACCACCTGCCGCTCCGGCACGCTCGATCGCGACATGCCCGAGAATGCATGCGTCGAGAGCATGTTCGACGGGCTCTGGTACCAGTGCTCGAGTGGCTCGTGGGTCGACCGCTGGTCGAATCCGAATGCCTGCAACGGCGAGTACCCGCTCTAAGAGTTGTCCCAGAAGTCGGCATAGGAGCCGGACCGAGAGGACCTGCCAGTTCGCCATCGCGTTCGGTCGGACGTGGTCCGGCCGAGGCCGGTCTCATTCCGGGTTGAACACGCGGCCATGCCAGCGTTTCGCCGAGCCACCGCGACAGAATCGGGTGTGGGCGTCGGCCACGCGACGTACGAACCGTCGCGGGCCGAGAGGCCGGTTGACTCGGACAGGGTGTCTTGCCACCCCTGAGACGGTGTCGTGAAGGCGCGACGGATCGCGCCGAGTGCGTCGCGCGAGGCATCGTAGTCGACGCGCGCCGATCCAGCGACCTGCGGATCGGCGAGCACGACGAACGAGGCGAGCACGGCCGAGACCGCGTCGCGGTCCGCGCGAAGCCCGCGCGCGCGGATCGGCACCGATCGCATCGCGTAGATCGATCACGAGGCCGCGCTTGTTCGCCAGCGCCTGGGCCGCCTCTGCAAATCCGCCCCACGCGCTCGCATCGCGGAGGTCGTGTACCGCGAGGAGCCCGATCTCGGGGCTGACCTCGCCGATCTCGAACGGCGCCGGTCGCGGCGCGCGCGGCTTCAGGTCACGGAAGCACGGCCCCGTCACTCCCGCGTTCATGATGCAGAGGTTCAAGCGTTGCGTCGATTGCTGAAACGCCAGCGTGACGCTCCAGATCGAGTACGGCGCGAGGTTCTCCAGCGTGGAGAGACTCTGATGCGCCTGCATGAAGCCGATCTTCGTCTCCGGCGTGAGCGGCGCGTAGAACGTGTCGACGAATCCGAGGAACGTCGTCGTCTCGCCGTGGATCCGCGGGCGATCGAGATAGTGGAAGTCGGTGATCTTGCGTGAGGTCCCCACGTCGGGCCAGCTCGTCTCGCCGGCGCCGGGCTCGAGCGCGAGCGGGCCGACCGAGCTCGACACCTTCGGGCTCAGCACGGGCATCGGCGCCAGCTGCTCGGGCTTCGCCTGCCACCGGGTCTGGCCCAGCCCGCAAGCGGCGATGCCGAGGATCGTCAACGTCGCGGTTCTCATCCGTGGGCCTCTAACGTTCCACCCAAGGATTCGATTTACCATGCCGGCGTGGACCCGTACCGAACGCTCGCGGTGGACGAGCTGCCCGAGGCACCTCGCGATCCGGGCATCGTCGGCGATGTGATCCGGCAGTTCGCGGATCCAAAGGCGTTCTATCGCGAGCTGGTTCAGAACGCGATCGATGCCGGCTCACCGTCGGTGGAGATCCGGATCGAGCACGACCAGGCCGCACAGAAGCTCGGGGTCGCGGTGCGCGACCGCGGCGAGGGCATGTCACGCGACACGCTCGAGAACCAGCTCCTCGTCCTGTTCCGCTCGACGAAGGAATCCGCCCCCACGAAGATCGGAAAGTTCGGCATCGGGTTCGCCTCGGTCCTCGCACCGGAGCCCGAGGTCGTGATCGTCCAGTCGGTGCGCGACGGGCGGCGGCTGACGCTCCACCTGTTTCGCGACCTGACCTACGAGCTGTTCGATGGCGGCACCGCGACCCAGGCAGGCACGTCGGTGGAGCTTGTGCTCGCGGTCCCCGATGCGGAGGTGGAGGCGTTCGTGAAGGCGAGCGTGCAGGCGCTCGTGCGGTGGTGCCGACACGCGAGCGTTCCGATCGAGATGACGTGGGTGCCGTCCGAAGGGCCCCCGCAGACCACGCGGATCGATCGGCCGCTCGCGATCGAGAAGGCGATCGTGCAGGTCATCGAGCGCTCGCCCGACGGGCATCTGGTGGCCGCCGTTGGAATCACGCCGCTGCTCGAGGCGTACACGGGCTTCTTCAACCACGGGCTCACGCTGCACGAGTCGGCCGAGTCGATCACCGGGCGCGTCGCCGCGAAGATCCAGGAC
>JACCRC010000292.1 GCA_013813765.1 Deltaproteobacteria bacterium | reverse complement strand
CTGCAGCGGGCCGCGCACGACCTTGACCGGGAAGCTCGGGGCGATCGGCAGCGTCAGCGGGACGAATCCACCGGTCTGGCGCCACGTGATCTGGAAGCCGGGGAACACGAGCGGAATCTTGCCGAGCGTGCCGAGCCGGTCGCGGATACACCGCTGGTCGCCCGACTGGTACGGGTCCACCATCGTGAACGTCGGGCCGCGCGTGTGTACGCGGATCGCCGGCGCCTGACGGGTGGTGATCATCGTTGGCGGGTCGCTGAGCGTGCACGAGTTCGGGATGTAGACCGGAATCGTCTCGGTGTGATCGACCGTGAGCGAGCATGGGTTCGCGTCGTAGCTGCCATCCGGCAAGAGACCGGTGCGAGGATCTGCGTTCGGATCGCACGGGGGCGGCGCCAGCTTGACCCGCGCGATGTCGAACGGGCTCGCGGCGGGATCCTTGACGCACTTGCCGGTGGCGGTGTCGAGGATCGTCGAGTGGATGTAGCCGGAGCGCGTGCCGACCATCGTGAACGCCTCGCCGGCACGCAGCTCGTAGCGCTGCGGAGCGTTGACGCACGACTGCGGCGGGATGACCGAGTCCATGCAGATGTTCGCCTGGCAGATGCGGCCCGTGGCGCAGTCCGACGTCTGCTGGCAGGTCTCGATGCAGCGCTTGCCGGTGCCGCCGATGGGAGCGCGGTCCGTGTCGACCATGCACTTGTAGGTGCGCGGGTCGGTCTGCATCGCGTCCTGCGGCATCGCGGAGCTGGCGTTGCGCGCGGCGTAGTCCGCGAGCGCCTCGCACTGGTTGTCGTCGACGCAGCCATCGACGGGCGTGGCGTTCAGCATGTGCTTGCGCGGCAAGAGCGTCAGCTCACCGCTCTTGGTGCGGTTGACCGTGTAGCGGCGGATCGAGGTCAAGAAGTCCTTGCACGCATCCGCGAGGCGGTCTGCCTCGTCGACGAGCATGCATGCACCGATGCCCGCGACCTGGCTGTTCGGGTGCACGAAGCACGTGTACCCGAGCGGGCACTCTGCATCGCCGATCGACGGATCGCAGCCGCGCAGCTGGAGGACATCGAACTGCTCGACGCCCGCATCGCAGAACGCGTTCGACTTGTCGGTGACGCGGAACCCCGTGGTGTCGACCTGCATCTGACCGACCCGGATCGGCGGACCGTCGATCGCGACGTTGCCCCTGTCGAGCGACAGCGAGCCTTCCCAGGTCAGTGTCCAGTTCTCATCGCGCAGCGTGCGAAGATCGGGATACGCGAGGTCGCGGATGGCATCGGGCGCGGTGAACCCGAGCTCGCTGATCACCCGCGTCTTGTCTTCTCCGGTGCACAGCAGCTGGCGGAGCGTCGGCAGCGCGCCGACCTTTTCCGCTGCGATGACGCCCGCGGGCACCGTGCGCGAAGGCGTCCCGGCCGAGCGCGGGCCACCGAGGTTGCCGCTCTGCGCGTCGGGGTCGGGGCCGTTCGTGTCGCAGAACGTCTTCGGCGGCATGTTTTCCTGAACGACCACGTTCGTCAGCTCGCGGTCGTCGATCGCGTCGCGCAGCTGGTGAGCGATCGCGAGCGGCAGCGACACCTTGAGCGGCAAGCCCGGGGTCTCGATGTCGAGGGCGTCGTCGTCATCGACGTTCAGCACGAACGTACGGCCGTCGCTGGCCGTGATGATGCCGAAATAGCCGACGAGCTTCGGCGGCGTCTGGACGCGGACATCCGCCGGAATCTCCTCTGACCGGAAGATCTCGACCGAGATGGGAATCGCTTCCTCGGTCAGCTCGATGCCGGGACCGCGAGCGCCGGGGCGGCGGCGAGGCGTCGCTGGATCGCCGACCTTGAGGCACGACAGCGCCGCGATCGACGTCTCGTTGTTGATGAGCCGCGGGTCTACCTGGGTATCGCACTCGCGGTTCACCGCGAGCACGTCGGCGACGCGCACGGTGTCGTCTGTGCTGATCGCGTACGCGAACTGGAAGTCACCGCCGGCGGCGATGTCGTCATTGATCGTGCCCATCGTGCCGCCCATGCCGATCGTCGGCGACAGCGCGATCGACGTGACGCCGAGCGTTCCCGTCGGATCCTCGAGCGCGACCTGGCGCAGCGAGACCGGCAAGGTGTCCGGTCCGAGCTCGACGATCGTGATCGACGACGAGTTCTCCGATCCGATCACGAGCTTCCGCTGCTGGGTGCGCGCGTCGAGCTCGAGGTCGAGCGTGACCGGGCGGATGCCGGCGGTGACCGTGCCGCCGCCGCCGTCGCACTCGTCGGCGCACGTGAGGTCGCCCGCGCGCATCTGCGGCGTGCCCGTGGAATAGTCGATGTGGCTAACGATCATGCCGGTCGTGGTGTCGACCGCGGCGACCGCGTGACAGTTCGGGTACGCGAGATAGACAAGCCCCGTGGGCGTGCTGGAGCACGCAGCTCCGATCGTGCCACCGGCGGGCTCGCCGACCATCGCGGCCGGCCGCGCCTTCACGACCTGCCCGAGCGAGTTCTTGACGGTGATGCGGCTCACGCGCACGTCGGCGGACGTGTCGAGCGCGCTCGTGATGTCGAGCGCGGAGAGATCGCACGAGCCCGCGTTCGCGATCACCTGATAGCAGCCGACCTCGTCAGGCGTGATCGCGATCGGGTCCTCGCCGACGCTGATCCCGTTCTTGCCCGGCGTCAGCGGGTCCGCGTCGCGCATCAGCACGTCGCCGCCGGCGAACGCAGACACCGGCTTCGTCTCGAACTCGGCGATCGCCACCGTGCCCGTTGCAGACTGGAGGATGAAGCCGTACCAGGCGGCGCCGGGGATCGGGGCGCCGCCCATCCCGGTCAGGTCCTCCTGGCCGATCGGCACCGGTTCCGGCGTGCCCGGATCGTGCGGTTGCGAGCGGATGTTGCAGGCTTCCGCGGGCTGCGCGGTGATCACGATCTGGTCGTCCGGCTTCGGTGTCGCGCCGTTGTTGATGCGCAGGCCGCCGTAGCACGCGAACGCCATGCCGACGGGACGATCGAGGTTGAGCTGGCCCGCCGGCGAGGTGGAGGTATCACCGCACGACAGCGCACCCGCGGAGAGCACGGCGATGAGAGCAACCCAGCGCTTCACTGTGCACGCACCTTTCCGACGCGAAGCACGACACGGTTGTGCGTTTGCGTGCCCGGTGCTGTGTCGACGACCGCGATCGTGTCCTCGAGGAAGTTCGTCACGAGCAGCAGGTTCGAGGTCTTTGCCGCGGCGGCCGCGTACGGCCCGCGCCCGACGAGGATGATGTCCTCGACCGAGACCGCGCCGCGCGGATCGACGACGTAGACCTGGCCGTCCTGGAAGCACGTCACGTACGCGCGCTCGGCATCGCCGCTGCCACTGATCGCGACGGTCGAGCCCTGGCGGCAGATGTCGGTGGCACCGAGTGCTTTGTTACGCGGGAACCCGGTGGGCCCGATCGACGTGTCGTAGATCTGGACCGTCGGAGGACGGCGATTGACGAGGTAGAGCCGCGAGCCATCCGCGGAGGCGGCCATGCCGCGCGTGTCGGAGGACCCACCGTTGTTGCGGCCGACGGCATCGAGGAAGAACCAGTTGCCGGGCAGCATGTACGGCGGGGCGTCGTTGACCGGGCGCCCGACAGTGAACGTCTGGATGCGATCCTCGCTGCGACTGCCGACATAGATCATGTCGTTCGGCGCGTTCGGCAGACGGCCGACGATGCCGGTCGCGCCGCGCAGGCCGTTCGACGGGTCCGCAGCGAAGATGCCGGTGAGCACATCGGCGACCTGCACGCGGTCGCTGTTCTTCGGCGAATCGATCAGCGTGACCGCGCCGGTGGTGAGGTGCGTGACCATCGCGAACTCGCCCGCGCTGTCGGCGAACACACCGAATGGCTCCTCGGGGATGCTCGCGAGATCGGAGTTGTTCTGCACGTACGAGAGGCGGTGCGCGTCGTCACACAGCGCGTTCGCGCCTCCGCTCGAGCACGACAGCTTCGAGCCGTCCCACTCCGCCCACGCGACCGACGGATCACCGCGGGTCGGGACGATCACGCGCAGCTGGCCATTGCCGAGATCCTGCACCGCGATGTCGGTGGCGAAGTTGCCGATCCGGACGCCCTCGTTGTTGCGGTTCAAGAACAGCGACTCGTCGCACACGAGCGTCTTGGCGTTATTTGGATCAACCTCGCAGCAGAGCTCGTCGTCACAGTCGCCGCCAGGGATCTCGCCGCGGGCGAGCCACGCGGTGATCGTGGTCTTCATCGCATCCAGGTCGAGCACGCCGATCGAGCCGGAGTCGTAGCGAAGCTCCGAGTTCGCGCTCGTGACGAATGCCACCTTCTCGCCCGGCGCCACCGCGATGCCGGTCGGGAAGTAGATCTCGTCGCTGGGCGGCCGAACCTCATCTGCGGAAGCAGTACAGGCTGCGAGCAGGGCGCAGCCGAGGACAGGCACGAGCCTCATGGGTGACCGCTTCGACCGGCCCGGGGGGTGGAGGGTTGCTTTGTTCACGACGGTTTCTCGCTGGAAAGTGCGGCTCTTGCAGCGGCTACCCGGGCAATCGGGACGCGGAAGGGAGAGCAGGAGACATAGTCAAAACCCATACGGTGGCAGAGCTCCACGGAGCTCGGCTCGCCGCCGTGCTCGCCACAGATACCGACCTTCAATTTTGGCTTGGTAGCACGGCCGCCTCGCACGCCTAGCTCGATCAACGCGCCCACCCCGTCGGGGTCGAGCGCGACGAACGGATCGACCGGCAGCACGCCGCTGTCGAGGTACGCCGGCAGGAACCGGCCCGCGTCATCGCGCGACAGGCCGAACGTCGTCTGCGTCAGGTCGTTCGTGCCGAACGAGAAGAAGTCCGCGTGCTCGGCGATCTTGTCGGCGACCACGCACGCGCGCGGCAGCTCGATCATCGTTCCGATCGTGTAGGGGATGCTCGCCCCCGACAGGATCGGGTCGACCGCCTCGATCACGAGCGCGCGCAGGCGGCGCAGCTCCTCGGGCACCATCACGAGCGGGATCATGATCTCGGGGAGGACGGTGATGCCCTCCTTCGCGACCTCCGCAGCAGCCTCGGCGATCGCCTGCGACTGGATCTCGTAGATCTCCGGATACGTGATCGCGAGCCGGCAGCCGCGGTGACCTAGCATCGGGTTCGCCTCGGTCAGCTCCGAGACCTTCGCGGTGATCACGGCGGAGGAGACGCCCATGTCGGCGGCGACCTCGTCGATGTCCTTCTGCGCGTGCGGCAGGAACTCGTGCAGCGGCGGATCGAGCAGCCGGATCGTGACCGGGAGGCCATCCATCACCCGGAACAGCTCGGCGAAGTCGCCGCGCTGCATCGGCAGGATCTTCGAGAGGGCCGTGCGGCGGCCCGCTTCGTCGGCGGCGAGGATCATCTCGCGCACCGCCAGGATGCGCTCGGGCTGGAAGAACATGTGCTCGGTGCGGCACAGGCCGATGCCCTCGGCGCCGAAGCTGCGCGCGGTGCGCGCGTCGGTGGGCGTGTCGGCGTTGGTGCGGACCTTGAGCGTGCGGAAGCGGTCGACCCACTTCATCAGCGTGCCGAGCTCGCTGGCGAGCTGCGCGGGTACGAGCGGTGCGGTGCCCAGGAACACCTCGCCGGTCGAGCCGTCGAGCGTGATGATATCGCCTTCCTTCAGGCGCAGCTCCTTGCCGCCGCCGACGAACATCGCCGTCTTCTTCGGTGCATCGACGCGAAGCGAGGTGCACGCGGTCACGCAGCACTTGCCCATCCCGCGCGCGACGACGGCGCTGTGCGACGTCATGCCGCCGCGCGCCGTGAGGATGCCGACCGCGGCCTTCATGCCGTGGATGTCCTCG
This sequence comes from Deltaproteobacteria bacterium, assembly GCA_013813765.1. Taxonomy (GTDB): domain Bacteria; phylum Myxococcota_A; class Polyangia; order Haliangiales; family Haliangiaceae; genus JABFXX01. The sequence continues at coordinate 9,823 of JACCRC010000292.1, read as the reverse complement.
GGAGAGGTGTCGGTGCGCACGAGGATCACGCGTTCGCCGCGATTCGCCCACTCCTCGGCGGCGCCGGCCGTGAACACGACGCGGCCGATCGCGGCGCCCGGCGACGCCGGCAGCCCCTTGCCGACCGGCGTGGGGCGCGCCTTCGGATCGATCGTCGGGTGCAGGACTTCGTCGAGCTTCGCCGGATCGATCCGCAGGACGGCTTCCTTCTCCGTCAGCTTACCCTCGGCGACGAGGTCGACCGCGACCTTCACCATCGCCTTGCCCGTGCGCTTGCCGCTGCGGGTCTGGAGCATGAAGAGCTGGCCCTTCATGATCGTGAACTCGAGATCCTGCATGTCGCGGAAGTGGTCCTCGAGCAGCTTCGCGACGCGAACGAGCTCGGCGTGCGCCGCGGGCAGCGTGCGCGTGAGCTCCGAGATCGGCTCAGGCGTGCGAATGCCGGCGACGACATCCTCGCCCTGCGCGTTCGTGAGGAACTCGCCGTAGAGCTCGGCGGTGCCGGTCGCCGGGTTGCGCGTGAACGCGACGCCCGTCGCGCAGTCATCGCCGAGGTTGCCGAACACCATCGCCTGGACGTTGACGGCGGTACCGATCGTCGCGGAGATGCCGTTGAGCTTTCGGTAGTAGTCCGCGCGCGGGTTGTTCCACGACTGGAACACGGCGCCGATCGCGCCCCACAGCTGCGTCTTCACGTCGTCGGGAAAGTCCTTCCCCGTGACCTCGCGGACCTTCGCCTTGAACCGGCCAACCGCGTCCTTGAGCGCGGCCGCGTTCAGATCCTGATCGCGGTTCGCGCGGTGCTGCTTCTTGACCTCGTCGAGGATCTCGTCGAACGGATCCGGATCGGACTCGCTCTTCGCGGTCACGCCAAGCACGACCTCGCCGTACATCCCGACGAACCGCCGGTAGCAGTCCCACGCGAAGCGCTCGTTGCCCGACTGGTTGGCGAGCGCGACGACGGTGGAGTCGTTCAGGCCGAGGTTCAGGATCGTGTCCATCATCCCCGGCATCGACGCCGGAGCGCCGGAGCGCACGCTGACCAGCATCGGGTGTGTAGCGTCGCCGAACTTCGTCTTCGTCAGCTCCTCGATGCGCGCGAGCGCAGCATCGACCTCGCCGGGCAGCTCGGCGGGGTAATTGCCCGCCCCGTGCTCCATCGCAAACCGGCAGACCTCGGTCGTTATCGTGAAGCCGGGCGGCACCGGGAGACAGAGCGAGGCCATCTCGGCGAGGTTCGCGCCCTTGCCGCCGAGCAGCATCTTGTCCTTCGAGCGCCCTTCTGACGTGCCGCCGCCGAACTGCCGGAGGTGCTTCACGCGGCACCTGCCAGGAGGCGGAAGTCCGCGATGCGCAGGTACGGCTCGATGAACCACTGCAGCAGCGCGAGGCGGTTGTCGCGGAGCGCGGGATCCGGATCCATCACCATGACACCGCCCTTGTCGAAGAACGCGGCGACCGTGGGCCGCAGCCGCTCGAGCGAATCGAACACCGCGGGGTAGTCGCGGCTCGCGCGCGGCGCCTTCTCGCGCGTCTGCGCGTCGGCGACGGCGGCGTGGAGGTTCCGCTCGACGTCGGCGACGAACTTCGCGGCGTCGACCTTGTCGGGGATCGCGAGCTTCTTGCCGCGCGCGTCGTCGAGGATGTTCGACACGCGCTTGAACACCTCGCGCGCCTCCTTGCTGATCTTCGCGCACGCCAGCGCGCGGGCGCGAGCGTCGATCGGATCGCGGAAGTCCTGCGCGAGCGCAGCGTCGGCGTCCTGGGCCGGAATGCCGCCGTCGATCAGGATGCCGCGCAGGCGGCCGCGGAAGAACTCCTCGACGGCCGTGGGCTCCTTGACGGTCACGCCTTGCTCCGAAAGCGCATCGCGCGACGCGGCGAACAGCGGCGTCCATAGCGACGACCAGTCGGGACGTGAGAGCAGGATCTGCCAGATGCCGATCGCAGCGCGGCGCAGACCGAACGGATCGGCAGAGCCGCTCGGCTCGAGGCCGACCGCGAAGCAGCCGACGATCGTGTCCATACGATCGGCGAGCGCGATGATCGCACCCGCGGGCGTGATCGGCAGCGCGGCGCCCTGCCCTTTCGGCCACCAGTGCTCGTCGATCGCGGCGGCGACCTCGGTCGGAAGTCCGAAGTCCCGCGCGTAGTGCCGGCCCATCACGCCCTGCAGCTCGGGGAACTCGCCGACGGCGAGCGAGGCGAGGTCCGCCTTGCACACGCGTGCGGCCTGCTTCACGAGCTCGATCTGCGCCGCATCGAGCGACGCGAACGTGCCGAGCGCTGCCGCGATCTTCTCGAGGCGACGGACCTTGTGTCCGATCGTGCGCGCCTTGTCGCCGAGCTTTGCCTGGAACACGACCGAGTCGAGCTTGGTGTTCCAGAAGTCGAACGACTTCTTCTTGCGGTCCTCCGACACGAAGAACTTGCCGTCGGTGAGCCGCGACGCGAGCACCTTCTGGTTGCCCTTCTGCACGACGGTCGGATCCTTCACGATCGTCGCCATCATCGTGGCGAACCGGTTCGCGAGCTTGCCGTCACTCGGACGCTCCATCGCGAAGTAGCGCTGGTGGGTGCGCATCGAGGTGACGATGATCTCCTCGGGAATCTCGAGGAACGCCGGGTCGAACTCGCCCGACACGCCGACCGGATACTCGCCGAGATGAATCACCTCGCCGAGCAGCGTCTCGTCGGCGCGCACGCGCAAGCCGGTCGCGCCCTCGAGGCGCTTCAGCTCCGCACGCACGAGATCCTTGCGAGCGTCGGGATCGACGACGACGTGCGCGCCGCGCAGCGCCTCGACATAGCTATCCGCGGACGCGATCTCGATCGGCCCGGGCGACAGGAAGCGATGGCCGCGGCTCGACCGACCCGCCGTGTGCCCCGCCCACGTCAGCGGCACGACCTCGCCGCCGTGCACGGCGACCAGCCACTGCACCGGGCGCACGAACGTGGTCTCGCTCCAGCCCCAGCGCTGCGACTTCGGCCATGCGATCGAGGCCGCGAGCTCCGAGAGCAGATTCGGCAAGAGCGCGCGCGCATCCTGACCGGTGACGTCGCGCACCGCGACGACGTACTCGCCCTTCTTGCCCGCGACCTGCTTCTTCTGCAGTGACTCCGGCGCGACGCCATTCTTCGCGGCGAAGCCCTGGCCCGCCTTCGTCAGCGTGCCATCCGGCGCGAACGCCGCCGACACCGGCGGTCCGACGACCTCCTCGTGCAGATCCGGCTGGCGATCCACGAGCTGCTTCACGATCACGGCGAGCCGGCGCGGCGTGCCGAGCGCGCGCACGCCCTTGTGCTCGAGCCGCGCCGCTGCGAGCCGCAGCTCGACGAATGCCGGCACGTCGACGAGCTGCCGCGCGAGCATCTTCGCCGGAATCTCCTCGCACCCGATCTCGAACAACAGATCAGCTGGCATGTGCGATCTCCTTCTCGAACGGAGCGACCGCGCGCGCCGCTGCGAGTGCGCCGGCGTTCACGCCCGCGTCCGCTGCCCCGTTGAATGCGTCCACTGCGGCCTGCTGCAGGTGCTTCGGCAGCAGCGGGAAGCCGAGGCGCGCGCGCGATGCGACGTACGTCTCGGCGCACGCCTTCGCCATGCCGCGCACGCGACCGATGAAGCGCTGGCGCTCGGTCACGGAGATCGCGCCGCGCGCGTCGAGCGAGTTGAACGCGTGCGAGGCCTTCATGCAGAACTCGTAGGCCGGCAGCACGAGCGGACCCGCGGGCCGCGCGAGCAGCCGCTTGCACTCGCCCTCGAAGGTGTCGAAGTTCTTGAACGCGATGTCGGCCGTGAGCTCCTCGAAGTGGTACGTCGAGTACTCGACCTCCCACGGCTGCCGCAGCTGCCCGTACGTCACGTTCTTGTCCCACTGCAGGTCGAACATGTTGTCGACGTTCTGCAGGTACATCGCGAGGCGCTCGACGCCGTACGTGAGCTCCGCGGTCACCGGCATCAGGTCGATGCCGCCCGCCTGCTGGAAGTACGTGAACTGCGTGACCTCCATGCCGTCGCACCAGACTTCCCAGCCCAGGCCCCACGCGCCGAGCGTCGGCGACTCCCAGTCGTCCTCGACGAACCGGACGTCGTGCACCGCCGGATCGAGACCGATCGCGCGCAGCGAGTCGAGATACAGGTCCTGAACGTGGAGCGGGCTCGGCTTCAGGCCGACCTGGAACTGGTAGTACGCGCCCGCGCGGTTCGGGTTCTCGCCGTACCGGCCATCCGATGGACGGCGACAGAACTGGGCGAACGCCGCGTTCCACGGCTCCGGTCCCAGCACGCGCAAGAACGTCGCGGGATGGAACGTTCCCGCACCCACCTCGACATCGACCGGCTGCTCGACGACGCAGCCCTTGTTTGCCCAGAAGCTCTGCAGCGTGAAGATGAGGTCTTGCAAGTACATGGCGCAGCCGCCGGGCACCCTACCGTCGGTGGCCCCACCGGTCAAGCGACGCCCGTGAGCTAAGTCCGCCAGATCTCTTGACGTTCTGCGTACCCGGCGGCTAGCGTGAGCGCATGGTTCGGGAGTGCCGCTTCGGGGTCGCCGCGTTGCCGGCGATCGCTCTTCTCGCGAGTGGCTGCTCGCTGATCCTCGACTTCTCGAGCAGTGCCGTTCCCCTCGACGCCGAGGTCGACGCGCCGTACACGGCCGAGCAGTGCGAGTACAAGGAGCCGAACAACACCGTCGCCGAGGCCGCGGTCGTCACGACCGCTGACACCGGGACCGCGGCGATCTGCGCCGCCGATTCCGAGGACCGCGACCTCTACAAGTTCACCGTTCCCGCGAACACCGCGAAGGTCGAGATCAAGATCACCTTCGCGAACCGTCCCAGCGGCGACCTCGATCTCAAGCTCTCCGACGCGACGGGCATGATGATCGCGCAGTCGCGCGGCTTCGGAAACGACGAGACCATCACCTGCCCCGCCGCCTCGCCCGCGTGCCCGATGCTCGCTGCCGGCGACTACATCTTCGAGGTGTTCCCCGCCCTCACCGGCGCGGTGAACTTCTACGACTTCTCGCTGATCATCACGCCGATGTGATGGCTGAGAACTTCTCCGTCGCGCGCTGACACGCCTGATGCATCACCTCCAGCATCTCTGGAGGACTTCATGGCGACGACAGGATTTGCAGAGCGCATCGCATACGGCCGACCGCTGAATCTGGAACAGGAGGCGGATGAGCCTGTCCACCTCGTGCCACGCGCGACGACGGCGCTCATCGGCCGCATTCTGATCGCGGCGATCTTCGTCGTGAGCGGCATCGCGAAGCTGACCGACACCTCCGGCACCGCGGCCTACATGAACGCGATCGGCCTGCCGCAGGCGACGACGCTCGCGATCATCGCCGGGCTCGCGGAGGTCGCCGGTGGTCTCGCGATCGCGTTCGGCTTCCTCGGCCGGCTCGCGTCGCTCGGCCTGATCCTCTTCCTGATCCCGACGACGCTGCTGTTCCACAACTTCTGGGCGCTCGAGGGCGCAGAAGCAAAGCTGCAGCTGGTCAACTTCATGAAGAACCTGGCCATCATCGGCGGCCTCGCGCTGCTCTACGCGCACGGCCCCGGGCGCTACAGCGTCGACGCGCGCATGCGGCGCCCGCTCGACGCCTAGTCCAGCTTGAAGTACAGCACCGACAGGCGTGCGCTGGCGGTGCACGACACGCTGCTGTCGATCTGCTTGAGGAGAATGCCCGGGCCATCGGGCTCGCCGGCGTTCATCACCTGGAACCCGATCACCCTGTAACCGCACGTCGCGACATCGAGCTTCGAGATCGCTCCTTGATAACCCGCGTCGGGGAGTCGCCCGCCGCACTCCGCCGGCGTGAACACGTGCGGCAACGGAGACCCGTTGATGACGAAGGTCATCGCAGCCGTCTCGTACCGGCACGCGATCACGGCTCGCTCGACCTTCTGCTCGGTCGCACGCGCCATCTCGACGACGTCGTCGAGCGCGTCTTGCACGGTGGTCGACATGAGACCCGTCGCTGAGTTGTCGTACTGAATGTCGACCGCGCGCGTCGCTCCGGAGCTATCCCGCTCTCCGGACTCACCCTCCGCCGCACACGCTGCCAGGATCACCACCAGCGGCGCGACCTTCACGAGCGCACCTTGTGGAACAGCACGACGAACTTCGCGGGCCCGTTGCACGTGACATTGCCGCGAAGCGTGACACCCGGGCCATCGGGCTCGCCGGCACTCATCACCTGCACGCTCGACACCCAGTATCCGCAGGTCTCGAACTTCGAGATCGCACCCGAGTACTCGGGGCCAGGCAACGTTCCTCCGCACTCGAGGGACGTGAAGACGTGAGGCATCACCTGCATCGACGTGAGCTGGAGGTTCGCCGTCTGGAACTTGCACTCGATCACCGCGGGCCGATCAGGCTGTGCCGGCTGATCGACCTTCTCCTCGGTCGCGCGCGCCATCGCGATGACGTCATCGAGGGCCTCCTGGACCGTCGTCGACATCAACCCGGTCGATGCGTTGTCGTACTGAATGTCGGCCGCGCGCGTTCCGGAATCACCCTCCGCCGCACACGCAGCCAGGAACAGGAAACAGGCTGAGACTCTCATGGCCCGAGCAGCTATCACACGCTGGTCGGATGGTTCAACCAGTTTCGAACCGAGCGGTATTATTCCAGGAACTGCCTAGAAAACGTACTCGATCGAGTACCCGAGGCGCTCGACGCCGCCGGGCTTCACGAGGACCTTTGTGCGTGCGGTGTCGGCGCCGAGCAGGGGCTTCGTGGGCCAGCCGGCCTTCAGCGTGCGGCGCTTCGCGGGCCGGAGCTTCTCCTCGATCCACACCTCGCGCGGCTCGGCGGCAGTGCTCGAGATCGAGACCATGAAGCGATCGGTGAGCGATGCGCCGTCGGAGCCGACGACGGCGCGGGTGCGGAGGCCGCGGAGCTGATCGTCGATCCAGAGCGGGAGGCGCGTGCCGGTGCGGGTGTGCTGGCGACCTGCGGAGGGCACGTCGATGTCGCGGATGGTCTCGCCGGGGAGCTCGAGGTGCGCGTGCGTCGGCCCGGGAGACAGCGTCGCGCCCTCGAGCTCGAGCCAGACCCAGACGGCCTGGACGGAGTCGCGGCCCCACGTGGGATCGCTGGCGTCACCGACGCCGGTGCGCGTGGCGCCGTCGTAGACGCGGCGGACACGCGCGGGCGTCTCGCGCGGCGGCGCACCGAGCACCGAGGTCGAGCCGTCGAGCGCGAGCGAGCCGCGCGCGAGCTCGAGGGCGGGCTTGTCGCCGCCGGGCACGCCCTCGAAGAGGACCACCTCGGCACGGCCGCCCCACGACGGAGACGCGATCGCGAAGCGGGTCGCGATCGTCGCGCGATCGGCGCCGGTCATCGTGACCGCGTGCTGCGCGCTGTAGGTGAGGCCCGACGAGACGTAGAGGATGCGCACGAGCTGCGGGCCCTGAGCGCCGCTCGCGTTGCAGCGCACGACGGGCGAGACCACGTCGACGGTGCCATCGGGCGCCGGATCTGGATCCGGATCTGGATCACCATCGGCGATGCGCTGGCGGCGGCGCTCCTGCCACTGACCGAACTTCGCAAGTGCGTCGTCGGGCGCGAGCGTGTGCGTCTCGTGATCGCGATCGCACTGACCGACGACGAGCGTGCTGCCACCGAGCGGCTCGATCACGAGCGAGGGCAGCGCGGCTCCGGGATCGATGTGATCGAGGAGCAGCATGCCGCCGCGCACCTCGACGGTTCGCCGATCGTCGACGACGGTGTAGGACCGCGCGCCGGCCCGGTAGAACGACATCGTGATGCCGGGTGCGGGCGTCGCGATCGTCTCTGGCCGTGATGGCGGGTGGCACGCCGCCAGCGCGACCAACGCCGCCGCCAGCCGCATCGCTACTCCTCGACCGCGACGGTGTCGCCGACCATCTTTGCCGCGTCCTTCGGATCGATCTTTCCGGAGAGCACGGCCGCGATGCCCTGCAGCACGGGCATCCGCGTGCGCAGCTTGCCAGCGAGCTCCATCCCCGCGAGCGCGGCGCGCGCGCCCTCGGTGCGAGCGGAGTCGGCGGTGATCACCCCGTCGGCGAGCCGGCGGCCGAGCAGGTAGTCCGCGGAGCGATCGCCGGAGGCGCGGACGAGCAAGTTGCCGAGGCCGGCGAGGCCCGCGAACGTGCGCGCTTCGGCACCCGCGGCGGCGCCGAGGCGCGAGGCCTCCGCGACGGCGCGCGTGATCAGCACCGCGCGCGCGCCGGCACCCATGCCGAGACCGTCGGCGAGACCGAGCGCGATCGTGTACGCACCGGAGAGCGCGGACGCGAGCTCGACGCCGATCAGATCCTTCGACGCGTACATGCGCAGCGCGGGCGGCGCGTTCAGCAAGCGGCGGCCTTCCGCGACGACCTCGTCGAACGTGGACGCGATCACCATCGATGCGAACTGCCCCTCGACCAGGTCACCGGGGAGCGCGGGCCCGGCGAGCACGCCGAGCTTCAGCGTGGGCAGGCCCTGCGCCATCACCTCGGAGACGCGCTCGTTCGTGGGCGCGGCGAGCGCACCGATCGCGTGGACCACGATGTGACTGCCGTCGAGCACGTCGCCGAGCTCGCGCGAGCGCTCGCGGACGTTCGTCGAGCTCACCGCGAGCACGAGAAAGCGCGCCTCCGCCGCGAGCTTCTTCGGATCCGCCGTGGCCTCGAGCGGTGCGGGCAGCGGCGCGCTCGGCAGCCGCGGGCAGCTGCGCTGACTCTGGATCGCGGCGACGACCGCGGTGTCGCGCGACCAGACGATCACGCGGCGGCCGGCGCGTGCGAGCACCGAGCCGAGCGCGGTGCCGAACTTGCCGGCACCGATGATGCCGACGGTGTCGCCGCGCGTGCTCACGACGCTCCCTCCGGAGGGATGTGCGCGGTGCGGTTCTGGTAGTAGTACAGCAGCTTCACGTCGTCGACCTGGAGGATGTCGCCCTGGCGGACCACCGCGGCCCGCGTGTGATAGGTGCCGAGCCCCTTCACCGCATCGTCGACCTTCGAGGCGGACGACTGCGCCGTGTAGTGCGGGTGCTCCGCCCCGAAGTCCTTGTTCGCCGAGATCCGGGCGCGAAGCCGGTCGAGCGCCGCGACCGCATCGGCGACGGGGATCCCGAGCGAGCCGGTCGGCGCGCGCATCAGCTTGTAGATGTCGCGCGTGCCCGCGGCCTTCGCGACCAGGTCGTAGAGCACGCGCGCGACGAGGTTCGTCGAGTGATAGACCGTGAGCTTTGGATACGCGGCGGCGAGCCGGCGGCCGAGCGAGCGGGTGTACTCGGCGTCGCGCTGGTCGTCGTCGGTAACCTCGCCGTCGGCACCGCGCAAGAAGCTCGCGGGATCGACGACGCGCCCCGCGCGATCGAGCGATTCGCCATCGTCGGTGATGTCATTGCCGAACACGTCGAGCGGGCGGCCGAACCGCACGACGACCGAGCCCTCGTGCACGAGGATCTTCCGGAAGAACTCGACGATACGGCCGAGCCGCGAGAACTCGTCGTCGGTGATGATGTAGCGGTTCTTGCCGGTCTCCGCGAGGAAGTCCGCGATCAGCGTCTCGGCCTCGAGCACGAGGCGGTAGTTGATCGTGACCGGCACGATGTAGATGCGCTTGTTCGGCGAGCCTTCGCGCACGCTGTTCTTGTAGGCCGTGACGGTGGTGCCGAGCAGGCCGAGCTTCAGGTGCTTCTCGATGATGTTCGAGCGGCAGCGCGTGCCGCCGGGGAAGAACAGCGAGTGGTAGCCGTGCTCGAGGAGGACGGTCGAGTACTCCTTGAGCACGTCCTTGTAGAGCTCGAACTTCAGACGGCGATCGACGCGGTAC